>CALWNI010000048.1 GCA_944382775.1 uncultured Allofournierella sp.
TAATTTTCTGCGCGAATTACAAAGTATCCCTGCGGAACACCGCACACAGGGCATTGCTCCGGTGCATGGGTGCCAACGTGGATATGGCCACAGTTGGTGCAAATCCAAACCTGCTCGGTTTCACGGCAGAACATTTTGCCCTCTTCCAGCAGTTTTGCCAAATCTCTGTAGCGTGCTTCGTGCTCTTTTTCAATGTCGCCTACCATATGGAACAAGGCTGCAATGTGGCAGAATCCTTCTTTTTTTGCAGTTTCGGCAAATTCTGCATACATCTTTGTCCACTCATAGTGTTCGCCTGCGGCAGAATCCAATAGGTTGGTCATGGTGTCGGGAATTTCGTTGCAATGATGCAGCAGCTTAAACCAAATCTCCCCGTGTTCCCGCTCGTTTTTTGCGGTTTCTGCAAACACGGACGAAATTTCGTTGTAGCCTTCTTCCATTGCCTTATCTGCGTAGTAGCCATACTTTGTGTATGCCTGACTTTCGCCGGAAAAAGCCGTTTTGAGGTTTGCTTCGGTTTTGGAGCCTTTTAAATTCATAATACGCACCTTACTAGACTCGAGCATTTCGCTCTTTCACTGAGTCTATCCTTTCGTTTGGTTCTATGCCCCTTTGATTGTATGCCAAACCATGCCAAGCACCGTTTGCGCATTCAACTTTGTGGACATGACCCATTCTATGCAGCAAGGTCAGCGTTCGTTCTCACGAGAAAACTTTTTCCATAGCCGTACCGCCTTTTGTACCTCTTGTTCCGAGATGCGATGCCGAAATCCCACCATACTGTGGGCCACAAAAGGCGCTTCGCTGGAAAAACTGTTCATACCGATAAAATATTGCAGATAGGGATTTTCCCGAATCATCTGCACGGTTTGCTTGTCAGACAAGCCCAGTGCAGCGCGAATGACAAGGCTGCCAAATGCCATACGCAGCGGCAATGCAGGGTTGCCTGCTTTGCCGAAATTGGTTGCATATTGCCGCTCCAGCTCTTGCCAGTCAATGGCTTTTGCCAGCCGAATCCAGCGGTTATCTTCATCCAACGCGCCCCCAAAAGGCTGTACATAGTCATAGAATGTGAGTTGGGATTCTGACATATCATACATTGGTGCGTCGCCTCCCTTTTGGCGTTTTTTCTTATTATAGCACGAACAGAAAACAAAAAACCAGTATTTGCCTTTGCAAAATAAAAAGACCGCCCTTTATCGGGGCGGTCTTTTGTAATTCAAGTTGAATTATACCTGAGAAGCTGCAACAGCGCAAGCAACGGTAGCGCCAACCATGGGGTTGTTGCCCATACCGATCAGGCCCATCATCTCAACGTGTGCAGGAACACTGGAAGAACCAGCGAACTGAGCATCACCGTGCATACGGCCCATGCTGTCGGTCAAGCCGTAAGAAGCAGGACCTGCTGCAACGTTATCGGGATGCAGGGTACGGCCGGTGCCGCCGCCGGAAGCAACAGAGAAGTACTTCTTGTTGTTTTCGATGGCCCACTTTTTGTAGGTGCCTGCAACCAGGTGCTGGAAGCGGGTGGGGTTGGTGGAGTTACCGGTGATGGAAACTTCAACAGCCTCTTTCTTCATGATAGCAACGCCTTCCAGAACGTCGTTAGCGCCGTAGCACTTAACAGCAGCGCGCTCGCCCTCGGAGAAAGCCTTCTCGCGAACAACCTTCAGCTCACCGGTCTTGAAATCGTAATCGGTTTCAACGTAGGTGAAGCCGTTGATGCGGCTGATGATGTAAGCAGCGTCTTTGCCCAAGCCGTTCAGGATAACGCGCAGGGGGGTCTTACGAGCCTTGTTAGCGGTGCGAGCGATGCCGATAGCACCCTCAGCAGCAGCAAAGGACTCGTGGCCTGCCAAGAAAGCAAAGCAGGTGGTCTCGTCGCTCAGCAGCATTGCGCCCAGGTTACCATGACCCAGACCAACCTTACGCTGCTCTGCAACAGAACCGGGAATGGTGAAAGCCTCCAGGCCCTCACCGATGGCAGCTGCACACTCAGCTGCATTCTTCAGGCCACGCTTTACAGCAATGGCAGTGCCCAGGGTGTAAGCCCATACGGCGTTTTCAAAGCAGATAGGCTGTACGCCCTTAACGATTGCGTCGCAGTCGATGCCCTTTTCGAGGAGCATCTCACGGCAAGCGTCCAGGGATTCCAGGCCGTTAGCCTTCAGGCATGCCTCGATTTTGGGCATGCGGCGATCCATAGATTCAAATTTAGCCATTGTATAACTCCTCCTCTCTTATTCTTCACGGGGATCGATGTACTTAGCAGCACCATCGAAACGGCCGTAAGTGCCAATATTCTTCTCAAAGGCGGTCTTGGGATCTTCGCCGTGGCGGATTGCCTCCAGCATCTTGCCCAAACGAACAAACTGGTAACCGATTACCTCGTTGTTCTCGTCCAGAGCGGTCTTCAGGATGTAACCCTCGGTCAGCTCCAGGTAACGAACGCCCTTAGCCTTGGTGGAGAAGATGGTACCGGTCATGCTGCGCAGACCCTTACCCAAATCTTCCAGACCAGCACCAACAGGCAGACCACCCTCACTAAAAGCAGTCTGGGTACGACCGTAAACGATCTGCAGGAACAGCTCACGCATAGCAACGTTGATTGCATCGCAAACCAGGTCGGTGTTCAGGGCTTCCAGAATGGTCTTGCCGGGCAGAATCTCGCCAGCCATAGCAGCAGAGTGAGTCATACCGGAGCAGCCGATGGTCTCTACCAAAGCCTCTTCGATGATGCCGTTCTTAACGTTCAAGGTCAGTTTGCAGGTACCCTGCTGGGGCGCACACCAGCCCACACCGTGGGTCAGGCCGGAAATATCCTTGATCTCATAGGCTTTTACCCAAGCGCCTTCTTCCGGAATGGGAGCAGGGCCGTGGTTGGGGCCTTTGGTCAGAGGACACATACGCTCTACTTCATGAGAATAGGTCATAATAGTACTCTCCTTTGTTCTCTTTTAAGCTTGTTGCGAATTTCACAACATCTACGATATTCATTATAAATAGGGGGCGGTCGTTTTGCAAGGCGTTTTCGGTTTGTTTCGCAACAAAATTTGCTTGTTTACCCAATATCCTGCCCTGTTTTTTTCGCTTGTGATAAATTTTTCGGCGTTTTGTACAAATATATCTTTTGTATTTTATTGCATCTGCTAACCGAGCATGTTATAGTATACTTAACCTATGGTTTTAAGGCTTCAAAATTGATTTGCCCTACCCAAGAAAGTGAGGAGCATTGTTATGGATCGCATCTGTTTGCATGATTTTAATGTTCGTGATTTTACCACTATGCTTGCCAGCTGCAAAGGCGATGTTTATATGATTACCCCCGAAGGCGACCGCTTAAACTTAAAAAGCAAGCTGTGCCAGCTGATTGGCTTTACCACCTTGATTCAGGGCGGTCAAATTGCGGAAGCAAAATTTGAATGTTCCGAACCGGAAGACGAAGCCAAGCTGTACCGTTTCAATCTGTTTGGCGACTGCAAAAATTAAGCTTTTTTAGCCACTGCACTCGTGCAGTGGCTTTTATATTTTTTTGCTTTGGGTGGGCTTTAGCTGCCACAAACAAACCACAGCCGCCAGGGCTGCCCCAATGGCAATGCTGTGGCGTGCCTCCTCCAGATGCAACAGGCGAACCGCCAACGGAAAACCAATGCTGCCTACGCCCATTCCCAACGCTAAAAAACCGTAGTTTACACCGGTGTTTTTTATGCCAAACAAATCGGTACACAAGCTGGGCAGAACAGCCGCCTGCCCTGCATAACAAAAGGTAAGGGCGGTGTAAACCCCAATCATCCACCAACTTTGTACACCAATAAAGGCAAAGGAAAACCCTGCCAGCCCGATAAACAATAATATATCCACGGGTTTTCGGCCCAGTTTATCACTCAAGGCAGGCATGGTAAGCCGACCGGCGGCCGAGCCAACCGCGCCCAAAATAATGGCCCAATAGGCCGCCTGTTCCGAAAGCCCTCGCTCCTGCCCCATTTGAATAATGATAGGACTAAACAAAAGCACCGCCGGTGTTGCCAGTGCCACCGATGCGGTTACCAGCCAATACTGTTTGGTTTTCAGCATCTGCCCCACTGTATAATCCTGTTTGGGTGTAGTTTGCTTTGTTGTGTTCGCCTGTTCGCTCTTGGTTGGGTTTTGCAGTAAACTGCTGCCGATTGCACACACCAAAAACAAAATGGCGCCCATAATCCAAAACCCGCTTCGGATTCCCCAGCTGTTGGTGAGCCAGCGCACCAAAAAGGTCAGTGCCGCACCGGAAAATCCAACCGCACCGCCAATGATTCCGGTTGCCATGCCTTTTTTATCCACATACCATTTTTGAGCACAGCTCATAACCGCCGGGTACAAAAAGGCGCATCCCAAGCCCACCGGCACACTGAACCCCAAATAAAAGGCCCATGGTTTTTGTGCCGGCAAAAAGCCTGCTGTTACAAATCCCGCCGTTAATAACAAGGTACCAGCCAACCCTGCCATACGGGGGCCAAAACGGTCTTGCAGATATCCGCCTATTACACCGCCCACGCCAAAGGCACCGATGATACAACTTAAAATAAAACTGGCGGCACTTTCTTCAAAGCCGTACTCCTGCCGCACCGGACCTTGAAACACACCCCATGCCGATGGAATCCCCGTTAAAATTTGTATGGCGGCACCGGTTGCTAAAATACTCCAGCGATGCCGCTTTAAAAACTCTTCCAACACATTGCCTCCCTCTTGGTTAATCCCTGTTAGTATGGCCCGCTTTTTATTGACAAATACCACTGTTGGAAGCTATGATAAATAAGTTCAAGATACTTTATTGCTTTATAATAGATGCACCGGAGGAACTGTATGAAAATCAATCCCTTAAAGGGCATGAAAGACTATCTGCCCGCCGAACAAAAACTGCGTGATTATGTGCAAGGTCGTATTCTGGAAACCTATCGTGCCAGCGGCTTTGAGCGCATTTCTACCCCCATGCTGGAAGATATGGAAAACCTGGACAAGAGCGAGGGTGGCGATAACCTGAACTTGATTTTCAAGGTTTTAAAGCGCGGTGATAAGCTGGCAAGTGCTTTGACTGCCGGCAACGAAAAAGACCTGTCGGATATGGGTTTGCGTTACGATTTAACCCTGCCCTTGTCCCGTTACTATGCAGCCAACCGCGACAAGCTGCCCACCCCCTTTAAGGTCATTCAAACCGACCGCGTATTCCGTGCCGAGCGTCCCCAAAAGGGCCGTATGCGTGAGTTCGTGCAGTGCGATATCGACATTTTGGGCGATGCTTCCTGCAACGCAGAAATTGAGCTGATTGACGTAACCGCCCGTGCTTTGCTGGGCATTGGCTTCAACGACTTTACCGTAAACATCAACGACCGCCGTATTCTGCGCGGTATGCTCACCAATATGGGCTTTGCCGCCGATACGCTGGACAGTGTTTGCATCACCTTTGATAAGCTGGATAAAATCGGCACCGAAGGCGTTGCCAAAGAGCTGACCGAAAAGCAATTCCCCGAAAGTGCCATTGCCGCATTGACCGACTTTTTGGCAAAGGGCGAATTTAGCCTGGAAACCATCAGCGGCTTGTGCGAGGATAAGACCTTGGGCGAAAACCTGCAAAAGGTAATCAGCACCGTAGAGAGCTTGGCAAACGGTGCTTATAAAATCGCCTACTGCCCCAGCCTGGTTCGTGGTCAGGGCTACTACACCGGTATGGTATTTGAGGTTACCTGTGCCTCCTTCAGCGGTGCGGTTGCCGGCGGCGGCCGTTATGACAACATGATTGGCAAGTTCTTGGGCCAACAGGTTCCTGCCGTTGGTTTCTCCATTGGTTTTGAGCGCATCTGCGGCATTTTGATGGAGCAAAACTTCCAAATTCCTGCCGATAAGAAAAAGTTGGCACTGCTGTATCTGCCCGAAGCCGATTTTGCACAGGTTCTGCAAAAAGCCGCTTTGCTGCGCAGCAGCTACACCGTAAGCGTTCTGCCCCAGGCCAAAAAGCTGGGCAAACAGTTCGGCACACTGGAAAATCAAGGCTTTGCTGCCATTGCCTTTGCCGATAACGACGAAATTAAGTGGTTGGGTGCAGCCGAATAATGGCCCTAAACTATGCTGTCTTACTGGCAGCATAGTTTTTTATTTGTGCAACTTTATTTGTGGTATCTACTAGATATCGGCGGTATCTATTGCATTTCTCGCAATATGCAGTGTTGAATCTTGTGTTTTTTCACAATTGAATCATAGTTCCAACAAGTGTATAATGGAACAGCTAATTAAAATTAAATCCTAGTTATTTTTGTAGATGATTGAACTACCATGGAGGGCATAGAATGCAAATCAAAAAACGCAGTGGCCAGCTGGAACAATATGATGGCAATAAAATCATCGAAGCCATGAAAAAATCCTTTGCCAGTGTGGGCAATGTTCCTGCCGAGCAGGTTCTTATCGACCTGTTAAACGCTGTTGAGCAGCACTTACAAGGCATTGAAGCCACCGTAGAAGATGTTCAGGATCAGGTGGAGCGCACCTTGATGGAACAGGGCTATTTTGATGCAGCCAAAAGCTATATTCTGTATCGTTCCAAACGCAGCGAATTGCGACAGGCACGCAATCAAATCATTACCGAAGCCGGTGTGCCGGAATTGCAGCCTTGCTTGGAAAAAATCCAAAAGGATTTTGAGCAGCTTACCTATCCGCTTACTGCATTATCCGCTAAATTTTCCGGCTTTTCCAAGCCCGGTATGACCCGAAAAGAAATTTTGGGCGCACTGGTCAAGGCCGCAGTGGAACTGACCACCCCCGAAGCTCCCAAGTGGGAATTTATTGCTGCCCGTTTGCTGAACCTTTCGTTCCATTTGCAGCTGGAAGAACAGCTGGCAAGCCGCAATATTACCGACTTGTATTCTAAAATTCGCTATCTGACCGATGAAAATCTGTATGGCAGCTATATTTTAGAGCATTATTCCCGTGCTGAAATTTTGCAGGCACAAAGCTTTTTATGCCCCGAACGGGACGAGCTGTTCACCTACTCCGGTTTGGACCTGCTGCTGAAACGCTATGTCATTCACACCCGCCAGCACGTTCCTTTGGAAACTCCACAGGAAATGTTCTTGGGCATTGCATTGCATCTTGCCATGGAAGAAAAAACCGACCGTTTGGTTTGGGTACAAAAGTTCTACAACATGCTCAGCCGCATGGAAGTAACCATGGCAACCCCCACCCTGTCCAACGCACGCAAGCCCTATCACCAGCTTTCCAGCTGCTTTATTGATACGGTATCCGATAGCCTGGATGGCATTTATCGCAGCATTGACAACTTTGCACAGGTAAGCAAATTTGGTGGCGGTATGGGCCTGTACTTTGGCAAGGTGCGTGCAGCCGGTGCCAGCATTCGCGGCTTTGAAGGTGCCGCCGGCGGTGTAATCCGCTGGATTAAACTGGTGAACGATACCGCCGTTGCGGTTGACCAATTGGGTGTACGTCAAGGCGCCGTTGCCGTTTATCTGGACGTTTGGCACAAAGACCTGCCCGAATTTTTGCAGCTGCGCACCAACAACGGCGATGACCGCATGAAAGCGCACGACGTATTCCCCGCCGTTTGCTATCCCGACCTGTTCTGGAAGCTGGCAAAAGAAAACATCGACGCTGCATGGCATTTAATGTGTCCCCATCAAATTGCAACCGTAAAGGGTTATTCTTTGGAAGACTACTACGGCGAGGAATGGGAAAAGCGTTACCTGGAATGTGTGGCAGACCCCCGTATTCACAAGCGTGTGGTAAGCGTAAAAGAAATTGTACGCTTGGTACTGAAAAGTGCAGTAGAAACCGGCACTCCCTTCACCTTTAACCGCGATATTGTAAACCGTGCCAACCCCAACAGTCACAAGGGCATGATTTACTGCTCCAACCTGTGCACCGAAATTGCACAAAATATGTCGCCCATTGAATCGGTCAGCACCGAGATTGTAACCGAGCACGGCGATACCGTTGTGGTCAACACCACCCGTCCCGGTGAATTTGTTGTGTGCAATCTGGCAAGCTTGTCTTTGGGCAATCTGCCGGTTACCGACAAAGCCTATCTAACCGACGTGGTTCACACCGCAGTTCGTGCCTTGGATAATGTTATTGACCTGAACTTCTATCCGCTGCCTTATGCAAAAATCACCAACCGCCGCTACCGCAGCATTGGTTTGGGTGTAAGCGGATATCATCATATGCTGGCAAAAGCAGGCATCCGCTGGGAAAGCGATGAGCATTTGACCTTTGTGGATGATGTATTTGAAACCATCAACATGGCTGCTGTTTCGGCAAGCAGTGATTTAGCAGCCGAAAAAGGCAGATACCAGATGTTTGAGGGCAGCGACTGGCAAACCGGTGAATACTTCACCAAACGGAGCTATAACAGCCCCGAATGGACCGCACTGGCACAAAAGGTGGCAAAGCAAGGCATGCGCAACGCTTATCTGCTTGCCATTGCCCCCACCAGCAGCACCAGCATTTTGGCCGGCACCACCGCAGGCATTGACCCTGTGATGAAGCGTTTCTTCCTGGAAGAGAAAAAAGGCAGCATGCTGCCCCGTGTTGCACCGGAGTTGAGCATGCAAACCTATTGGTTCTACAAAAACGCGCACCAGATTGACCAAACCTGGAGCGTGCGTGCCGCCGGTGTGCGTCAACGTCACATTGACCAAGCACAAAGCATGAACTTCTATATCACCAACGATTTCACCATGCGTCAGGTACTCAACCTGTATATTCTGGCATGGGAACAGGGCGTAAAGACCGTTTACTATGTACGCAGCAAATCCTTGGAAGTAGAAGAGTGCGAAAGCTGTTCTTCTTAATAAAACTGTATGACAGAAAGCTCGGCAAGCCCGAGCTTTCTCATTCCATTTGTTATAACAGGAGTATTGTAGGCTATGGCAGATTTAATGAAAAAACCATTGTTCAACCCCAATGGTGATACCGATGTACGCAACCGCCGTATGATTGGCGGCAACACCACCAACCTGAACGATTTTAACAACATGCGCTACGCCTGGGTAAGCGATTGGTACCGTCAGGCCATGAACAACTTTTGGATTCCCGAAGAAATCAACCTGACCCAGGACACCAAAGACTACCCCAATCTTACTGCGGCAGAGCGTACCGCTTACGATAAGATTTTAAGCTTTTTGGTTTTCTTAGACTCCATTCAAACCGCCAACCTGCCCAACATTGGCGAGTATGTGACCGCAAATGAGGTAAACCTGTGTCTGTCCATCCAAACCTTCCAGGAATGTGTACACAGCCAGAGTTACAGCTACATGTTGGATACCATTTGTAGCCCGGTGGAGCGCAATGATATTCTGTATCAGTGGAAAACCGACGAGCGTTTGCTGCGCCGCAACACCTTCATCGGCGACCTGTACAACGAGTTTCAAACCAACAAGGACCCCTTTACCCTGTTGAAAGTTATGATGGCCAACTACATTTTGGAGGGCATTTACTTCTACAGCGGCTTTATGTTCTTCTACAACCTTTCTCGCAACGGCAAGATGCCCGGTTCTGCACAGGAAATCCGTTACATCAACCGTGACGAAAACACCCATTTGTGGCTGTTCCGCAACATCTTGCTGGAGATGCAGAAAGAAGAGCCCGAACTGTTCACCCCGGAAAACATTCAGGTTTTGAAAGAAATGCTGGAAGAGGGCGTGCGCCAGGAAATTGAGTGGGGCCATTATGTAATCGGCAACGACATTCCCGGTTTAACCCAGCAGATGGTAACCGACTACATTCGTTATCTGGGCAACCTGCGCTGGACCGGTTTGGGCTTTGGTCCCCTGTTTGAGGATAACCAGACCGAACCTGCCAGCATGAAGTGGGTAAGCCAGTACTCCAATGCCAATATGGTAAAAACCGATTTCTTTGAGGCAAAGAGCACGGCTTACGCAAAGAGCACCGCTTTGGTGGACGACCTATAATCCTTTGTTGCCGTGGGCAACCGCTATAAAACACAAAAATCCCCTTTGGAAATTCCAAAGGGGATTTTTTATTACTCTGTTTTCCACATTGCAGCGCAATGATTGTGGAATACCTTATGCTTCGGGCACAGTGCAAGCAATGTTCAGCTCACGCAGCTGCTTCTCCTCTACGGTTTCGGGGCATCCGCTCATTACCTCGCCGGCATTTTGTACCTTGGGGAATGCAATAACATCGCGGATGGAATCCTTTTTCAGCATCAGCATAACCATGCGGTCAAAGCCGAATGCCATGCCGCCGTGGGGAGGTGCACCGTACTTGTAGGCATCCATCAAGAAGCCAAAGCTTTCCCGTGCGCTTTCCTCGGTGAAGCCCAATGCCTTGAACATGCGGTCCTGCAATTCGGGGTTGTTGATACGAATGGAACCGCCGCCCAATTCGCAGCCGTTGAGAACCATGTCGTAAGCCTTTGCACGGCATACGCCGGGTTCGCTTTCAATCTTATCCAAGTCCTCATCCATGGGCATGGTAAAGGGATGGTGCTTTGCCATGTAGCGGCCTTCTTCCTCGCTGTACTCGAACAGGGGGAACTCGGTAACCCACAGGAAGTTAAACTTGCTTTCGTCAATCAGCTCGCAGCGTTTTGCAACGTCCAAACGCAAAGCGCCCAAAGCGGCAAATACGGTGTCGTTCTTGCCGTCGGCCACTACCAGCAGCACGTCGCCTACCTCTGCACCGGCAGCGGTACGCAGGGCGTTCTTTTCCTCTTCGGTCAAGAACTTCTCAAAGCTGGAGGTTTCGCCTTCTGCAGTCAAACGGGTGTAAGCCAGACCCTTGGCACCGTAGGTTTTTACAACGTCGGTCAGCTTGTCAATGGTCTTACGGGTCAGCTTATCTGCCAGGCCCTTGGCGTTAATCAAACGAATGCTGCCGCCTGCTTCCAATGCACTCTTAAAAGGCATGAACTCGGTATTCTTCAGCACTTCGCTCACGTTTACCAGCTCCAAGCCAAAACGGGTGTCGGGCTTATCGCTGCCAAAGCGGTCCATTGCCTCGCTGTAGGGCATACGGGCAAACGGAGTGGGTACGTCGATGTTCAGAATCTCCTTGAACACCTTCTTTACCAAACCTTCGTTCATGGACATTACGTCCTCTGCCTCTACAAAGCTCATCTCCATGTCAATCTGGGTGAACTCGGGCTGACGATCAGCGCGCAGGTCTTCGTCACGGAAGCAGCGGGCAATCTGAAAGTAACGGTCAAAACCAGACAGCATCAAAATCTGCTTGTACAGCTGGGG
>CALWNI010000049.1 GCA_944382775.1 uncultured Allofournierella sp.
GGTGATGGGAGTCGAACCCACGTCCTCAGCTTGGAAGGCTGATGTACTAGCCGTTGTACGACACCTGCGCATCAGCTTCGTACGGCTGCGAGATGTATTATAGCACAGTATCTTTTTTATTGCAATACCTTTTTTGAATTTTATTTTAAAAATATGCAAAATCTTCACATCTTGGGGCTGTTCCACATTATTATATGATATAATAACCGTTGATTATGTCATAAGGAGTATGTTATGAGTTTACTAGAGTTGTTTATTTTAGCCGTTGGCCTTTCCATGGATGCCTTTGCCGCCTCGATTTGCAAAGGATTAAGCCTTAAAAAGCTAAATGCACGCCATGCCGCCACCGTTGGCTTATACTTTGGCGGCTTTCAGGCCGGTATGCCTTTGATTGGTTATCTGTTGGGCATGCAGTTTCAGCAATTTATCACCAGTATTGACCATTGGATTGCCTTTGCCCTGCTTGTTTTTATCGGCTTCAACATGGTGCGCGAATCCCGCGAAGAAGCCGAAGCATTGGACGACCAGCTAAACCCCAAAGCCATGCTGGGCTTGGCGGTTGCCACCAGCATTGATGCTTTGGCGGTTGGTGTAACCCTTGCCTTTTTAAATGTTTCCATACTGCCTGCGGTTAGCTTTATCGGCCTTGTTACCTTTTGCCTTTCGGCATTCGGTGTTGCTTTGGGGCATCGGTTTGGTGCAAAGTACAAATCCAAAGCCGAACTATTGGGCGGCATTGTACTTATTTTAATGGGCAGCAAAATTTTATGCGAACATCTGGGTCTGCTTTGGTTTTAAGCCTATGGTTTGCACCTTTGCCGATTTTGTGGCATAATGATTTTATTACAAAAAATCGGGAGGCCTTGTTACTATGGAAATTTGCGATTATCTGCCTTTTTGGTCAAAACTTACCCAAGAACAGCAGCAAACACTGGAACGCGGTGTTGCACTGTACCATGCTTCCAAAGGCGAAATCGTGCACAATGGCTCAGAAGACTGCATTGGGCCATTGATTGTGGTAAAGGGTCAGCTGCGGGTCTATTCTTATTCTGACGATGGGCGCGAAGTTACGCTGTATCGGTTGTTTGAACGGGATGTGTGTATTTTATCTGCCTACTGCATGTTGAACAGCTTGCAGTTTGATATCTCGGTACAAGCCGAAAAAGACTGTGTACTCTACCGCATCCCTGCTCCGGTTTACAAAAAGCTCATGCAGGAATCCGCTCCTGTGGCCAATTATACCACCGAATTGATTGCCAGTTCTTTTTCGGATGTTATGTGGCTTTTGGATCAAATCTTATACAAACATCTGGATAGCCGTTTGGCTGCTTTTTTGGTAAATGAATCAGAACTAAACGATTCTTTGCAGCTAAAAATTACCCACGAAGAAATTGCCCATCATTTGGGCAGTGCCCGCGAGGTAGTTACCCGCATGTTGAAATATTTTCAAAACGAACACATGGTGGAAATTGCACGGGGTTGCATTACCATTACCGACTTGAAAAAATTAACTCAAGTTGCACAAGACAGTTTGCGATAAAGGCACAAAACCCAAACAACACCGTTTTAGTATACTTAAAGTGACTTTATCACTGATATTTTGCCCGTTTAGGGGTACACTAAATACAACAGTTGAGTTTAAAAAAAATTGCCGTTTGGCATATAAGGAGTTTTACAATGAGCGTTATTACCATTACCAAAGCAAACTTTGAACAAGAAGTTACCAACAGCACTGTACCCGTTTTGGTAGACTTTTGGGCTCCCTGGTGTGGTCCCTGCCGCATGATGGCCCCCATCGTGGACGAAATTGCCGCAGAAAAAGCTGGTCAGGTAAAGGTTTGCAAAATCGATATTGACCAAGAGCCGGAACTGGCTATGCAGTTTGGCGTTATGAGCATTCCTACCCTGATTGTATTCAAAAACGGCTCTGTTGCACAAAAGAGCATTGGCCTGCAGCCCAAGCCCGCTGTTGAAGAGCTGCTGAAGTAAATTTTATCTTTTTTTCATAATACACCTCTCCATTCTCCAGAATCGGAAAAGCCCCGAGTCCAACAGGACTCGGGGCTTTTCGTATCTTTTTTATTTTTTCGCCTTTGATGCACTTTTCCCTTTTCCGGGCACGGTATCGGCCTGCATGGCATATTTCATGCGGGCAATGCCTTTTTCTCTTAACTTGTTGCGGGTAGCGGTTCGCAGCAAGCTATACAAAACCGAGCAAAGCGGAATCATTACCAGCATACCCACAACACCCATAGTGCTGCCGCCCAAGGTAACCGCTGCCAACACCCAAATGGAGGGCAAACCAACCGAATTGCCCACCACACGGGGATAAATCAAATTGCCTTCAATTTGCTGAATTACAAAGAACAAAATTACATACACAACGGCCTGCATGGGATTATCAATCAAAATCAAGAATGCACCCACAAAACAGCCAATGAATGCACCAAATACCGGAATCAATGCGGTTACCGCCACCAAAACACTAACCAGCAATACATATGGCATATGGAACAACAGCATACCAATGGCAAACAAACAACCCAAAATGCAGGCTTCCAAACATTGGCCGGACAGGAAATTGGAAAAAGTGCGATTGGTAAGTGCTGCCACTTCCAGCACTTTGTCTGCCTTTTTCTCAGGTAGCCAAGCATACAGCAGCATCTTGCCTTGGCGGCCCAACGCTTCTTTTTGGCTCAACAGATAAATGGCAAAAATAAATCCGATAAAGAAGCTTACAAAGCCGGAGATAATGCCGGTTGCAGCACTTACCGTATTTCCCACCAAAGCCAAACCGCTGGTTTGCATCCAGTTTACTGCATTTTTGGTCAAGCTTGCCCAATCAATGGAAACCGGTTCTTTCAGCCATTCACTCAGTGCCGGGTATTCTGTCATCAGCTGATACATATAGTCTTGTACACTGACCCAAAAAGCGGGCAAACGGCGGATAATTTTTTGCACCGTTTCTTGCAACTGAGGCACCACCAGCAAAAATACCACCATAAGCACACCCACTACCGCCAAAAGCGTAAGTGTCAGTGACATTGGTCGGCGCACTTTCTCCATCTTTTTAGGGATATGCCGTTCAATGGCACGCATGGGAACATTAAAAATAAACGCCATAGCGCCACCCAGAAAAAATGGTGTCAGCAGTGAATTTATAGTTCCCACAAAATGTGCTACGTCATTCAGATTTTGCAGCCCCCAGTACAATAAAATGCAAAACGCTGCAATGCCAACAATGTTGCGAAGCGTCTTTTTATTTTCCATGATTTTCTCCTATATTCAATTATTTTTGCCTAAATGTGCATTATTTATTCCTATCATATCTTGTTCTTTGTTTGGTTGCAACCTTGGGATTGCGTTATCGGTCATTTTTTACACTTCGTTCAAAATTTCTTGAATCTTATTCAATTTTTCTTCGGCTGCCTGCCATTTTTGTTTGTATTCTTCTTCACGGCAAACGGGCTCTTCGGTGGGTTGGTATCCGTTTTTTCCTGCCTTTTGAATCAGCGGCAGATAGTCCACATAGCTATAGTTCAAATCCACATTTCCGCTTATGCCGTCTACCTTGCCCACCGAGGAATACTGCCACATGCCGTAATCCCCTGTATGCCCCACATAGCCACGGTAATCTGCCACCCACAACGGATAATCCTTCAGCTGTTCGCTGTCAATGTACCGCCTTAAAAACTCGGTATAACTGTAGTACCCAGGGTACCAGCCCTTTTGGTCCAGAATATCCATGGCAAATTTAATCAGCTGAGTTATTTTCTCTTTGCCCAAATAGGTCAGCGAGTTTTCTTCCATATCCACATAAACCGGATACTCCAGCTGATGCCCTTCCAGTGCCTGTAAAAAAACCAGCAGCTCTTGAATTACTTCATCTTCGGTTTTTGCGTAAGTATAATAATAGGCACCCACACGCAGCCCTGCTTGCTGTGCGCCGGTTACATTCTTATCAAAATATGGGTCTACATAGGGTCCGTTTTGATTGCTGGAACCCAAACGCACAATGGCAAACCGTTTGCCGGCATTGTATACCGCCGCCCAATCCACAGCACCTTGGTATCGGGATACATCAATTCCTTCTTCGTATACATTCATAAAGCACCCCTCCTTCACCGCATTGTATGCAGCAAAAAAGGGATTCGTTCGCCTTATTCTAAATTACCAAACCGCCATTTACACCCAATACTTGCCCGGTAATGTAATCGGCATCTTCGCTTGCCAAAAACAAAATAGCCTTTGCCACCTGCTGCGGGCTGCCCAAGCTTCCGGTGGGGGTTTCTTCCGCCAGTGCTTCGCGGTCCTGCTGCGAAAAGCCCGCCATCATATCGGTATCAATTACACCGGGTGCTACACAGTTCACCGTAATTCCGCTGGGGCCTTCTTCCTTTGCCAAGGCTTTGGTAAAGCCGATTAACCCCGCCTTTGCTGCCGAATAAGCCACCTCGCAGCTGCCGCCAATCTGCCCCCACATGGAGCTTACCGTGATAATGCGCCCCCACTTTTGCCGCAGCATATCGGGCAATGCGCACTGGCAGCAATGGAATGCACCCGTTAAATGTACATCCAGCATGCGCTGCCAGCTTTCCGGGGTAACATCGGTAAACAATTCCTGTTTTGCAATGCCTGCATTGCACACCAAAACATCCACCGCACCCAAATTGGTACGCACCCATTCAAACATGGCTTCCACCTGCTTACGGTCTGCCACATCGGCCTGAACCGGAAAAATCTGTCTCGGATATTCCTGTGCCAATGCTTGCACCGCCTGTTCGCTGTTTTGATAGTTTGCCGCCACACAATACCCTGCCTGTGCAAACACCCTTGCGGTTGCTGCACCGATTCCACGGCTTGCCCCGGTAATCAACACTGTTTTCTGTTTCATTTTTGCTTTTTCTCCTCCCGCTTACGGCGCAGCATAGCAAAAAACTCTTGCAGCAGTTCTTTCGCCTCCTGTTCCATCAATCCGCTTTCAATCACCGGTTTATGATTAAACGGATAACCAAACAAATCCACCAAAGAACCACAGCACCCAGCCTTTGGGTCTTTGGCACCGTATACCACACGCTTAATTCGGCTGTTGATAATTGCACCGCTGCACATGGGGCAAGGCTCTAAGGTTACAAACAATTCGCACTGCCATAACCGCCAGCCTCCCAACACCTTGCAAGCCTGATCAATCGCCAACAGTTCCGCATGATGTACCGCGTTTTTTTCGGTTTCGCGGGTATTGTGTGCCATTGCAATGGGCTCACCGTCCTTTGCAATAACCGCCCCCACCGGAACCTCTCCCAATGCTGCGGCTTTTTTTGCCTCCTGCAATGCTAATTCCATTAACTGCTCATCTGTCATATAACTTCCTCTTTTCCCTTTATGCCACGGTTTCCAAAACCATCTTACAAACTAAAATTACCACGCAAACACACCAACCCAAACTTTTTGCCAGCATAAAAATTGGGGTATCTTTCGCAAAACGCAGCGGCTTTTGTTTGGTATGTTTTACACGCTCTACTAAGTACCCCAACAGTACCACAGCGGGAATGGAAAATTGCAGCACCCTTTGCAGCGATGATTCGCCCCCGTATTGGCTATAATATTGCGCCGCAAACGCCATGGTGTTGTTGTATAAATGAAACAACATACTGCACCACAAACTTTGCGTCATCTCGGCGCAGATTCCCAATGCAATGCCGCCAAACAGTGCCGCCAAACAACTGGGTGCTTCACCATGCAGCAATGCAAACACCACCGCTTGCCCCACAATAGAAATCCATGCCCCATATCGGCGCAAATATCCTTGTAACAATCCGCGAAACAGCAGCTCTTCTGCCAGTGCAGGCACAACGGCCAAACCAACCCACATGGTCAGCAACAGCCCCATTTCCTGCGGCAGCAGCACCTGTTCATGCGATTGGTGCAACCATTTTCCCAACAGCATTGCCGCCGCATTGCCTGCCATAACCAAAACCCAAAACACCAAAAAAGCCGCTTGCAGTGTGCCTTTTCGCGCCTTTTGCATGTACAGCTGTTTTGCTGTGAGCGGTTGGGCAAAAAGCAGAAAAAACGGTGCTAAAAGGGAAAGCAAATTTCCCCCAACCTGCAATGCCAACATTGCAACTGCATTGCTTTGCCACGCCTGCATACTGTTTTGTGCAAGCACCCAATTCAGTAGTTCCGACACTAACATGGACACCGCCCAGTATACCAAAGCTCCAAATCCACACAGCGATGCGGCCTGTGCAAATCCACCAGGCGGCGTATGGGTTTGTTGGTTTGGTATGGACTTCATCTGTATTCCTCCTTGCGTTGTTGCTCGGCATATTGTATCACATTCTTTTTTGCCGAACAGTCAAAACTACCCCGTTTTCTGCCAAACACGCAACATCTTGCTGTTTTGTGCAGTCCACGGGGTAGTTTTTCTTCATTTTTTATTCATCATCCACCGAACGATACTCCACATCAATGACCGTTCCCTGTGCGGTTTCATCGGTTTCGCCATCCAACATGCGGTCAAACTCCTCGGTAGCCTGTTCCGCAGCCTTTTGCAAGCCGCGCAGCATCCAGGAAGCATATAAGCTACCACCCAAATTCAGTACGCCTTCAACCATCAAAATGATGCCGATGACCATTACCAAAACTTCCACTGTAGCAAACGGATTCCACAAAATCAAAACACCCAAACCGGCACTCAGTAAGGCCAACAGCAAAAAGCTCCACCACTTGTGGTAGCCTGCATTGCGCAGTTCCAATGCCGATTGAATCCGCATCACGCCATCAAAAATCACGAACAAACCCACCAAGATGGGCAAAACCGATACCACAGTTTCCGGCTTGATTAACAAAAACACACCCAGTGCGGTGGCGGCAGCACCAAACACCCAGCCAAAGTAATGGAATACAGTGCGCACCTCAGACCGTGCATAGCCTACCAAACTGCTGATTCCTTTGATTAAGATAACCAAACCAAACAAACCGCACACCAAACGCAGAGAAAGCGCAGGCCACAGCAGTAAGGCCAGTCCCACTAAAATAAATGCAATGGAAGAAAACGCATAGCTTTTTCTAAAATTTTTCACTTGATTCACCTTTCTTAAGCGGCAATAAACCATTTACTTGTTTTTCAATTGTTTGTTATTATACCACAAACCTTGTGTATATTTGCGCTTCGCCCCCAACATTTTACAATTTGTCTTTATTTTCTGCCCAAAAGCGATGAAGCCTTTTGCAAGATATGATATGATAACGGTTGATAATACTTGTACCGAAAGGCGTGACCCTTTTATGAAGCAACCCATTGCACCGCTGCTGCAGGCATTGCAAGCCTATGCCCACAGCGATGCTGTACCCATGCATATGCCCGGCCATAAACGCAATACCCAGTTTGCCGATTATCTTTCGGTTTTGGGTGCAGGTTTTGATATTACCGAAATCCACGGTTTTGATGACCTGCATCAGCCCGAGGGCATTCTTTTGGATTCCATGAACAAAGCTGCCGCCCTGTGGAACAGCCGCAAAGCGTTTTATTTAATTAACGGCAGCACCTGCGGCATCTTAGCCGGCATTCGTGCCGCCGCCGGGCAGGGCAGCTCTGTAATTTTAACCCGTGGCTGCCACAAATCCGTATACCATGCCATTGAACTATGCGACCTAACTCCGCATTATCTGGCCCCTGCTCTGGATGAAACCTTTGGTATTATGGGTTCCATTACCCCTTCCCAGGTGGAACAGGCCATTGCCGAATGTCCCCATGCCAAGCTGCTGATTCTGACCAGTCCCACCTATGAGGGGGTTCTCAGCGATTTGCCCCGTATCTGCGAACTTGCCCACAAGGCAGGTATTCCTGTACTGGTAGACGAAGCCCACGGCGCACATCTTGGCTTGGCAGAGGGTTGGCCCCAAGGGGCAGTTGACGCCGGGGCTGACTTGGTGGTTCAAAGCCTTCACAAAACCTTGCCCAGCCTTACCCAAACCGCTCTGATGCATGTAAACGGCTCGCTTATTTCTGCCGATGCCGTGGCGCGTCAGCTGGGTATTTTTGAAACCAGCAGTCCTTCTTATCTGTTGTTAAGCAGCATTGACGGCTGTGTGGAGTATCTACTGCATAATGGCACGCAAGCCTTTGTCCAATGGCGTGAGTATTTAACAATATTCAGTGAATCTGTTAAAAACTTACAGCATTTAAAGATATTGTTCTATGGGCAGGACAGCCTGACCCAACACCCCACCTTTTTTGCCCATGACCCCAGCAAATTGGTGATTTCCTGCCGCGGTACCTCCATTACCGGGCCCGAATTGATGCAGCAGCTGCGCCAAGGCTATGGCATCGAGCTGGAGATGGCCAGCGGGGATTATGTCATTGCCATGACCGGTTTGGGCGACACCATGCAAAATTTAGCCGCTTTATCCCATGCACTTTGTGCCATTGACAAAACCCTGCAAAGCCAACCCCAAAAACAGCTTAATCCCCCTTCTTTGCCCATTCCCCAACGTATCTGTTCGGTGGATACCGCTTTGCGCAGTTCCACCGTTTGCACCCCGTTGGAACAATGCATCGGCAGCATTAGTGCCGAATACGTCTGGGCGTATCCGCCGGGCATTCCCTTGTTGGTACCGGGGGAGCAAATCGACCAGGCTTGTCTGGACACCTGCCTGCGCTTAATGCAGCAAGGCATTTCTTTGCGCAGCACAAGCGGCAGCTTGCCCGATTCGCTGCTTACCCTTTCGCCCGAATCCGTTGTTGCACAAAATGCAATGTTTCTGAAATAAGGGGGCTTACTATGTCTGATTTTTTATTTCCGCTGGAATTCTTTGTCCGCAAGCATCGGCGTACCCTGCCTATTGCCGCCGTATGCTCCGCTGTTTTTACCGCCTTGTTCCTGCTCATTGCCATGCAGGCATGGAACCCTGTTTTGGTTGCCGCCTTTTGGCTCTGTTGCTTTTTCTGTGCCCTAAAAGGCTTTGCTTCACCCTTTACCAAACGGGAATGGGTTGCATGCCTTCCCCTTTGCCTTTCGATTTGTTTTTGCATTCAGGCGCAGCTGGTGGTATCGGGCAGTTTGCAATTTAACTTTCTGTTTTGGTGCCTGCTCCTTGTATTCTGCGGCACCGCATTGCCTGCCTGTGTGGGGCTATCTCGCTTTTTAACGGCGGCACGGCTTTCGTACTGTCCTCAACCCAAAACCGGATTTTTCAAACAGCTGGCACTGTATACCGGTATGATTCTGCTGTGTTGGCTTCCGGTATTTCTCTGCTGGGGGCCCGTCCGCTTGGATGTGGACTCGGTGCAGCTACTTGCCCAAGCCTTTGAAGGCGGCTTGAACGATGCGCACCCGGTTTTATACACCCTGCTTTTGCGGTTGATTCTGGGGCCCTTTTATGCTCTGGGGCTTATGGAGCTGGGGGCTTACTGCTTCGGCTTTTTGCAGATGACCGCCGTTGCCGGTATCTTGGCATACAGTCTGGTATGGATGCGGCAGCGCGGCAGCGGCTTGCTTCCCATCTTTGCAGGGTTTGGCCTGTTTTGCGGTACCACTGCATATGCCTTTCATAGTTTGGTTATGTGGAAAGACCCCCTATTCAATGGGGTGCTATTGTTGTATTGTTTGTTCTTATATGACACCGCCCAAACCAAAGGGCAAACGCTTTGCACAAAAGCAGGCCGCCTGCATTTCGTGGTGTTGAATCTTCTGCTCTGCTTTTTGCGTGGAAACGGCTGGCCCATTGCACTGGTTGCCTGTGTATTGCTGCTTTGCTTTGCCGCTTGCCGCAAAACCATGGTTGTTTTGTTTTTTCCTCTTTTGGTCTTGGTCAAGCTGATGACCGGGCCGGGCTATGCAGCTTTGGGCATTCAAAGCCCCTTAACCGCCGAGGCCTGGGCCATTCCGCTGCAACAGCTTGGCTATGTGGCTGCCAACGCACCCGAAGATTTTTCTGCCCAGCAGCAAAAAACCTTGGAGCACATTATCCCTCTTGCGCAACTGGCAGAGTCTTACAGTCCGCCCACGGTGGACCCCATCAAAACCTGCTGGGCGTTTGATGCAGAATATTTTGCCACCTTACAAGGCAAACTTGACCTGTTGCAGGTCTGGCTTTCGCTGATGCCCAGCCATTTGTCCGAGTACACCAAGGCATGGCTAATGGAAACCGCTATGTATACCAATCCCCGTTTTGACGGTGGTACTTACTCCTTCCCTCACGAGGGCAGCAACGGCTCCTATGGCATTACCTCCAAAGACATTGTGGCTTATTTTACCGGTTGGACGGGACTTCGCACCGAACTGGAAAGCCGTGCCACCTTTTTGCCACCTGCTTTGCTGGCCTTTGGTCTTGTTTTGTGCGGCATTGTACAGTGGATGAAAGGACGGCAGCATCTCATCCTTGCCTATGTGCCCATGTATCTGGTTTGGATTGGCATGCTGCTGGGTGCGCCCAACTATGCACAATTCCGCTATATGTTGGTTTTTGCCTTTGCCATTCCCACCGCTTTGTTCATGGTATTCGCCCCGCAGCGGGAACAAAACTATTGACGTGATTATATCGCTCATTGTATAATGATACAAGTTTCTAACAGCTGTCTTTTGGCTGTCTGGATAGAAATCAATGGATAGAAAGGAGGGTGTATGATGAACCGTATTCAAACTCTCGAAACCCGCGACCTGGCTAAGAGCGTACAGACCGGCGGTTGCGGCGAATGCCAGACTTCCTGCCAGTCTGCCTGCAAAACCTCCTGCGGTGTTGCTAACCAGATGTGCGAGCATAA
>CALWNI010000050.1 GCA_944382775.1 uncultured Allofournierella sp.
GACGAAAATAAGATTGACGAGGCACTGAATGCTGTACCGTCCATTGTAAAAAGCATCTTGGAAGGCTAAGGGTTTCAACTTCCCCCAAGTACTGAAAACAGCTTGGGGGAATCGTTACCGATTGAGAAAGGAGTGTTGTTTTATGGATTGTTTGTTTTGTAGCATTGCTCAAGGTCAAATCCCTTCCAACAAGTTGTTTGAAGACGAAGAGATTTTGGCGTTTTACGACATTGACCCCCAAGCACCCATTCATTTTTTGGTAATTCCCAAAAAGCACATTGATTCTGCTGCTGCACTTACCCAGCAAGACGGTGCTTTGCTGGGGCATATCTATGCAACAATTTCTCGTTTGTGCAGCGAGTTAGGCTGCGAAAATGGCTATCGTGTTGTTACAAATGTAGGGCAAGACGGTGGCCAAAGTGTAAAGCATCTGCATTTCCATGTATTGGCAAAGCGTAGCTTGGCATGGCCCCCGGGCTGATAAAAGTAATTGTAATTTCAAAAACAAGGAGTATCTGTCATGAACGATACCTATACCCTGCATGTGGCAGGCGTTACCCGCGAATTGCCCATTTGTGCAATTAACGAGCATCTTTCCATTGCGGCATTTATTATGTTCAGCGACGTTGAGCTGACTGTGGCATGTGCAAAAGCACTGCTTGAAAAATGCCCTGAATTTGACGTGATTGTAACCGCCGAGGCAAAGGGCATTCCTTTGGCATACGAAATGAGCCGTCAAAGCGGAAAAGTGTATATCCCTGCCCGTAAAGGCGAAAAGCTGTATATGCGCGATCCCATTGTGGTAGAAGACCAATCCATTACCACCAGCGCAAAACAAAAGCTGGTAATCGACCGTAAGGATTTGGAAGCCATGAACGGCAAACGTGTTTTGATTGTGGATGATGTAATCAGTACAGGTGGTTCTTTGTTGGCTTTGGAAGCATTGGTGGCACGAAGCACCGGTACAGTGGTAGGTCGTGCAGCTGCATTGGCAGAAGGCGATGCTACCGAACGTACTGACATCATTTTCTTAGAGAAACTGCCGTTATTTGAGCATTAAGCAGTTATGAAACGTGTATTAGCAACCGGTTGTTTTGTGTGGTTTGGTGCCCGACTTGTTGCTGCGTATCTGCCGCCGGTGGCCAATTGGCTGCTAGCGGCAGTTTTTGTATCTGCATTTCTGGTGGCAATGTGTATCAAACCATGGAAATATGTTAGGGTATTGTCGGTGATTGGTCTTGCTGCGGTATTGTTTCAAATGATGCTGTATGGTTTGTTTGTAAAGCCCATTCAAAGCTTGGCAGGACAAACTGCAATCGCAACGGTCATTGCCGAACAAGTGGATACCGGCTTTTTGGAAAACAGCGTAAGGGGTCAGTTTACGGTTGTAAGCCTAAATGGAGTAAGCTTGCCAAAACCAAAACAATTCCGAGTGATATGCAGTGCGTTTCCGGAGGTTAGCCAAGGGGATGTGGTACAAATAACCCTGTCGTTTCAACCCTTGGAAGAGGATGCCTATTACTATGGTTACTTAGCGGATGGTGTTTTGTTGCAGGCAGAGGCGAGTTCATCCATCCAAAACGTTGGTACAAGTCATGCGCTGCGATTTGTTATGGCGGAATTACAGCATAAGTTATCCATAACCTGCCGCCGTTATTTGCCCAAAACAGAAGGTTCCATTCTTGCTGCCATGGCAGTGGGCGATAGCCGCTATTTAACAAACGAAACCAAGGCAAACTATCGCATTGCGGGCATTACCCATTTGTTGGTTGTATCAGGCCAGCATTTAACCTTGTTGTGCGGACTGTTTGCAGGGCGTCCCGGAAGAAGGCACGCAAGAGTTCGTGCCGCTGCATCCATTGCAATGGTTTTGTTTGTTATGGCGTTAAATGGATTCAGCCCGTCCATCGCTCGTGCAGGAGTAGCCGCACTGATTTTTTATATTGGTTGGTTTTTCTATCAACCTGCGGATGGGCTAACCTCTTTGGGAGTGGCTGCTGTTCTGTTGACCCTTTCAAGATGCTATGCAGTATGTGATTTGGGCTTACAACTTTCGTTTGCAGCAACCTTTGGCGTTCTGATTGCGGATTTAACGGCGAAGCAATGGAAACGGGTGCGAGCACAGGCAGATAAACCAATCAGCGATGGCGTGTATGCAGTGGTGATGACATTACTCATTACAGTGTTTGCCTCGGCGTTTACCTTACCGATTCAGCTATTGAACAATTTGCCGGTAAGCGGCGTTGCAATTATAACCAATCTGTTGGTAATGCCGCTGGTTGGGCCGGTTGTTATCTTGGGCCTTCTGGCTGCATTCTGCGGTTTGATTCCAGGCTTGTTGTTTGCGGTACGATTCTTTCTTTTGTTGGCAGGTTTCTTTATAAAACTGATTAATCAGATTGTTGCGTTTGCCATTGTACTGCCGGGAGCGCAGTTAATGCTTCCTAAGGGGTATACCTTATTTGTGGTAGCAATTTTGTCTGTATTGATATGGCTGGGCTGTCGTTGGAATTGCCGTCGGCAAGCTGTTGTCATTGTGTCTGGTCTTGCAGTAATGGCAGTGTTTTTATATAGTAGTTTACAGAAAAATGTTGTAACATTAATTACAGCAGGGGATGCCGCATCACCGTGTGTGGTGGTCTTTCATCAAGAACAATCCATGGTACTGTTTCAAGGCGGAGAAAGCAACCGACGATCGGTAATGCAAACATTGCAAAGTTATGGTGTGACAGAGCCGAATGTTTGGGTTGATTTAAGAAGTGATCCCGCATCTTTGGAAATACAAGCTGAGAAGATTATCATCGCACAGCAACTGCAAGAAAAACAGGCAGAAACCATTTCATTTTGTGATATAATAGGCACCATAATCCATGCAGAAAGTGCAAACGTAGCGGTAATTCAAATAGAAGGATACCGTGTTGGCGTTGTTCAAGGTACTTTAATGTCGGCAAGCCCGTTGCAGTTGGATGTTTTGATAGCTGGTTCCAAACAGCCGGGAACGATAGAAGCACAACAGATTGTTGCAGAAAAGGAATACGCATGGCAAAAGGAATACCAAGCAGCATTGTTTCATTATAAGCCGATTGGTACCAGCATTCAAATACGAATAGGAAAAGCGGTACAGATAGGAGGGTAACGGATGCTACACAATGAACAAAAAAAGAATCAAGCACTTACCAATGGGGCGGCGGTGTTTTATTTTTATTCCGTTGACCCGTTTTTGGCACGCAGCAATGCGGAAAAAACCGTAAAGGCATTGTTGGAACAGGAGGGCGAAACCACCCGATTGGATGGCCCTGCGCCCAGCGTTGAAGAAATTGTTATGGCAGCAGGCACCATTTCATTTTTTGGTACACGCCGTATTGTGGAATTGCCCATGTTGCAACCATCGGCATATTCGGAAAAAGATTTGGCAGAAATCTGTGATATATTAACCAATACCGAAAATGCCGTGTTTGTCATTCACAGTGTTTTTGTGCAAGAACGCGGCAAAATGAAGATCAGCAAACAAGCCAAAAAGCTAATTGAAACCTGCGAAAAAGTCGGATATGCGGCAGAGGTGGCACATCCCGGTGTGCAGGAAATGCGCATGATGTTACGTCAGCGTGCCCAAGAACAGCAAACCGTGTTGAGTGAAAATGCAGCCGGAGTATTGTTGGACCGCTGTGGGCAGGACTTATTTTTACTGGAAAACGAGGTTGATAAGTTAGCTGCGGCCAGTGGATATACCGAAATTACGCCAAGTTTAATTGCAGAGATGGGCACACAGAATCTGGAGGCAGATGTGTTTGATATGGTACGGTTTGTTACCGGAAAAAATGCAACCAAGGCTTGCGAAAAACTGGATAGTCTGCTGCGGCTGCAAAACGATCCCATTGCCATAACCGCCGCCATGATTGGTAGTTATGTGGATTTGTACCGTGTAAAATTAGGCATGGCAAGCAAGCGAGGATATGCACAGGTTCATAAGGATTTTGGCTATAAAGGCAGTGATTATCGCTTGAAAAAATCGGCCGAAACCGCAGGCCGTTATACATTATCGCAATTAAAACAGTGTTTGGAAATTTTGTATGAGCTGGATAAAGGATTGAAAAGTTCCCCGGTAGAAAGCGGAATTTTACTGCAAACAGCACTTTGCCGCTTGGCAAGAGCAGGAGTAAGTCGATGAGCGAAAAGATACGAATTGAACAGGTCATTGTGGTGGAAGGCCGCTATGATGCTGCGGTGGTTAGCTCGGTGGTGGATGGACTGGTTTTAACCACCGATGGATTTGCAATCTACAAGGATAAAGAAACACAGGCATTGCTGAAAGAGTTGGGGCGCAAGCGAGGGGTGATTCTATTCACCGACCCGGATGCAGCCGGCTTTCGTATTCGCAACTTTTTATCCAATCTAATCGGGCAGAACTATGTAAAACAGGCCTATATTCCAGCGGTGCAGGGCAAAGAATCCCGCAAACAACATCCGGGTAAGGAAGGCTTGCTTGGGGTAGAAGGGCTTCCGGCGGAGGTGCTCAAAAAGGCACTGTTGGATGCAGGTGCCGTTTCAGCCGCAGCTCGAGCAGGGCGCAGTATTACCTATACTGATTTGTTCCAGTGGGGACTTTCCGGAACAGCAGGTAGCCAAGAGTATCGACATAACTTTTTAAAGTATCTGGGCTTGCCGCCGCGCCTGTCCAAAAAGGCACTTTGCCAAGTGTTGAATCAGTTGTATACCTATGAAGAAATCCAAGCCATTGTTTTAGAGAATAAGTTTTAAAATTTATCAACCGAAAGGGGAGAATGATACATGAAAAAACCACGCATTGGAATAGTAGCCAATTTATTGATTGTAGAATCCGGTATGTTACCGGGTATTTATCGCAGCTATGTAAATCAAGACTATATTGAAAGTTTAGAGAAAGCCGGATGTCTTCCGGTGTTGCTGCCGGTATTAACCAATTTGGAAGATGTTAAGGAGCAAATCGAATATTTGGACGGCATCGTTCTATCCGGTGGCTATGATATTGACCCATTTTTATATGGCGAACAGCCCATTCCTGGCCAAGGTTTTACTATGCCGGAGGTAGACCGTTATTATATGGAGGTAATTGCAGCCGCCGACCAATTGGGAAAACCGGTATTCGGCATTTGCAAAGGACTACAGGCATTGAATGTGGCATTTGGCGGTACCATGTATCAAGATTTAGGAAAGCAATGCCCCAAAGCATTGCAGCATACACAGCAGGCACCGCGCTATGCACCCACTCATTTTGTGCAGGTAGAACCAAACAGCTTTTTGGCAACGGTTTTACCGCAAAAAGCCAAGGTAAACTCGTTCCATCATCAAGCCATTAAAGATTTGGCAAAGGATTTTCGCGTAACAGCACAAGCCGATGACGGTGTCATTGAGGGAATTGAACGCAAACAGGGAACCTTTATGTGTGGTGTGCAATGGCATCCCGAAATGATGGCAAAATTTGATGATACAACCATGGTTGCGCTGTTTCGGCAGTTTGCGCAGCAGTGCATGGCAAACAATAACGATTAATAGTAGAAAAGAGGGATGCGCATGAAGAATAAAAAGTTTGGTTTGTTCAGTATTATTCTACTGGGAATGAATAGCATTATTGGCTCCGGCATTTTCTTGTTGCCGGGTCAAGCCTACCACATTATGGGTACCAGCAGCTTGTTTGTGTATTTGTTTATTAGCTTGCTGGCTGCATCAATGGCGCTTTGTTTTGCAGAAGCAGCCGGACTGTTCCAGTCCAATGGTGGTGCTTATATCTATGCCAAAGAAGCCTTTGGCAACTTTGTGGGCTTTGAAGTTGGCTTTATGAAATACATCGTGCAAATTATTGCATGGGCAACCATGTCGGTGGGGTTTGTTACGGCTTTGTCTGCGTTTTACCCGGCTGCTGCACACGGTACAACAAAAACCATTTTGGTGGTGGCTATTTTAGGCGGTTTAAGCTTGGTTAACTTAATTGGTGTAAACCTTGCAAAGTACGTCAATAACATTGCTACAATAGGTAAATTGGTTCCTTTGGTGGTGTTTGTTATTGCTGGCCTTTTCTTTGTAAAATCGGAAAACTTTCAGCCAATTGTTCCGCAAGGGGTTGGTATGTCCAGTTTTTCAGAAGCAGCAATTTTAATTTTCTATGCATTTACCGGTTTCGAGGCGATTTCAACGGCGGCGGAAGATATGGAAAATTCCAAAAAGAATCTGCCCATTGCTATTGCAACAGCGGTATCTTGCGTTTCTGCGATTTATCTTTTGGTTCAATTTGTTAGCATTGGTACATTGGGTTCGGCATTGGCAAACACCGAAACACCCGTAGTAGATGCCATGAGCAGCTTTATGGGCTCTGCCGGTGGCTTTTTGGTTACTGCCGGTACCTTGATTTCTATTGGTGGCATTAACGCGGCGTCTTCGTTTTTAACACCGCGCGGCTGTCTGGCACTGGCAGAACGTGGTATGCTTCCGCCCATTGTGGCCAAAAAGACACCTTGGGGTACACCCGGTGTGGCAATTGCTCTTACTGCTTTATTAGCAATTCCCATTGCATTGTCTGGTAGTTTTACTCAGTTAGCGGCGATTAGTGTCATTTCTCGTTTTACGCAGTACATTCCCACCTGCCTTTCTATCCTGGTATTCCGCAAAAAAGGCATGAAGTCCACCTTCCGCATTCCGTTTGGCCCGGTAATTCCGGTGGTGGCAACGGTGGTAAGCGTGTGGCTTTTGTTCAATGCAGATGCCCACAAGCTGATTCTTGGTTTGGGCGCAATGATTGTGATTGTTCCTATTTACTTTATTATGAAATGGTATAACCAAAAGCACGGTTATTCCTTTAAAGACGCAGAATAAGATAGGGGACTCGATCCATGACATTTTTTCAAATTTTATTGTGTTATTTGGCCATAATCAATGCAGCCGCTTTTTTTATTTGCGGCTGGGATAAGCATTTGGCAAAAAAACAGGCAAGGCGCGTACCTGAAAAAACATTGTTGTTGTTCTGCGTTTTAGGGGGAAGCCCGGTATTCTGGATTGCAATGCAGGTGTTTCACCATAAAACACGAAAGCCAAAATTCTATCTGGGCGTACCTGCTATTCTAATTTGTCAATTGGTTGCTGCATGGTTCATCTGGTCGCGATTTATGACAATGTAACATAAAAAACAAAAAGAGCTGACCTTTTTACTTGTAGGTCGGCTCTTTTTGTTTCATAATTCGGTAATGTTGTACACAATGACGGAAAACATTGTTATATCAATAACGATGTTTGGAGGAATGATGCATTGTTATTCAATTAACAATGTGATATTATAAATACAGCGAAACCGCTCGAGAGTTTCATTCTCTCGGTATGTTAATCAAAGGTTGAAAGGATGGCAGAACCGATGGCAGAACAAAAGAAAGCTAAGGTAGAAACCGTAGCAAACGCAAAGTCCGAGGTTGAAGTAATGATCGATGGCTTGGTAGCCAAAGCACAAAAAGCATTGAGTGAATTTTTGACCTATGATCAAGAAACAATCGACCATATTGTTCATGAAATGGCTCTGGCCGGTCTGGATAAGCACCAGGAGCTGGCACGCATGGCAGTAGAAGAAACAGGTCGTGGTGTATACGAAGATAAAGTAATCAAAAATATGTTTGCCACCGAGTACATCTGGCACAACATCAAAAAAGAAAAAACTGCAGGCATCTTGGAAGAAAACGAGATGGAAGGCTATGTAGAAGTAGCAGAGCCTGTTGGCGTTATCTGTGGTGTAACCCCCACAACCAACCCCACTTCCACCACTCTGTTCAAATGCTTGATTGCAATTAAAACCCGTAACCCCATCATTTTCGGTTTCCATCCCTCTGCACAAAAGTGCAGCGCCGAAGCAGCTCGTATTGTTTACGAGGCAGCTGTAAAAGCAGGTGCACCTGAAAACTGCATTCAGTGGATTGATAAACCCAGCATTGAAGCAACCGGCGCATTGATGAATCATCCCGGTGTTGCTACCATTCTGGCAACCGGTGGCCCCGGCATGGTAAAGGCTGCTTACTCTTGCGGCAAACCCGCTTTGGGCGTAGGTGCAGGTAACGTACCTTGCTTCATTGAAAAAACCGCTGATCTGCATCGTGCTTGCACCGATTTGATGATGTCTAAGACATTTGACAACGGCATGATTTGTGCTTCTGAGCAGGCTGTTATCGTTGAAAAAGAGCTGGCAAAGCCCTTTGAAGAATACATGAAGAAGAACAACTGCTACTTCCTGAATGCAGAAGAAGTAGAGAAGCTGACCAAATACATGTTCCCTGATCCCAACAAGGGCGTATTTGCAGACGTTGTAGGTAAGAGTGCAAACTGGATTGCAGAGCAGGCAGGTTTGACTGTTCCTGAAAAGACCAAGATTCTGATCGCTCCGCTGCCCGAACCCTCGGAACAGTATCCTCTGAGCAAAGAAAAACTGAGCCCCGTTTTGGCATACTTCATTGCCAAAAATCAGGAGCAGGGCTTTGCATACGCAAACAAAATGCTGGAACTGGGCGGCCTGGGTCACTCTGCTGTTATCCATACCGGCGACATGAAGATTGCCGATGATTACGGCATTGCAATGCGTGTAGGCCGTATCATTGTAAACAGCCCCTCTTCTCAGGGTGCAATCGGCGATATCTACAACACCAATACACCTTCTTTGACCTTGGGCTGCGGAAGCTACGGTAAGAACTCGGTAAGCCAGAACGTAAGCACCGTAAACCTGGTAAACAAAAAACGTGTTGCAAAACGGAGAGTTAATATGCAGTGGTTTAAGATTCCGCCCAAGATTTACTTTGAAGAAGATTCCATTCAGTATCTGGAGAAGATGGAAGACATCAGCCGTGCATTTATCGTAACCGACCCCGTTATGGTACAGCTGGGCAACGTGGATAAGATTCTGCACTACTTGCGTAAGCGCGAGCAGTACTGCCATAGCGAAATCTATTCTGATGTTGAAAGCGATCCCAGCGTAGAGTGCATCATGCGCGGTGTTGAGGCTATGCGTGCCTTCAATCCCGATGTAATCATTGCAATCGGCGGCGGTAGCGCAATCGACGCAGCAAAGGGCATGTGGCTGTTCTACGAGCATCCCGAAACCAGCTTCGACGGCCTGCGTCAGCGTTTCTTGGATATCCGTAAGCGTGCATTTAAGTTCCCCAAACTGGGCACCAAGACCAAGTTGGTGGCAATTCCCACTACTTCCGGTACCGGTTCTGAAGTAACCAGCTTCTCTGTTATCACCGACAAGAAGAATGGTAACATCAAGTACCCCTTGGCAGACTATGCACTGACTCCCGATGTTGCAATCATCGATCCTCAGTTTACTCGCAGCATGCCTAAGAGCATCGTTGCCGACACCGGTCTGGACGTTCTGACCCATGCAATTGAGGCTTATGTATCTGTAATGGCAAGCGACTATACCGACGGCTTGGCATTGCAGGCTACCGAAATGGTATTCCATTACCTGAAGGCTTCTTACGACGGTGATAGCCTGGCTCGTGAGAAGATGCACAACGCATCCTGCATTGCAGGTATGGCATTTACCAACGCATTCCTGGGCTTGAACCACTCTATGGCTCATAAGCTGGGTGGTGAGTTCCACATTCCTCACGGTCGTGCAAACGCAATTCTGTTGCCTTATGTAATTGCTTACAATGCAACCCGTCCCACCAAGTTTGCAGCCTTCCCCAAATACAAAGAGTACATTGCCGACGAGCGTTATGCAAAGCTGGCATGGCGTTGTGGTCTGTGCAACGTGGGCACCGATACCCAAACTGCTGTTAACTGCCTGATTGAGGCAGTTCGCAAACTGATGCAGCAAACCGAACGCCCCATGAGCATTCGTGATTGTGGCATCAGCGAAGAGGAGTTCTTGGCAAAGGTTGACGAATTGTCCTACAAGGCCTTCGAAGACCAGTGCACCACCGCTAACCCGGTATACCCCCTGGTAAGCGAAATTAAGGAAATCTACCTGAAAGCCTTCTATGGCAATAAATAATCACACAAACACAAAAAGAGAGGTCTTTATGACCTCTCTTTTTGTGCTGTGTTTATTTGGTGGCCTGTTTTATTAGTTGGTTGCAGTACACACTTCCACCTGCAACCAGAACACCCTGTACAATGGCTGTAAAAATTGCCATAAACCAGCTTTGTGTGGTTAAAAGGGGAGAAGTACCCAGTACCCACAAAAGACAAAGAGCAATGCCAAAGAAGCCCAAAAGGGTAGGGATGTTTTCATCTTTGATTCGCTGGCTTTTTTTCATTCCAACTCCGATAAAATAAAGCACAATGCACAGCACCAAAAGCTCTGGTTTTATGTAATTGGCTAAGTCTAAACTCATAAAAAGCAATCCTTCCAATCCGATAAAATAGTAAGAAAAACCTGCCTTATAGGGTATGTCCAAACAAATAAAAATATGATTAAAAAATTTTTTAAAAAAGGTGTTGACAAATATCGAAAGTTAATATATAATAAACAACGTCGCTGGTGGACAACCAGAAGACATCCGGGTGTAGCGCAGTTTGGTAGCGCGCTTGAATGGGGTTCAAGAGGCCGTGAGTTCGACTC
>CALWNI010000051.1 GCA_944382775.1 uncultured Allofournierella sp.
AGTTTTTCTTTCTACATTATCGGCACAAGCCTTCTTTTGAACCACGCGACTATCGCGTGGTTTTCTTTATACAAAAACCCCGGAAACCCAGCATTTATGCGGGTTTCCGGGATTCTAATTTTTATTCGAACTCGATGGTTGCGGGGGGCTTACCGGTGCAGTCGTACATAACGCGGTTAATGTGAGGAACCTCATTTACAATACGGCTGGTTACCTTTGCCACCAAATCCCAAGGCAGATATGCGGGTTCTGCGGTCATGAAATCGGTAGTAGTTACGGCACGCAGTGCAATTGCATAGTCATAGGTACGCTCGTCGCCCATAACACCTACGCTGCGCATGTTGGTCAATGCTGCAAAGTACTGGCCCAGATTCTTATCTTCGCCAGCTGCTGCAATTTCTTCACGCCAGATTGCGTCGGCATCCTGTACCATTTTAATCTTCTCTTCGGTTACTTCTCCGATGATACGGATTGCCAAGCCAGGGCCGGGGAACGGCTGACGGCTTACCAGATACTCCGGAATGCCCAATTCGCGGCCGGCATTGCGAACTTCGTCCTTAAACAAATCGCGCAGAGGCTCGATGATTTCCTTGAAATCAACGTAATCAGGCAGACCGCCTACGTTGTGGTGGCTCTTAATAACGGTGCTTTCGCCGCCTACGCCGCTTTCAACAACGTCGGGATAGATGGTGCCCTGTACCAGGAAATCTACTGCGCCAATCTTTTTGGCTTCTTCCTCGAATACGCGGATAAATTCCTCACCAATAATTTTACGCTTGGTTTCGGGATCGGACACGCCTTTCAGCTTATCATAGAAACGCTGACGAGCATTTACACAGATAAAGTTCAGGTCATACTCGCCTTCGGGGCCAAATACACCGCAAACTTCTTCGCTTTCGTTTTTACGCAGCAGGCCATGGTCAACAAAGACGCAGGTCAACTGCTTGCCCACTGCCTTAGCCAGCATTACAGCTGCAACCGAGCTGTCTACACCGCCGGACAGTGCGCACAGCACCTTGCCGTTGCCAACTTTTTCGCGAATTGCAACAATGGACTTTTCCACAAAGGAATCCATTGTCCACTCGCCCTTGCAACCACAAACGTTGTATACAAAGTTGGACAGCATCTTGGTGCCTTCCTGGGTATGCAGAACTTCCGGATGGAACTGCACAGCGTACAGATTACGCTCGGGCCACTCGATGGCAGCAACGGGGCAGTTATCAGTATGTGCACTGATGGTAAAACCAGGTGCAGCAGTTTCGATGTAATCGTTATGGCTCATCCAGCAGATGGTTTTTTCGCTTACATTCTGGAACAGCTTGCTGTTGGTATCTACGGTTACTTCGGTTTTGCCGTACTCACGCTCAGGTGCAACACAAACACGACCACCCAGCAGATGCATCATCAACTGAGAGCCGTAGCAGATGCCCAGTACGGGAATGCCCAACTCGAACACTTCGGTGCTAATGGTGGGAGCATCCGGTAAATATACGCTATTGGGGCCGCCGGTAAAGATGATACCTGCCGGTTTCTTTTCCTTAATTGCCTCCATAGCTTTGGTATAGGATACGATTTCGCTGTAAACGTGGCATTCGCGCACACGGCGAGCAATCAGCTGATTGTACTGTCCGCCAAAGTCCACGACTAAGATAGTTTCTGCCATTGATTTTCCTCCCTTTGCATTTATCCACTATCAGATTACCCATGATTATATCACAACTTTTTATGCAAGAAAACAGAAAATTACAAAAAACCCTAGTAAATGTGACGGTTTTTGCGAATTTAATTAGAGAACGCTGTTTTCTTGTTGCGATACTGGTAAAACAACCAAAAAATTGGCTTGTTTTTTTGGTTTCAGTTGTTATTTTATCATCAATCTTTCTTGATTTTGATTCTTTTTCAAGATTTTTTGTTGACAAAAAATGGTTTATCTTATATCATAAAAGAGCATTGCCCGTTTTATTATTGGGTAATACTCTTTAATTTATCATAGTAGGAGCGTTTCATTTTATTATGGACAGTAGCGACGGCGACCCTCACCGAAGCATTTTTAATAATCGATACAAGACATATCCGTGTTCCCTAAATATGGGTCATGGGTATGTCTTTTTGCGTTTTTTACGCCTGTTACATTAGCAAATCGATTCCTTGAGCACTATTTGGATTGAAATTTACATTTATTTTAGGAGGAAAAATTTTATCATGGAAAACCCTATAGTATGGCAACTTTTATTGCAGATTATTTTAATTGGCTTAAACGCCGTTTTTGCTTGTGCTGAGATTGCTGTAATTTCGGTAAACGACACCAAACTGGCACAGATGGTTGCACAAGGCGACAAACGCGCCAAACGCTTGGCACATCTTACCAGTCAACCCGCCCGCTTTTTAGCAACCATTCAGGTTGCCATTACCCTTTCCGGCTTTTTAGGAAGTGCATTTGCTGCCGATAACTTTGCCGGTGTAGTAGTGGATTCTCTTGTTGCGCTGCATGTGCCTATTCCTGCGCAAACGTTAAAAACCATTTCTGTTATTTTAATCACCTTAATTCTTTCTTACTTCACCTTGATTTTTGGCGAACTTGTTCCCAAGCGTTTGGCTATGAAAAAGGCGGAACAATTGGCTTTGAGCCTATCCGGCCCCATTTCGGTATTGGCAAAACTAGCTTCCCCCATTGTATGGGTACTCACTGCATCTACAAACTTTGTACTGCGTCTTTGCGGTGTTGACCCCAGTGCCGAAGAGGAAGAAGTAAGCGAAGAGGAAATCCGCATGCTAGTTGACGCAGGCAGTCAAAAAGGTGTTATTGACCAGGAAGAACGCCAGTTTATTCAAAATATTTTTGAATTTGACGACCTGACCGTTGGAGAATTTGCCACCCACCGCACCGAACTGTCTTCGTTATGGCTGGAAGAAAGCCAGGAAGTTTGGGAGCAAACCATTCAAGAAACCCGTTTCGCCCGTTATCCGGTATGCGATGGTTCTGCCGATAACATTGTGGGTATCCTGAACGCCCGTGATTATTTCCGCTTAAATGACCGAAGCCGTGCCAATGTTATGAAACATGCCGTAAAACCTGCATTTTTTGTTCCAGAACATCTAACCGCAGACGTACTGTTTCAACAGATGCAAAAAAGCCGCAATCACTTTGCCGTTGTTTTGGATGAATACGGCGGTGTAATGGGCATTGTTACCATGAACGACCTATTGGAACAGCTGGTTGGTGATTTGGAAGACGATGCCGAAAAAGCACCGGAACCGGAAGACATTGAAGCGGTAGACCACGAAACTTGGCGGATTCAAGGCAGTGCTCCGCTAAAAGATGTTGTGCGCGAACTGAACCTGCATTTAAGCAAGGAGATTCAAAACACCTATGACACCTTTGGCGGTTTTGTATTTGGTCAATGCGGATTTGTTCCAAAAGATGGCGATGACTTTAAGTTGGAACTGCCCGAAATGCGAATTTTAAATGCAAGAGTGCAGGACCACCGCTTGGAAAATGCCTTGGTAGAGCGCATTACTTCTGACGAAGAAAACGCTGAAAAAAGCGATATAAGCGAATAATTTGTTGATTTGTCCCCGTTCAAAAAAAGTTGTCCACGAAACATATGGACAAGTGTGTTGCAAGAAAACCAAGCGGATTGAATAACAAGATATATATAGAGAGATTAAACGAGAGATATACTATATATAGAGGTTTATAGGAGTTTATAAGATGATTTGCAACTGACTGCAAGTAAATGTGATTGGACGTTGCGTTGCCGTGGGGAGCTACTCTGCTTCTCCCCTGTTATATTCCCGGAACAGAAAGAAACAGGAATATAGCAGAGGGATAAAAAGGATAGCGAATCTCCTGAAAAATGGCTTTGCGTAAGGGTTTAGCAGCAGATTATCCAGTTGCAATCCGAAATAATTCAATGTTTTTCTTGGTGTATTACCACCCCCAGTTCTAGGTCTGATGATGGCTTGGTTTCTTTTTTAATCTCTAGGTATTCCCCTTTTCAGAAAAATAGAGAATAAAAAAAGAGTAGTATCCCATTACGGGATACTACTCTCATTTTTTTGAACAATTTTAACCGATTATTGGACAACTATTTTTTTTACTAATACAATGATTTTTCCTGTGCATTGGCCTTGCCAATGCACATTTTTTACAAAAGTATTACTTCTGTATTGATTTTTAATAAAAAAACTGCTATAATCACCTTGGCGTTTAAAATTGTGTATTTTACACAAAATCCGAACACTGTTTCAGGAATCTTTTTAAGGAGGATTTTCTTATGATCGTTATTGATACCAAAAATGCTCCCGGCGCTATCGGCCCTTATTCTCAGGGTTTCCAAGTTGGCAATCTGGTAATTACCTCTGGCCAGCTGCCTGTTGATCCCGCCACCGGCACTATGCCCGAAGGCATTGCTGCTCAGGCTGAGTGGAGCTGCAAAAATGTTGCTGCCATTTTAGAAGCTGCTGGTACCAGCATGGATAAGGTAGTAAAAACCACCTGCTTCTTAGCTAACATGAGCGATTTTGCTGCATTCAACGAAGTTTATGCAAAGTACTTTACCTCTAAGCCTGCTCGCAGCTGTGTTGCTGTAAAAGAGCTGCCGAAGGGTGCTTTGTGCGAAATTGAAGCTATCGCTGAGAAATAATCTCAGTTTTTAACTCCATTCCAAACAAAAAGAACCGGATTTGTAAAACAAATCCGGTTCTTTTTGTTATATTAACAAGATTCTTTTTCGCGACACTCACTGCATACGCCATACAGATTCAAGGAATATCGCTCAATGGCCAAATCTTTTCGGTCTTTCAACATTGCATTGATTGGCTCTTTATCCAGATGCACGTCTTCTACTTTGCCACACTTGGTGCAGTAAAGATGATCGTGATCCATTAAGGTTCTGTCAAAACGGTCCGCCATGCCAGGAATGCTTACCCGACGCATGCGTCCCATTTCTACCAAACCATTCAAGTTACGGTACACTGTACCCAAACTTAAGCCAGGACACTCATCTCGAATGGCCAAGTAAATATCATCTGCCGTGGGATGATCGCAACGGCTTTGCACTTGACGCAAAACCAATTCTCTTTGACGGGAATAACGCATAGTGTTTCTCCTTTTCATTTTAAAAAAGTGGATGAACGATGCCGGTTCATTAAATGAAAACCACATAGTTAAGATCCATACATCTTGCACGAAATCCCCGTGCCGGATATGTATAATAGTAAATTAGCAACGCTTTTTTGTCAATATGATGTGCAATATTTTCTGGTTTTTTGCTATATTTTTGTAAGTGATACACAAACATATTTATTTTTCTTTTTACAAACGCTCTGATTTTCCTTTAAAAAGAAAAAAGCCGATTAAGAAAAATCGGCTTTCAATTTATATATTTTTTACTTTATCCCAATACACCCGTGCCGCTTGTTCATTTTTATTTTCGCCATATTCATAGTATACCGTTCCCACAAGTGCATCGGGTAAATATTGTTGTTGTACCCAGTGATTGGGATAATCGTGTGCATATTTATAGTTTTGGCCTTTCACCAAAGCATCTTCGCCATCAAAATGCTTGTTTTGCAGCTGCCGAGGAATGGGACCGGATTTTCCCTTTCGTATATCTGCCATTGCTTTGTTGATTCCCAGGTAGGCACTGTTGGATTTTGGACTTGTGGCCACCAATACAACTGCATTTGCCAGTGGAATTCGTGCTTCCGGAAGCCCCAGCATATTCGCTGCGTCCACCGCCGCTTTTACAATGGGCATAATTTGCGGATAGGCAAGGCCAACATCCTCGCAAGCACACACCATCAATCTGCGGCATGCACTTACCAAATCCCCTGCTTCCAGTAGGCGCGCCAAATAATGCAACGCTGCATCTGGGTCAGAGCCACGCATTGATTTTTGATAAGCCGATACGATGTCGTAATGGTCGTCGCCTTCTCTATCGTATCGCATTGCTGTGCGACGTGCCACCTGCTGCACCATTTCCACATCGATTTGATGCACGCCTTTTTCATTTGGCAAAGCTGCACTTACCACAAATTCCAAACAGCCCAATGCTTTTCGCATATCGCCACCGCAGGCATCTGCCAAATACTGAATGGCTTGCTGCGGCATGTCAATTTGGATTTGCTGCTGTTGTTCCAGCTTATGGATGGCATTGTGAATCCCACGTTCCACATCGCTTGGCTGTAACGCTTTGAACTCAAAGACGGTACAGCGACTTAACAGCGCATTGTAAATATAAAAATAGGGGTTTTCCGTTGTGGATGCAATTAAGGTAACCGAGCCGTCTTCAATACATTCCAGCAAACTTTGCTGCTGCTTTTTGTTAAGATATTGAATCTCATCCAGATATAATAGCAAGCCGTTGGTGCTGCTTAATGTTCCGATTTCTGCCAATACTGCTTTTATATCTCCGGTGGATGCAGAGGTTCCATTCAATTTATGCAGTCGCATACCGCTGTTCTCGGCAATAATGCGGGCCACCGTTGTTTTTCCTACCCCGGAAGGTCCATAAAAAATCATATTTGGGATGCGACCGCTTTCAATGGTCTTGCGAAACACGCAATTTGGCCCCAAAAGATGGGATTGACCGCACACATCAGCAAGCGATTGTGGACGAAGTTGCTGTGCCAGTGGCGTGCTCATGCTTGATTTCCCCCTGCCGTAAAGGCTTGGCTTGTCCACTGCCGGAACACCTTTTCTGCATAACCAGGTGATACAAAGGCATCCATGGCGTATACCAGACTGCGGTCCCAAACATGCCAATCGTGTTCCCCATCCCAATCCATATAGGTATAGTCCAGTGGCAAACTTTGTGCCAATTGGCGCAAAGCCTGGTTCTGTTCATACACATAATAGGGTTCGTGGTCTTGGCGACCGGTGGTACATAAAATTTTAGGCTGCTCCTGCTTTGGCAGTTTGCTTACCTGCTGTAGCAACTGAAAAACATCCCGATTGGCAGGCAGCTCCAACGATGACCCCAGCACCGGCTCAAACGTATAGCGAACCAACGGGTTATCTGCTTGCTGTAGCATCATATGTAACGCAACCGCACCGGAAAAACTGGCACATCCTGCATAGCGGTGGGGCTGTGTTAATGCCAACAACAATGCGCCATATCCCCCCATGGAAAGACCGCAAACAAAATTCTTTTCTCTCTCTTTGGGCAGCGAAACAATTCCATCCAGAAGCTTGGGCATTTCTTTGGTTAACCAGGTATAATACCCCTGGTTGTAAGCGGTATCGTGATAAAACGAATTTCCTGCGTCCGGAATAATCAATGCAACGTGATTGTCGTTTGCATAGCGCAAAGCAGACGACATATTGATCCAGTCCTCACCATCGTTGGTAAACCCATGCAACAGGGTAAAAACTGCGCGGGGCGGCTGGCCGCCGTATTGATTCTTTTTATCTTCCGGAAAATAAATGCGTACTGTTGTGGTGCTCATTAGAGCCTGACTTTTCAGTTTGCAGGTTAGCAATGCCATGGTGTTTTCTCCTTTTTTACACGCACAGATGGCCCCTTTGTCAATGTTAAAACAAAGAGGCCATTCTTTTTATTCATACAATGGGAAGGCTTGAATCAGCTCGGCAACTCGAGCATTCACCTGTTCCTTTTTCCCCTCAAAATCTTGAATGCAGTCGGCAATACAATCCGCAATTACCTGCATCTCTTTCACACCAAATCCACGTGTAGTAACCGCCGGGGTGCCAATTCGAACACCGCTGGTAATAAAGGGGCTGCGCTTTTCGCCGGGTACAGAATTTTTATTTGCTGTAATGCACACTTCATCCAACTTTTGCTCCAATTCCTTGCCGGTGCAGGCTTCTTCCGAAAGGTCAATCAACATTAGGTGATTGTCGGTACCGCCGCTTACCAGTTTTACACCGCGTGCCGTGAGTGCCTCTGCCAACGCCTTTGCATTTTCCACAACCTTTTGTGCGTACACCGCAAACTCGGGTTTCAATGCTTCACCAAAACAAACCGCTTTCGCTGCAATAACGTGTTCCAGCGGTCCGCCCTGTGTGCCCGGGAATACCGCTTTGTTGATTTTCTTTGCCAGCTCTTCGTTGTTGGTCAAAATTAAACCGCCACGGGGGCCACGCAGGGTCTTATGGGTTGTTGTGGTTACTACATCGGCGTAAGGCATCGGATTTTGATGCACGCCACCCGCCACCAATCCGGCAATGTGCGCCATATCTACCATGAGATATGCGCCTACTTCCTTTGCAATGTCTGCCAACAAATCAAACCGAATGCTGCGGGGATATGCCGATGCACCCGCCACAATCATTTTGGGCTTTACTTCCTTTGCCTGTACACGCAGTGCATCATACTCCAGATAGCCTTCTTCGTTTACACCATAAGAAACAAAATGATAGTTTTTGCCGCTCATATTTACAGCACTGCCGTGGGTTAGATGTCCGCCGGCGGATAAATCCATGCCCAAAACGGTATCGCCCACATTCAACAATGCAAAATAAACTGCCAAGTTCGCTTGTGCGCCGGAATGCGGCTGCACATTCGCAAATTTAGCCCCAAACAGTTTGCAAGCACGGTCAATCGCAATCTGCTCCACCTGGTCTACATAAGCGCAACCACCGTAATAACGGTGCTGGGGATAACCCTCGGCATATTTGTTGGTAAGCACCGTGCCAATTGCCGCCATTACTGCCGGGCTTACAATGTTTTCACTGGCAATCAGCTCGATATTTTGACGCTGACGACTCAGTTCACGCTGCATAGCTTCTGCTAATTCTTCATCTTGTTTTGCCACAAATCCAATGGTATCCAACATATCTTGATACACGGAACTCACTCCTTTGTTTTTACTTAATATAATATAAATCGGAATGCAACCATTATACTGTTTCCCTTTTCTTGAATCAAGTAAATTTTATTGCTTTTTCTTCTATGCCAATTGCCCAAACCTAATTTGCTGTGCTATAATCAGCAAAACATATGTTTATTTGTGAGTTTCTATGAGAAAGGAATTGCGTTATGACAACCAAAGCACTTGCACTGGAAGTGATTGAACGCCTAAAAAAAGAATACCCCATTGCCGAATGTACACTGGATTACGAGCACGCTTGGCAGCTGCTGGTTGAAGTTCGATTAGCCGCCCAATGTACCGATGCCCGTGTAAACGTGGTATGCAAGGATTTATTTGCAAAATACCCCAGTGTAGATGCACTTGCTAACGCAGAACCGGAAGAAATTGAAGCAATTGTAAAACCCTGTGGTTTAGGACGTTCCAAAGCGCGGGATATTAGTTTGTGTATGCGCGAGCTGCGGGATAAATATAACAGTCAAGTTCCTGATGATTTCGATGCGGTGCTGAGTTTACCCGGCGTGGGACGAAAAAGCGCAAACTTAATTATGGGCGATGTATTTGGAAAACCCGCCATTGTTACCGACACCCATTGCATCCGTTTGTGCAATCGCATTGGTTTAGTAAAGGACCTGAAAGACCCCAAACGGGTGGAAATGGCTTTGTGGAAAATCATTCCCCCATTGGAAGGCAACGATTTGTGCCACCGCTTTGTGCTGCATGGCCGTGCCGTTTGCGATGCCCGCAAGCCGGTGTGCATTGGCTGCTGTTTGCAAGATATCTGCAAAACCGGAAAAAAAGTAAAAGCCGAATAATTTCCCATCTTGACAATCCGAACTTGTTTGGCTATACTGTTTAACGGACATAAAAACAGGGGCGCTGAAGGCATCTTCGGCTGAGATTAGGGCAAATTGCAGCTCTAGGTCACCTTGAACCTGATCCGGGTAATGCCGGCGTAGGAAGTTTAAGGATAAATTGCGTATTATCACGCCCCTGTATCGTTTTTTGATATGGGGGCGTTTTTTGTCGCGCAATGTTTTTATGTACTATTCGCTTAATGGCTGAACGCCAAGAAAGGTTGGTACAAATTTATGGTAGCACAACGTACAAAAACACGCACACTGGTTGAGTGTGCCCTTATGATCGCATTATCCACGGTTCTTTGCTATATTCCTTTGGTAAAGCTGCCCCATGGCGGTTCCATTACCTTGGTAAGCATGCTGCCTATTATTATAATCGGTTTTCGCAGCAAACCTACTTGGAGCTTGCTTTCCGCTTTTGTGTTTAGTTTAATTCAGCTAATGCTGGGCATCCAAGATTTAACCTACTGTCAAAGCCTTGGTGCAGTTATTGGTTCCATTTTACTGGACTTTGTCTTGGGCTTTACCGTACTGGGACTATCCGGCATTCTGGCAAAGCCTATCCCCAATCCTGCGGTTGGCATTGCCGTATCCACCTTTGGGGTATGCCTGCTGCGCTATCTGTGCAGTTTCCTTTCAGGCTATATCGTTTGGAAAGACTATGACTATGCTTTTTCCTGGATGAC
>CALWNI010000052.1 GCA_944382775.1 uncultured Allofournierella sp.
CCTACACCAACCCAGCAGCCAAGTACAGCCGTAGAACCCACCGTAACTCCGGTACCGGTTACATCCAATGTAAACAGCCCGGTTACCGGCGACTTCAGTGTAATTCCCATGTTTGCAACAATTGCAGCAATGGCGGGACTTGGTTTTGTGTTGTTAGGAAAACGAAAGAAAAAAGAACAATAACTGTATAAAAGATTAAAAATAAAACGCTTGCTCTTTTTATATGAGCAAGCGTTTTGTTTTGAAGAAACGGTTATCGGCTGATGTGCTTGATGTTTAACATTCGGGTAGCGTTTAAAACCGCCAGAACCATAACACCCACATCGGCAAATACGGCCCACCACATATTGGCGATGCCAACTGCGCCCAAAAGCAGGAACAACAGCTTAATGGTAAGGGCAAACACAATATTTTGGTACACAATACGATGGCATTTTCGAGCAATGGAGAGTGCCAACGGTATTTTAGCCGGGTCATCGTCCATGAGTACAATGTCAGCGGCTTCAATGGCTGCGTCTGAGCCAAGGGAACCCATAGCAATGCCGATGTCTGCACGGCTCAGCACCGGGGCATCGTTTACGCCATCGCCCACAAAGGCAAGGGTGGAATGTTCGGGTTTTTGGTTGAGCAATGTTTCAACCCACTGAACTTTATCGGCAGGTAGCAATTCTGCATGTACTTCATCAATGCCCAAATCAGCGGCAACCTGGTTTGCAACGGTAGCAGAATCGCCGGTAAGCATCACAGTGCGAATGCCAAGCTGCTTGAGCTGTTTGAGTGCCGACGCTGCGGTGGGTTTTGCAATATCGCTGATTAAGATAGAGCCAAGAAATACACCGTTTAAGGCCACATAGACCACTGTGCCGATGCCCTTGTGCGGGGTATATGGAATGGATAGCGAATCCATAAGCTTTGCGTTGCCCACAGCCGCGGTATCGGTTCCGATACAGGCGGTAACGCCATGGCCTGCAATTTCCTGTACGTTGGAAACGGTGGTTTTATCCAGTGTACCATTAACGGCATTGCGCAGGCTTTTTGCAATGGGGTGCTGCGAGTAGGACTCGGCAAGTGCTGCAATGGCGAGCAGCTCTATTTCGGACTTGGCCTGTGCAGGGTGTACCTCGGTTACTTCAAAAACGCCTTGAGTCAAGGTGCCGGTTTTGTCAAATACAATGGATTTGGTTTGTGCCAGTGCTTCCAGATAGTTTCCGCCTTTGATGAGAATACCGCAGCGGGAAGCACCGCCAATGCCCCCGAAAAAGGTAAGGGGAATGCTGATAACCAGAGCACAGGGGCAGCTGATAACCAAAAAGGTGAGAGCACGACCAATCCAGATGAGCCAATTCCCTGTAAAAAGAGAGGGGACAACGGCCAACAGAACCGCACCGATGCAAACCGCCGGGGTGTAGTACCGGGCAAATTTTGTGATAAAGTTTTCTGCCTTTGCTTTTTTTAGGCTGGAATTTTCCACAAGGTCCAAGATGCGGGAAACGGTGGATTCCGCAAAGGGTTTGGAAACCTTGATTTTTAAAAGACCGTCGGTGCTGACACAGCCGGAAATAACCGCATCACCAACATGAACGGTTTGGGGACGGCTTTCACCGGTCAGGGCACTGGTATTCAAAACGGCAGAACCTTCGCAGACAATGCCGTCCAACGGAATTTTTTCACCGGGGCGAACTACAATTACGTCGTCAATGGCGACGGTTTCGGGGTCTACCTGCTCAAGATTACCCTCAGCATCCAACCGATTGGCGTAATCGGGGCGAATGTCCATCAATGCGGAAATGCTTTTTCGGCTTTTGCCCACGGCATAGCTTTGAAACAATTCACCAATTTGATAAAACAGCATAACGGCGGCAGCTTCGGCGTATTCCTGCATTAAAATAGCACCGATGGTGGCAATGGCCATTAAAAAGTTTTCGTCGAACACCTCGCCGTTGCGAATGCCCAGCACGGCTTTGCGTAATACATCATGACCAATGATGCCGTAGGGAATGCAGTAGAGAACCAGTTGAATGAACCACGGAACGGAAAACAGCGCACAGAACAAAGAAACGAAGCAGAGAAGACCAAAGGAAATCAGAATGCGGCGCAGCATTCGCTTTTGTTTTTTGGTCATAATAAGCCCTCCTGTTCAAAACAGAAAATCAAACGTCCAATTCAAAATCGGGCTCGATTTTTTTGCCGACTTTCACAATCTCTTTTACAATGCGGTCAAAGTTGGCGTCGTCGGCATCCAATACCATCTTTTGTGCCATAAAACTAATGCTTGCGCTGTTAACACCCTCGATTTTGTTAATGGCAGCTTCGATTTTGGCGGCGCAGTTGGCGCAGTCTACCTCAATTTGAAATTTCTTTTGCATAAAAACAACTCCTTTTCATATACTGTTTCAATGAAATGCGGGCAATGGGTTAGTCTTCGATGTGTTCGGCACCCATGGCAATAATCGAGCGCACATGGTCGTCGTCCAGCGAATAGTAAACGGTTTTGCCTTCGCGGCGAAATTTCACCAGTTTGCATTGTTTTAAAATGCGAAGCTGATGACTTACTGCAGATTGAGAAAGGTTTAAGACCTGGGCGATATCACCCACGCACAATTCGCTTTCAAACAAAGCAAACAGCACTTTAATGCGTGTGGAATCACCAAATACCTTAAACAGTTCTGCCAAATCATACAAAAATTCATCGCTGGGCAAATCGGCACGAACATGCTCAACCACATCGGGGTGAAAAGCGGTTTCGCTTGCAGTGGGATTGGATTGGCTCATGTGAAAATCCTTTCATTTGAATAACTGTTCATATATCGAATTATAAGCCAACAAACCGCCCCTGTCAAGCAAAAGAAAAAGGCACTGTAAAAACAGTGCCTTTTGAGGAAAGAATCAATCTTCGTCCAGTTTGAGAACAGCGGTAAAGGCTTCGCTGGGAAGTTCTACGCTGCCAAGCTGACGCATTTTCTTTTTGCCTTCTTTTTGTTTTTCCAACAGCTTCTTTTTACGGGTAATGTCACCGCCGTAACACTTAGCCAAAACGTCTTTACGCATGGCTTTTACGGTTTCACGGGCAATAACCTTGCCGCCAATGGCTGCCTGAATGGGAATTTCAAACATCTGGCGGGGAATGTTTTCCTTCAAACGCTCTGCCAAACGGCGGCCCTTTGCATAGGCTTTGTCGGCATGAACAATCATCGACAGGGCATCCACCATATCGCCATTCAACAGCATGTCCAGCTTAACCAGCTTAGACTCCTTAAAGCCTTTCATCTCGTAGTCGTAGCTTGCATAGCCACGGCTACGGCTCTTAATGGCATCGAAGAAGTCGTAAACGATTTCGCCCAAGGGCAGCTCGTAGTGTAGATCCACACGGCTTTCGTCCAGATACTTCATGTCCACCATAACACCGCGGCGGTCTTGGCACAAGTCCATCAGACTGCCCACGTACTCGGTGGGGGTGTAGATGTGGGCATCCACAACCGGCTCTTCCTGACGGGCAATCATACCCGGGTCGGGATAATCCGAGGGGTTCTCGATGACCTTTACTTCGCCGTCGGTCATGGTGATGCGGTATTCTACACTGGGGGCAGTGGTAATCAGGTCAAGGTCGAACTCACGTTCCAAACGCTGGGTGATGATATCCAGATGCAACAAGCCGAGGAAACCACAGCGGAAGCCAAAGCCCAGTGCGATACTGGTTTCAGGTTCGTAGCTCAGCGAAGCATCGTTCAGCTGCAATTTTTCCAAAGCGTCCTTTAAATCGGGGTACTGAGAACCGTCTACAGGATAAATACCGCAGAATACCATGGGGGTAACTTTACGGTAACCGGGCAGAGGTTCGGGGGTGGGGTTGTTTACCAGAGTAACGGTATCACCCACACGGGTGTCTTGTACGTTTTTGATGCTTGCGGTCAGATAACCTACCTCGCCGGCTTGCAGCTGAGCACAAGGCTTCATAGAAGTGGCACCCATACGGCCAACCTCTACCAGGGTAAACTCTGCGCCGGTTGCCATCATACGAACAGTATCGCCGGGTTTTACGGTGCCTTCAAACACACGGATGTAAACAATAACACCCTTGTAGCTGTCGTATACACTGTCGAAAATCAAAGCCTTTAAGGGAGCGTTTTCGTTACCGGTAGGGGCAGGAATATCACGAATGACCTGTTCCAGAGTGTCTTCGATGCCGATGCCCATTTTTGCCGATACACGGGGGGCATCCATACAGGGTAGACCGATTACGTCCTCCACTTCCTGTGCCACACGTTCCGGCTCTGCGCTGGGCAGGTCGATTTTGTTCAGGATGGGAACCAGCTCCAGGTCGTGCTCCAACGCCATGTAGGTGTTGGCCAGGGTCTGAGCCTCAACACCTTGGCTGGAGTCCACAACCAGAATGGCACCTTCGCAAGCAGCCAGGCTTCGGCTAACCTCGTAACCGAAGTCAACGTGGCCCGGGGTGTCAATCAGGTTAAATTCATAGTCTTTTCCGTCACGAGAACGGTAGTTTAAGGTAACTGCACGGGCTTTAATGGTAATGCCGCGCTCCCGTTCCAGCTCCATGTTGTCCAGCAGCTGGCTTTCCATTTGGCGTTCGTCTACGCTATGGGTTTTTTCCAGAATGCGGTCGGCCAAGGTGCTTTTGCCGTGGTCGATGTGTGCGATGATACAAAAGTTACGAATATTATCTCTTGCCAAAATAGTTCCTCCTATGTAGAGATGATATAACAATAAAATTAAGCGTCGGATTTTGGGCAAGCCAAAATGCCGCAAAGGGGCAACAGCATACAACAGCTATAACAAAATGCATAACGACTGTTGGACTCCCATAAACTTAAAAAAGCAAGGTTGCCAAGTAGGCAGATGACACACAAAAGGGTAAGGGATGCACCGCGCCACGTTGGCTGGCGAATGGAGCGCACAGCAGCCCAAAAGGCGGCGCCCCAGATAAGCCAGTAAAAGGCTTGACCAAAGTTTTCGGTAACATCCAGATGTGCGCCGTCGCTTACAAACCATTCCGAAAGCCAGGTGCGCTGTACGGGCGAGAAGTTCGCCATAACCGGCGCAGTGAATAGCCCGTGCATCCAGTTGGTTTCGGCTTTGGTGTACATAAGCCATACAAGACTTTTAGGGCTTTGGAGCAGGTGGGTCAAATTGGATTGAATCCGTGCAGCAATGGCTTCTTTCTTTTCGGCAATGGTGGGGTATTGCGCCGTGTACTGAAAGCTTTCTTGATGAAATGCGCCATTGTGTTCCAGTCCCATCATAATCCAATGGGAAACCGGAATATGCACCGATTCATATAACTCATAGTTGAGCAAGCCGCAGGTTTGCTTGTACGCATTGAATCCATTCACCGCAATGCCGCTGCCAAGAAGAAAGGCGGCCAACGTACAAAGAACGGTTTTCCAATGGGCGCGAAACAGTTGCACCACATTGTACCGAACCAGCAGATACAGCCCAAAGGCCGGATACAGCAACATAACGTTGCCCTTTGCCAAAAAGCCAAAGCCAACCAATGCGCCAAGGCCAAAAACAGACAAGACACGGGGTGCCGTTTTCATGGCAGACCAGTGTTTGCAAAGCAGAGTAAAGACCCAGATGCTGCACGCCACAAAGGGGGCAGCGAGGGTATCGGTATAAACAAAGGATGTAAATATATAATAAGGTAAGAAGAAAAGACAAACCACCAAAGCGGAGAGTCCGCCGCGACGGCCCCACAGTGTTTTTGCAGTATGGCAAACCGCAAAGGCGGCAACAAACAAAAATACTGTGTTTAACAGCATGGCCCAATGGGGAGCGGTGCTTCCGGTAATCAGATAAACCGGCCGATACAACCAATAAAATACAAACATGCAGAATACGTTGGAGTCCATACAAGAAAAATAGTCGTTGTATTCCGCAGGAATGATGCCTTGTGCCAGTTGAGTAGAAGTACGCAGCACCGCTTCGGTATCAAAAGGTGAAGTGGTTAAATCTTGCAGAAGCAAAAAGCCGCTGCATACTTGCAACACAAACAGCAAAGTAAGTCCACCGTAAAACAATAAATTCCAGCTGTGCCGAGAAAGCTTGTCCAAGTGAGGGAATACCCGCCGTTGCAGCAAAAAGAAGAATACACAAAGCGCCAATAGCAGAATGATGCGCATCGGGTTGATATCCAAATGGCCACGAAGTGCCGTAACAACAAAAACGCTGCCAAAGCCGCAAACGAACAAGGACAAGAGGATGGTTTGCAGGCGAAGCCCAACGGAAAGGGGCTTTGTGGTGAATGTTTGAAATGTGGAATTTTTTATCAAAGCAGTTCCTCCCGAGATGTTGCAGCAGAGCAATCAAAGAATCGGATAGCCCATGCCTGCAAGCAGACGCAAGGCGTTTTCGTGGTCATCGGGATTAGGGGCGGCACACAAGCTGCCGTTTACTGCAATGGAGCTGTCCAAAAAAGTGGAGTGCAGCACAATGGCATTGCTGATCACACAAATGTTGGTTACAACGCCGCACACTTCAATTTCTTCCGGGGCACCGCCGCACAGTGTTTGTACGGCTTGCCCTAAGTCAGCACTGCCAAAGGTGGGTTTATCCAAAAAGGCAATGTTGGGGTTTGCGGTTTGCTCAAATTGAGTTAGCTTACCGTATAAGTGCCAGCCCTCTGAGTCTTTGAGGCAGTGCGGAACCGGCAGAAATTTGCCTTCACGGCTGTTTAAGTAGTCGGAACAATGGGTGTCCCGCGTGAAAAGAACCTTCCAGCCGCAGGCGAGTGCGGTTTGCACTCGCTCAAACAAAGGGCTCTCTAAATTGCGTGCCTGTTCAAAACCCAATGCGCCGGAAACAAAATCGGTTTGATAATCAATCACAACAAGTAGTTTGCTCATGCCATCCAAGTCCTTTCGTTTACATTTTCTTTAAATAATCCGAAACCGCAATGCATCTGCTGTTTTTGAGATAAACACGGGGAACACGAAGTGCAAGACCACACATGATTTCGTAGGGGATGGTCCCGGCTTTTTGTGCCACGTCGTTTAAAGAATCGGCACCGCTGCCGCCAAACAGAATGACCTCGTCGCCCGCCTTAGCGTTTGGAATGGCGGTAACATCAATCATCATTTGGTCCATACAAACACGGCCCAAAACAGGAGCGGATTGCCCATGCAAGGCGCAAACACCTTGGTTTGACAGCGAGCGCGGATAGCCATCCGCATAGCCGGCGCAAAGAATGGCAGCTTTTGTGGGAGCTGATGCCGTAAAAGTAAGCCCGTAGCTCAGTGCTTGCCCTACGTTTAACTCTTTTACCTGACTAATTACGGTTTTTAAGGTAAGAACCGGGCGAAGACTGTCCAGATGAACCTCTTCGCTGGGGTCGCAGCCGTACAAAACAATGCCGGGCCGCACCAAATCATGTCCCCATTCGGGGTGCTCAATCAATGCGGCAGAATTGCAGCAATGTACCATAAGCGAGGTGTGACCCAAGGCTTTTAATTGCTGTACCACAGCAGAAAATAGGTCGTATTGCTGTTGGGTGTAGGCTTGATCCGTTTCGGCATGGCTGTCAGCCACTGCAAAGTGTTGGAAAATACCGGTGATTTGCAGCCCGTTTAAAGCAAAGCATTGCTGCAAAAGAGAAATGCAGTAAGGCAAATCCTCTTTGGTGCGGGCGCAAAATCCAAGGCGGCCCATTCCGGTATCTACTTTTAAATGACAGGTTACCACACAATCGGAACGCCGGGCCTGTTCTGCCAGCTGTGCCGCATAATCCAAGCTAAATACTGCCTGTGTTAAATTATTTTGAGATAACAGAGCCGCACAACAAGGTTCGGTATGGCCTAGAATTAAAATGTTACCGGTAATCCCTTCAGCACGCAGATGCAAAGCTTCCGAAAGGCAGCTCACCGCAAACCAGCGGGCGCCGGCTTGCTCCAGTGTTCGGCAAACCAATTCGTCCCCATGGCCATAAGCACCGGCTTTTACCACTGCGCAAACAGCAGAATTACCGGCGTGCTGCTGCAATCGGTTAAAGTTATGGATGAGTGCATCCAAATCAACCTCTGCCCAGCAATGTTTTTCGAAATTCAACAAAAACACCTCTTTGTATCAATTCAGCCAAACCCTTTGGCTGTGATGTTGCGTCCGGTTACTTTTTCATGTGCAGTGGCATCCAGCCGTCCAAATCGGCACCCTGCATTGCACCAAGCATCTTTTGGCGAAACGCCTTGTCTTGGCGGCACATGTTGGAAACATACTGCTTCATTTCTTGGCGACGGGTTGCGCCGTCGGCAGGGCAGGTGCTTTTTACAATGGGGAAGCCATTGCTGGTTACCGCTTTGCGTACCTCGGCTTCGCTGGCCAAAATCATGGGGCGAATCATGGTAATGTCTTTACGGGACAGGTAAGTAACCGGAGAAAAACAGCCCAAGCGGCCTTCGCCCCATAAATTCATGTAAAAGGTTTCGATTGCGTCGTCCAGATGATGGCCCAGTGCAATTTTGTTACAGCCCAGTTCTTTGGCTGTGTTATGTAAAATACCACGGCGCATTTTTGCACACAATGCACAGGGGTTGGGTTCCTTGCGGATATCAAAAACAATGGTGCCGATTTCGCTGCGCCGAATTTCATAGGGTACGTCCAACTGAGCAAAAAGTTCTTGCAAAGGTTCGTAGTTGGTTTGCTTGCCTTCAAATTGAGGGTCAAGGCTAACCGCCACCAGTTCAAAGGGGATACCCATATATTTACGAAGATGGGCAAGCCCTACGGTAAGGGCGATACTGTCCTTACCACCGGAAACACCCACACAAACTTTATCACCGGGAGCAATCATCCCATAGTCTTGAATTGCTTTACGCATAAGGCCTTCCAGCCGCTGCATGCTCTCCACCGCCTTTAAATGTAATTATATTATAGGAGTAGATAGTATTATACCATGCAATAAAACAACTTGCACAAACTTTTTAAAATTTTTTTAGAAAAATAGAAAATGAGAAAACAAGAGTATTTAAGAGAAAACAAGAGGATAAAAGAGTTTGAAAAGAATGAATTAAAATAATCGAAAAAAGTGCTTGACGGATGCAAAAAAGTAGGATATAATCAATCTCGCGTCAAAGTGCGCTTTAAATGGAATGTTTTCCGCGCCCACCGGCGCGACTTAAAAAGAAATTCAGGAGGAAAATCGACATGAGCACTACTCTCGCTAAACCCGCCCAGATCGAGCGCAAGTGGTATGTAATCGATGCCGCAGGCAAGCCCCTCGGCCGTGTTGCTGCCCAGGCTGCTGTTCTGCTGCGTGGCAAGAACAAAGTTACCTTTACCCCCAACGTAGACTGCGGCGATCACGTTATCGTTATCAACTGTGATCAGGCAGTTCTGACCGGCAAGAAGCTGGAGAAGAAGTACTACCGTACTCACTCCGGTTGGATCGGCGGTCTGAAGGAGATCCAGTACAAGACTTTGATGGCTGAGAACTCCGATAAGGCTATGTTCGTTGCAATCAAGGGCATGGTTCCCTCTAACACCCTGGGTGCTAAGGCTATGACCCGTCTGCGTTGCTACAAGGGCGGCCAGCATGAGCATGCTGCACAGAAGCCCGAAGCTTACGAATTTTAATAGGAGGCAATAGAGATGTACGAGACTAAACCTTATTTCTACGGCACCGGTCGTCGTAAGAATTCCGTTGCCCGTGTTCGCGTTTACAACGGTACCGGCAAGATCACCATCAACGGCCGCGACATTGATGATTACTTTGGTCTGGAGACCCTGAAGCTGATCGTTCGTCAGCCTCTGGCAGTTGCTGAGGTTGAGGGCAAGTTCGATCTGGTTATCCGCGTTGGTGGCGGCGGTGTTTCCGGTCAGGCTGGCGCTATCCGCCACGGCCTGGCTCGCGCTCTGCTGCAGTACGACGAGAACCTGCGTCCTGCTCTGAA
>CALWNI010000053.1 GCA_944382775.1 uncultured Allofournierella sp.
CGCAACTGGTACGAAGGCCTGTGTGCAGCCCGTGGCGAATTTGTTTGCACCTTGGAAGGGGACGACTGGTGGCTGGAGGAAAACAAGCTGCAAATGCAGGTGGATTTTTTGCGCAGCCATCCGGATTATGTGGCGGTCAGCCATACCATTCGTTTGACCGATGATGCGCAAAACACCTACGGCACCCTACCCCATGACCCACGCATTTTAAACCAGGATGCCACCATGGATTTGTTTTTAAAAGGTGTTACCTATTCTTGTACCGCCTGTTTGGTGCGCAATTTTTTTGATGCAGACAATCGGGCCATGTACAACTATGTTACCGCAAACCGCAGCATTGCGGATTTTGCACTTTGCATGTTGTATCTGCATCAAGGCAAGGTGTTTGTTATGGACAAGGCACTTTCTGCCTACCGTGTTGCAGGCAGCGATCCCAATCATCAAAACTACAACGGTACCCAAAGTGCATTAAAAAAGTATTCCGACTTTTTAGACGTTGTGCAGGCAAGCCAAACCTATTGGGGCAAGCAATACCCCTTTGCACTTTGTTTTTGCAGCGGCACCTTTTACCCCTTTCTTGACCGCATCAAACAGGGCGATTTGCTGGCCTTTGTGCGGCTTATGGGACGCATGCCGCTTTCTGCGAAATTACTGTTCCCCTTTTACAGCGCGGCCCGCTGCATTGGGCTGGTATTGAAAAAGCTTACAGGAGGCTCTTCGGCATGAATCAACCTCGATTCAGCGTAATCATCCCCGTATACAATGCACAGCATACCCTTTCTAAATGTGTACAAAGCATTTTATGCCAAGCCCCTGCCGATTTGGAACTGATTTTGGTAAACGACGGCAGCCCCGATGATAGCGGCACCTTGTGCGATGAGCTGGCAATGCAGGATTCCCGTGTTCGGGTGATTCACCAGCAGAACGCCGGTGCCAGTGCCGCACGCAATGCCGGCCTAAATGCCGCACGGGGTAGCTATCTGCAATTTGTGGATGCCGATGACTGGGTGCTGCCCGGTTTGTACGCGCGTGCCGCCGAGGTTCTAAACGATTCCATTGATGTGTTATTTTTCGGCGTTCAAAACGTGGGGTATCACCCTGAACCGCCGTTACCCAACGCAACCTATGCAAGTTTGGCCCAGGTAAAACAGCAGTTCAAACACTATCTGGTGGATACCGGGCAGTTTGCTGCCCCCTATAACAAGCTGTATCGTGCTTCGATTATCGGCTCGGTGCGCTTTGACCCGAACTTGCGAATCAACGAGGACTTGCTTTTCAACTTGCAGGTTTTGCAAAACTGCAAGGCGGTGCAGTTCCTTTCCACCAACTACTATGCCTGCGACCACAGCGGCGAAGGTTCCCTTTCCCGCTCTTTGCGCACGGATTTGCTGGATGCCGAAGCGGCTACCCGTCAGGCTTTGACGGATTTTGCGCTGCATTATGGGCTATCCCGTCAAGAAACTGACGCTTTGCTGCAAGCACGGCTTGGCAATGTGGCGGTGGCGCAAATGTCCATTCTTATGGCACGGCGCGGCAGCCTATCCCTGCGGGCATACCACAAGGTATTCTGCCGTTTGCTCAAAAACACTCACACCCGCAATGCACTTGCCCAGTGGCTGGCAAAGGATGAAAACCGCCTGATGGCGTTGCCTTATCGGCTGTGCATTGCCCTTCAATTTGCTTTTCCCATGGCGTTTTGGTGCTGGCTGCGGTGCAGCACCACCCATTCATTTTAATCTTACAAGGAGGCGTGCTTTGTATGGCGGCTGTGTTAAGTTGTATCATGCCCGTTTATAACGCGGAGCAATTTCTTGAAAAAAGCATCGAAAGCGTATTAAATCAAAGCTTTGCTTGGTTTGAACTAATTTTAGTGGATGACGGTTCCACCGATGGCAGTGCCAAAATTTGCGCCGAATTTTCACGCAAAGACGAACGGATACGTATGATAAGCCAACCCAATCGGGGTGCTGCCGCCGCACGCAATGCCGGAATTCAAGCAGCCGATGGCCGCTACATCACCTTTGTGGATGCGGATGATATTCTATGCCCCAAAGCCTTTGAAAAAACGGTGCAGGCCATGGAAAATCACAGCTTGGATTTGGTTAGCTTCAACTTTGCATTTTGCAATGGCGAAAGCCGCACCAATGCCGAATATCCCGCTTTTTCCACCCAAAGTCTTGAGGACTTTTGGCCGCATTTCATCGAATATTATCGTGCCAACCTGTTCTTTTCGCTATGCAACAAGGTGTACCGCACCCAGCTCATCAAAGGCTGCTGCCTGTCGTTTGATGAAACCCTGCGAACCGGTGAAGACATTCAGTTTAACATTTCGTATTTTGAAAAAGTGGAAAAAATGCAGCATCTGGATACGGTTTATTACGAATATTGGCACCGTACCCAAAGCCTGACCCGTACTGCCACCCTGGACAATATGGAGACCGGTCAGCGTGTTTTGCGGACTGTACGCGGCTTTTTGGAGCAGTGCGGTCAAGCCGCTCTGTATCCACCTCTGGTTGCCGCACAAATCCCCTGGGATGCGGTAAACTTTTTCGATTTACTTACCGATTCTTCCAAACCATACACCTTGGAGGAACGCCAAGCCGGATTGGAAAAACTATTTCGCAACGAAATCTGGCACGCTGCCTTAATGACCCAACTCAAAGACCGTCAGGGCAGTTACAACAAATATCTGCATTGGGCTGCTGCCCATAAAAAAGCCAAGATGGCACTGCTGCCTGTACGGCTAAAGCACCGCAGTTAAGCAGTAACAAAAAGGAGACTTGTTATGCCCACCATCAGCATTATCACCACTGTATATGACGCTAAGGACTATCTGCCCCTTACCGTACAAAGCATTCTTGCCCAGAGTTTTTCGGATTTTGAGCTGATTCTGGTGGAGGACGGCAGCCCCAACGGCTGCGGTGAACTGTGCGACCAACTGGCAAAAACCGACCCGCGAATTCGTGTGGTTCACAAGCCCAACGGCGGTCCTGCCAGCGCTGCCAACGCAGGCCTCAACGCTGCAACCGGTCGTTACATCAGCTATGTGGACTCGGACGATTTGCTGCACCCGGACTTTTTGAAAACCCTGTACGAAACCATTCAAACCAGCGGTTGCCTTTTGGCATCCTGCGGTGCGGTTTGCATTGACGAACAGGGCAACAAGCTTGACCGTGGGGTTACCATTCCCGCCGAATATCTAGGCAAACACGATGCACTGGAGCAGTTCCGGGATATCTTTGAAAACGGTGGCATGTACTCGATGGTTACCTGGAACAAGCTGTATGATGCACGCCTGTTTGAACATGTGCGCCACGATGAAAGCATGTTCTACGGCGACGATGCCAATATTATGGATAAAATCTACGACGGTCAGCAGATGGTACTTTCCAACGAACCTTTGTATTACTATCGGGTTCGCACCGGCAGCATGACCGCCGCCGGGTTCTCCCACCGCCGTTTGGATGATTTGCGTTTGTACGGCAGCTGGGTCGACTTTTTTAAACAAAAACCGAACTATCCCCAGCTGTATCAATGGGCGGTTGCACGTTATTGGCAGGTATTTTATCTGTTTTATGTACACGCAAACCAAGCCGGCCCCCTAACCCCAGAACTAAAATCCGGCTTTGCTGTACACAAAAAAAAGCTGAATGCTTTGCTGCCTGCTATTCTGCGTAATCCCCATGTTTGCGCATTTGAAAAAGTGCGCGCTGTTTTATTCTGTGCAAGCCCCTCGCTTTGCTATGCGTTGGCAAAAACACGGGGTCAGCTGCACCAAAAGGAGGGCTAATTCCCATGCAATCGCCAAGCATTAGCGTGATTGTTCCGGTATACAATGTGCAAGCCTGGCTGCCTGCCTGTGTGGAAAGCCTGCTCTGCCAAACCTTTACCGACTTTGAGCTTATTCTTGTGGATGACGGCAGCCCCGATGCATGCCCTGCCCTTTGTGATGAATACGCAAAACGGGATTCCCGTGTGCGGGTGATTCACCAGCAAAACGGTGGACTTTCTGCCGCACGCAACGCAGGGCTGCAAATTGCCCAGGGCGAAACCATCGCTTTTGTGGATGCAGACGACACTGTAGCCCCCACTTATCTGGACCAGCTCTTTTCGGCATTGTGCGACAGTAACGCCGATTTGGCAATCTGCGCGGTGGAAGATGTATCGGAAGACGGCAGTTCCCTTTCACCGGCAAAAATTACCCTGCCCACACAGGTGGGTATTTTTAGTGGCAAAGAACTTTTTAAAGAATTTTTCGGCAACAACTCCACCTACTACACCGTAGCATGGAACAAGCTGTACCGCCGCAGTCTTTGGCAAACGCTGCGTTACCCCAACGGAATGATTCACGAGGATGACGCCGTTGCCCACCAGCTATTTTGGGCAAGCTCCACCGTAGTATGTGTGGATGCACCCTTGTATCATTACCGTTTGCGCAGCGGCAGCATCTGCCGCACCGCCATTGGTGCCGGCAGTTTTGACGGCGTAACCGCCCATGCCGACTGGTGCCGTTTTTTTCACACCCACAACCTAGGCAGCTCTCTGTTGGGTGCCGCATTGACCGGCTGTTTCCGCCGTTATCTTTCCCTTTGTGCCCAGGCGCAAGGCAATATAACTTGGGAACTGTTTGCCCGCTGGCATAACGTGCAGTTGGAGCTTCGTGCCCTGTTGCCGCTTTTGCTGCGATACAGTTCGCTTAACCCCTTAGAAAAACTTAGCTGCTTGCGCTGGTGCTATCAGCCATTGCCGCAACCGCCCAAAGGCGACAAACCTCGGGTTGCACTGCTTGTTCCACCCGACCTGCCGATTCCTGCTGTACACGGCGGAGCGGTAGAGGGTCTTGTAACTCATCTAGTGCGGCAAAACCAAATTGAAAAAAAGCTGGAGCTTTTGGTGGTAAGCCCCTTTGATGCCCAAGCTTTGCAAGCGGCGCACCCCTATTCGCAAACCCTGTTTTGCTATGTACCCAAAGCAAACACCCTACAAACCCTTTGGCATCGGGTTTGCTATAAAATCAGCTGCATTACCGGCGGAAGCCGCTATTGGAATATTTACAATCACCAAGCCACCAAGCGATTAAAAAAATACTTCTTTGATTTTGCCATTTGCGAAGGCGGCTGTTTGGACAGCTGGTCGGAAACCGCTGCTTTTGTGGGTGCCAATCGCATGATTGCCCACATGCACGGTATGACCACTTCCAATCCGCTGGTGGATTCGCTGTATCATGCAGGTATTTCCATCAGCAACTACGCCTTACAGGAATGGCAGGCAACCAGTACCTTACCTGGCAACGCCAATTATATCCTGCCAAACTGTGTGGATTTAAGCCTGTTCAACGCCCTGCCAAACCCTGCCGCTGCCCAGCGCAAAGCATCGCTTGGCTTTTCATCGCAAGACTTTGTTGTCTTTTTCTGCGGCAGAGTATGCGACGGCAAAGGCATCCACAAACTGGTGCAGGCCATGCTGCAAATTTCTGACCCCCATGTAAAGCTCTTGGTGGCAGGTTCACCTTTTTTTGCAGCACAAGCGGATTCGCCCTTTTTTGAAGAACTACGCCTGCAAGCACAGGCATTGGGCGACCGCATTCAATTTTTGGGGTTTGTGCCCAACGAGGAACTGCCTCTTTATTACCAGATTGCCGATGTGGCATGTTTCCCCGCCTTATGGGATGAACCTGCGGGCATTACTGCCATCGAGGCCATGGCCTGCGGCTGCCCCGTAATTGCAAGCAACAGCGGCGGCATGCCGGAATACCTGTCCGGCAGCGGTGCCATTTTGGTGGAGCGGGACGAAACCATTGATTCCCCCGTTGTTCCTGACCCCACCACGCCACCCTTACCCCAACAGCTGGCACAGGCAATTTGCACATTAAAAGACAATCCTGCCCAGCGCAAAGCCATGGCAAAGGCCGGGGCGCAATGCGCCTTATCCTTTTCCGTACAGGAATACTACAAGCGTTTTGTTTCCATTATTCAAAGCGAACAACAGAATTCCACCCTTTAATCATTACCAGAAAGGAATCCTTGCCTATGCATGAACAAATCAGCATCATTGTTCCCGTATATCGGGCTTACCACACCTTGTCCCGCTGTGTAACAAGCATTTTATCGCAAACGTGGGCTTTTTTTGAACTGATTTTAGTTGATGACGGCAGCCCGGACGGCAGCGGTGGATTGTGCGATGCATTAGCACTTGCCGATTCCCGCATTCGGGTGATTCATCAAACCAATGCCGGCGTTTCAGCGGCCCGCAATGCGGGTTTACAAGCGGCAAACGGTACTTGGGTTCTTTTTGTGGATGCCGACGACGCACTGGCTCCCACCGCATTGGAAAGCGCACTAAGGGCCGCAAACGAAAGCCCAAACCGCATTGTTGTATGGCCCTTTACCGAAACACAAGAAAAACTGCCCAGCACAGCCTGTGCCAATGGCATTGACTACCCCATGGAAAAACTGGGCTGGCTGTATCTGGATTGCTGTTTCTCCATGCCGTGGAACAAGTTGTTTCAGCGCAGTGTCATCGAGTCCGGCCCTGCACCGCTGCGTTTTGATTCGGCCTATTCTTTGGGCGAAGATTTGCTGTTTTGTCTTGCCTATTGCCAGCGCGCTCAATCCTTGGGATATATTGGATTCTTTCGTTTGGGCCAACCCCAAACCTTTTATGAAACCGCCGAGAACGAACATAGCCTGACTCAGTGCTATCGCGCGGATTTTTGCACCTTGTGGATGGATTTGTTCCACCAACTGCTTTCCGCCTGTGAAACCACCTTTCACTGCCCCGAAGCAGACCTTACCGCCATCCGTCACAGTTACCTGTGTACCATTAGCCACGGTATTTTTGACCTTTGTCAGCGCGGTACAGGAACCCCTGCCCAGCGCAAACAAGCCGCCAAAACACTACTGCAACACCCTGAACTGCAAAAACTATGCCAACAATTAAAACAGGCAAAGCGGTTTTCTCCCTTAGCCATCGCAGTAGAAAAGAGCAATGTTCCACTGCTGTTATGGCTTTGGAATCTGCGCTGCAAGCATACCGATTGGTACGGCAAAATCGAGGCCATCGGCCAAAAAGTTTGGAACCACAAACGCGGTGCATAAGGCTCGGTTTTTGATTTTTTACGCCAATTATGCTATAATTACACGACATTTCTTACAATGATTTTCTTGATTTGAAACTGTAAAGGAAGTACGCTAATGCAACAACCAAACGAATCGCAATGGACTACGGTTGTGAAACCTCGCACCGGTTGGTTCGACATTGACCTGCAAGATTTGTGGCGCTACCGTGATTTGGTGGTGCTGTTCACCAAACGAAACTTTGCTATTTTGTATAAGCAAACCATTCTTGGCCCGCTTTGGATTCTGCTGAACCCCTTAATCACCACCATTTTGTTTAATGTGATTTTCGGCGGCATTGCCGGCCTTCCCACCGAAGGCGCACCCAGCTTTTTGTTCATTATGGCAGGCAACACGGTTTGGACCATGTTTGCCGCCTGCATCAACAATACTGCAAATACCTTTGTGGCAAATGCAGGCATGTTTGGCAAGGTCTATTTCCCACGCCTTACCATTCCCCTTTCTCAGGTGCTTACCGCAGCCATTAACTTTGTGATTCAATTTGTCATGTTCCTGTGCTTTTGGGTGTTTTTCTACTTTAACCAAGCCAAGTACGGCGCCATGAGCATCACCCCTTGGCTGCTTTATGTTCCCATCGTGATTCTTCAGGTCATGCTGCTGGGCTTAGGCGTTGGTATTATTGTATCCAGCCTTACCACCAAATACCGTGACTTGGCCATTGCTGTAACCTTTGGTGTGCAGCTTTGGATGTACGCCACCCCTGTGGTGTACTCTGCCACCAGCCTGTCCAACCAGCCTTTGCTGGCTGCCATTGTGCGCATTAACCCCATGACCGCACCGGTTAATGTATTCCGAAAAGCTCTGCTTGGCTGCGGTACCGTTGATATCATAGGTCTGTGGTACAGCCTTGCCATGACATTGGTCTTGCTGGGTGTGGGCGTTGTGCTGTTCAGCCGCATTGAAAAAACCTTTATGGACACCGTTTAAGCCGGGAGGAAGTATTATGTCATTGCAAAATATCCCTGCCCGGGAGCCTGTCATTCAGGTAACGGGCTTAAAAAAACAATATCGGCTGGGTCAAATCGGCGGCGGTACCTTAACGGCCGATTTGCAAAGCTGGTGGGCAAGATTGCGCGGTAAGGAAGACCCCAACGTAAAAATCGGCACCGATACCCGTTTGTTTGGCACAACCTTTATGGCACTGAACGGCGTAGACCTAACCATTTACAAGGGCGAAGCCGTGGGCATTATTGGACGCAACGGTGCAGGTAAGTCCACCCTACTCAAACTGCTCAGCCGCATTACCGCCCCCACCGAAGGCGAAATCAAAATCAAAGGCCGCATTGCCAGCATGCTGGAGGTCGGCACCGGTTTTAACCAGGAAATGACCGGCCGTGAAAACATCTATATGAACGGTGCCATTCTTGGTATGACCAAAGCCGAGGTTGACTCCAAACTACAGCAGATTATTGAATTTTCCGAATGTGGCGATTTTATCGACACCCCGGTAAAACGATATTCCAGCGGTATGTTTGTAAAGCTTGCTTTTGCAGTTGCTGCTCATCTGGATAGCGAAATCATGGTAATGGACGAGGTACTGGCGGTTGGTGATATGAAGTTCCAGCAAAAATGTCTGGGCAAAATGAGCGATGTTGCCAACCAGGACGGCCGCACCGTTTTGTATGTAAGCCATAACATGAGCACCATTCGCCAGCTGTGCAACCGCTGCATTGTTTTGGATGCAGGCCGTGTGATTTTTGAAGGCGATGTGGAACAAGCCATTGCCATTTATATGGATACCACCGATGTGAACGTGAGCCATTACGACCTGCGGGACTGCGGCCGCCTTACCCCCAACTCGGGCGTACGCCTGCATCTGGACGAGCTCACCTTTGTAGGCAAGGAAAGCAGTGTATTCAGTGCCGATGAAACTTTGCGCATCCAGCTAAAATGGCATGTGCAGGAACCCTTTGACGGTGTAAACCTAAAGTTTAACCTGCATTTCCGCGATAGCAGCCCGGTGGGCATTACCCATCCCATTGATTTGGGGCCCTGTGTTCCCGGCAAGGAATACTCCACCATTCTAAACTTTGACCCAGGTGTTCTGGCCGAAGGCCAATACTTCTTCTATGTGGATATCTTTGAAAAAACGCTGTCCAATTCGGTTTGTTTGGATAAGCCCAACAAAGAATTTGCCTTTGAAATCACCAATCCGGATTTGACCATTCCCGAATGGTCGCCCGGTTGGGGGCGCATCCACTTCCCCCCCTTGGTCATTGAATCCAGCGAGGTACTCTAATATGACTCGCCCCAATTTATACATCTGTCACACCGCTTATCAGGTTCTTATCGCCATGGTGCGCGCCATGCGCGAACCCGTATTGCCTGACCTGATTTTAAGCTGTGTCATTCCTAATACCAACGAACTGGCCGGGCGGCTTTCTGCCTCCGGCCTGTTCCGCTATGTAAAGGTATTTGACGAAGAAGCCTGCGGCAACGCCATGCAAAGGGGTGTTGTAAAAACTTTGCTTTTGCAACGCTGGATGGG
>CALWNI010000054.1 GCA_944382775.1 uncultured Allofournierella sp.
CTTCCCCATCAAATCACATCTTGGAACGGTCACATCCTTTTATTTGACCACCAGCGTTTTTGCTGGCAGCCCATCCGAGAACTAAAACACGATTCCCAAAACGGCTTTTCTCCCCTTCGCTTGCTGCTTCGCCGTTTGTGCAAGCGATGAGCCATCTGCCCTTGACGCATCCAGCTAAAGTGTGTATACTGTATATATCAGATATGTACAGTCTGCAAATCACAAGAAATGAGGAACTCTGATGGAGATCTACATCAGTAACTCCGGCACCAAGCCAATTTACGCCCAAATTACCGACCAAATCCAGGCAGCCATTATTTCCGGCACACTGCAAGAAGGCGATGCCCTGCCCAGCATTCGGTTGCTTGCAAAGGAACTGCGCATTAGCGTAATTACCACCAAGCGGGCCTACGAAGACTTGGAAAAGGCCGGATTCATTAACACCGTACCCGGAAAAGGTTGTTTTGTTGCAAAACAAAATACCGCATTGCATAAAGAAGAAACCCGAAAAAAGGTACATCAGCTTTTGCAGCAAGCCGTGGATACGGCGCGTACTGCCGGTATTACGCCCCAAGAGATATTGGCAGAGTTGGAAGCATTACTAAAAGGAGATTGATGGTATGAATACCGCAATTCATGTAAAGGGCTTATGCAAACAATACAATGATTTTGGTTTAAATCAGGTTGACCTTATTGTTCCTACCGGCACCATCGTTGGTTTTGTGGGCGAAAACGGCGCCGGTAAAACCACCACACTAAAAGCCATTCTGGGTGCCATTCACCCCGATAGCGGCACCATTCAGGTTTTGGGCAATTCCATCCTTACCCCCGCAGAAAAGGCGCAAATCGGCGTTGTATTTGAGGATTCGTTTTTCTACGAAACACTAACCGCAAAACAGATTAACACCATTATGGCAAGCATTCAGCCCAATTGGGACAGCACCGAGTTTTTTCGACTGATTCAAGGCTTTCAGCTTCCTACACAGAAAACCATTAAGGATATGAGCAAAGGCATGCGGATGAAAATTCGCCTTGCTACTGCGTTGGCACATCACCCCAAGCTGCTAATTTTAGACGAAGCCACCAACGGCCTAGACCCGGTTGTTCGGGGTGAGGTACTGGACTTTTTACGGGACTACATTCAAAACGAAACCAACAGCGTTTTAATCAGCAGCCACATCACCAGCGACCTGGAAAAAATCGCCGACTCCATCGCCTACATTCACCAAGGTAGAATGTTGTTTCAAATGGATACCGTAACCCTTTTGGAGCACTACGGCATTGTGCGATGCAGCGAAAGCCAGCTGGCGCAGATTCCGCAATCCATAAAAGTGGCAACCCGCAAAAACAGCATTACCTGCGAAACTCTGGTAAGCGATGCGGCGCAGGTTCGCCAAATCCTGCCCGACGCTGCCATTGACCGCGCCAGCATTGATGAAATCATGCAGTTTTATGCCGGGAGGGATAAATTATGATTGGCTTATTGAAAAAAGACTTATTTATTTTATGGCAAGCATACCGCAAAAACCTGGCACTTATTTTAATTTTATACACCGGGTTTGCCGTTGCCACCGGTGCCTCTTTTTGGGTGGTTATGTTTACCTGGGTATTCGGGTTTTATGTCATCGGCGGTTTAAGCATTGACAATTATGTAAAATGGGATTTGTATGCCTGCGGTTTGCCGGTACGCAAAAATCAAATTGTAGGCTCTAAATTTATCTTGATTTTTCTTTCGCTTCTCAGCAGTTTTATACTTAGTGTGCTGATTTGCATTTTACTTACCCTTGTTCAACATCAGCCGTTTGGCGAAATGCTTCTGTCTTGTTTTTACACCTCCTGCATCTGCCTTGCTTATTTTGGCATTATGCTGGCACTCTCCTATCAGTTTGGCCCCGAAAAAGCCCGTGGTTCCATGATTTTGGTGTTGCTTGCGTTCTTTGCTCTTGTCATGTTGGCTGCCAAGCTAGGCCTGTTGGATGGCTTAGAAAACACTGCCGTTACCCGGTGGCTGCAAAGCAGTGCTGCTCCCGTTATTGTTGGCCTTGTCTTACTGGTTGTTTGCGGCGGCATTTACCTGATTTGCTGGGCTGCTGCAACCAAAATCTACAGCAAAAAAGAATTTTAAACAGCCGCAAAGCGTAAACTTTTTGTGAATCCCCTTGCAGTTTTGTTTAAAAAGGTGTATATTGAATTAGCACTCATTCAAAATGAGTGCTAATTCTTTTTTGTTTATACAATTTTTAATAAAAGGGAGCGTTTTACCATGGCTGTAAAGCAATTTAAAGCAGAAAGCAAAAAACTGCTGGACATGATGATTCATTCCATCTACTCCAACAAAGAGATTTTTTTGCGCGAGCTGATTTCCAACGCCAGCGACGCAATCGACAAGCTGTATTTTAAAAGCTTGACCGACCACACCGTTACCACCAAAAAAGAGGATTACAAAATCCAGCTGGATTTGGATAAGGAAAACCGCATTATCACCTTAACCGATAACGGCATTGGCATGACCAAAGAGGAGCTGGAAGAAAACCTGGGCACCATTGCACGCAGCGGCAGCCTGGACTTTAAGCGGGACAACAAAGCCGAAGACATTGACATTATCGGTCAGTTTGGTGTTGGCTTCTACTCTGCCTTTATGGTTGCCAGCCGTGTAACCGTAATCAGCCGTGCCTTTGGCAGCGACCAGGCTTGGCAGTGGGAAAGCACCGGCGCCGACGGCTACACCATCACCGAAGCCGAAAAGAACGACGTGGGCACTAAAATCATCATGGTGGTAAAGGAAAACACCGAGCAGGAAAACTACGACGAATTCCTGGACGAGTACAACCTGGCACACATCGTGAAAAAGTACAGCGACTATGTGCGTTACCCCATTCAGATGTACCGCGAGAAAACCCGTGCAAAGGAACGCCCTGCGGATGCCGGCGAAGATTACAAGCCCGAATATGAAACCTACACCGAGCTGGAAACCTTAAACAGCATGGTTCCCCTTTGGAAGCGCAGCAAAGGTGATGTAACCGACGAGGAATACAACCAATTCTACAAAGATAAATTCTACGATTACACCGACCCTGCCCGTGTGATTGTAAGCCGCACCGAAGGCACCGCCACCTACAACGCTTTGCTGTTCGTGCCCGGTCATGCACCCTTTAACTACTACAGCCGCGATTACGAAAAGGGCTTGCAGCTGTATGCCTCCGGCGTTCTGATTATGGACAAATGCGCCGACCTGCTGCCCGATTACTTCAGCTTCATCAAGGGCATTGTGGACAGCCAGGATTTAAGCTTGAACATCAGCCGTGAAATGCTGCAAAAGGACGGCCAGCTGAAACTGATTCGCAACAGCTTGGAAAAGAAAATCAAAAACGAGCTGAACGCAATGAAAAACAACGACCGTGAAGCTTACGATACCTTCTTCAAGAGCTTTGGCCGTCAGTTAAAGTTCGGCTGCTACGACGGTTACGGCGCACACAGCGATTTGCTGAAAGACCTGCTGATGTTCTACAGCGCAAAACAGCAAAAGCTGATTACCTTGCAGGAATATGTAGAGGCTATGCCCGAAGAGCAGAACTTTATCTACTATGCTTCCGGTGATTCCACCGAGCGTCTGGTAAAGCTGCCTGCTGCCGAGCTGGTACTGGATAAGGGCTACGACCTGCTGCTGCTCACCGAGGACGTGGATGAATTCTGCTTGCAGGTTCTGCGTCAATACGGCGAAAAGGACAAGGAAAAGGCCTTTAAAAACATTTCCAGCGGCGATTTGGGGCTGGAAACCGAAGAGGAAAAGAAAGCCGCAGAAGAAGCTGCCGAAGCCAACAAAGAGCTGTTCGAGCAGATGAAAAACGCTTTGGGCGATAAGGTAACTGCCGTTCGTCTTTCCACCCGCTTAAAGAGTCACCCCGTTTGCATTGCCAGCGAGGGCGCACTGAGCTTGGAAATGGAAAAGATTTTAAACAGCATGCCCAACGCCGGCGACATGCCCGCCCCCAAGAGCGAAAAGGTTCTGGAGTTGAATGCAAATCACCCCATTTTTGAAACCTTGAAGGCCTTGCAGGCTGAAGGCAACAGCGAAAAGCTGGAGAAGTACACCAACATTCTGTACAACCAGGCATTGCTGATTGAGGGTATGCCCATTGAGGACCCCGTTGCTTACGCACAGGCCGTTTGCGAACTGTTGAAATAATCATGTTGCCCACCCTTTGACCCATACAAAGGGTGGGCTTTTATAAAAAAACTCCCTTGCCAACAAAGGCAAAGGAGTTTTTTGTTTTTACAAAATTTCTACACCGTCTTTGGTAACGCGTGCCATAATCAACGGCGGCTGCTCTGCCGGAGCATCCGCAAAGGTCAAAGCCTTACAGAACAGCTCTTTTGCTGCTGCAAACTTTTCTTCGTGGTCTGCATACAGGGTCGCCAGGCAGTCGCCAACTTCCACCTTATCCCCTGTCTTTTTATGCAATACAATGCCCGCCGCAAAATCAATGCTATCCTCTTTGGTTGCACGGCCTGCACCCAGCAGCACACTTGCATTGCCCACCATTTCGGTGTTCATGCGCACCAGATAACCTGCCTGATCTGCAATGATTTGCTGGCTGAATTTCGCCTTTTGGAACTGGTCAAAATCATCCAGCACCGCAATATTGCCCCCTTGTGCAGCAAACATCTGTTTCAGCTTTTCAAAGGCAGCACCGCTGGAAACCGCCTGCTCTGCCATTGCTCGGCATTCCTGCATTGTGCCCTTGCCTGCCAAGTACAGCATATTGGTTGCCAACTGATAGCAAACCTCGGTTAAATCGGCAGGGCCTTCGCCTTTTAGAACCTGAACGGATTCCATTACCTCCAAGCTATTACCAATGTTATAGCCCAAAGGAGTATCCATATCGGTAATCAGCGCAGCCACTTTTCTGCCATTGTGCCAACCGATGCTTACCATGGCTTTTGCCAGCTTAATGGAATCTTCCAAGGTTTTCATAAAGGCACCGTTGCCGGTTTTTACGTCCAGCAAAATGCAATCCGAACCGGCTGCCAGCTTTTTGCTCATAATGGAAGACGCAATCAGTGGTACACAGTCAATGGTTGCGGTTACATCACGCAGGGCATACATCTTTTTATCTGCCGGTGCCAAATTTCCGCTTTGACCAATTACGCTGATGCCAATTTCATTGACCTGCTCAAAAAAGCGTTCCCGATCCACTGCGGTTTGGGTTCCGGGTACCGATTCCATTTTATCCACAGTGCCACCGGTATGGCCCAATCCACGGCCGCTCATCTTGGCAATTTTAACACCACATGCCGCCACAATGGGCGCAATCACCAGAGTGGTTTTATCGCCTACGCCACCGGTGGAATGCTTATCCGCCTTAATGCCGGAAATGGAAGACAGGTCCACCATATCGCCGGAATGTGCCATAATATCGGTTAATTGGGCAGTTTCTTCCGCCGTCATACCATTTAGGTAAATTGCCATTAAAAGCGCACTCATTTGGTAGTCGGGCACACTTCCATTTACAAAACCGGTAATTGCAAACTCCAGTTCTGCACGTTCCAGCACTCCTCCGTCACGCTTTTTTGCAATGATATCAAACATTCGCATGATACGTCGCCTCCTTATATCCATACTGTATCATTTTATTCATATTATATTTTTTGTATAAAACCAGGAAAGCACAAAGGGTCTTCGGTTTTGGCCGAAGACCCTTTGGTTGCATTTTTAAATCAAGCTGCAAGCGCTCTTGCAGGATTATCGAGTACCCTTGTCGTAGGGGATACCCTCTGCCTTGGGCGCACGGGACTTTTTGCTGGTGAAAATCAGCAAAATCATGGTTACAATATAGGGCAACATCTGATAGATGTTACTTGCAGACTTTACGCCCTCAAAGGTGGGCAGGAACGGAATGATCGAGCTGTAAGATGCAACCACCTTAAACAAGGCAAAGAAGAACGAACCGCCCAGAATGGTCCAGGGATTCCAGTTACCAAAAATCATAACTGCCAATGCCAAGAAACCGTAACCGCCTACGCTGGAAGCAAAGGTGCTGCCGGCTGCCAAGGTATAAGCAAAGCCGCCTACGCCGCCCAAAAAGCCGCCAATCATTACACCTGCATAGCGCATTGCATAAACATTGATACCAACCGAGTCTGCCGCCTGGGGATGCTCGCCGCAAGCACGCAAGCGCAAACCAAACTTGGTGCGGAACATAAGCACATATGCCAAAATCAGCAATACAACCGCCAACGGGGTGGTCAAATAGAAATACTTAAAGATAAGGTTGGACCAAAAGCCTTGTTCCAAATCGCCCAAACCAAAGGTATTGCTGGTAATACGAACCCAGCTGGGAATCTGAATCTGAGTTTGACCCTGACCCTGAATTGCCCATGTGATAACAACTGCAAAAGCAGGTGCAAACTGGTTCAATGCAGTACCGCCAATGGTCTGGTCGGCTTTAAGGTTAATTGCCGCAAATGCCAAGAACAAGGAGTAAATTACACCGCAGGCACCTGCAATTAACACAGCAAAGAATACTGCCAGTTGTGGGTTGGTTGCACCAAAACCGGATGCATCGAATGCCTTTAAGCTAAAGCAAGCAGCCAATGCACCGATTACCATGATACCTTCCAAGGCGATGTTGATAACGCCGGAACGCTCGCTAAACATACCACCCAACGCTACCAAAAGCAGAGGTACGGCAAAAACGATTGTACAGCTTAGAACGTTTGCGAGTGTAATCATTTTTTACCCTCCTCCTTCTTTTTCATCGCTTTGGTTAACATGTTACGCATCAGCAAACTGAATGCAGCCAGATAGATGATAACCGAAACAATGATATTTACGGTTTCGGTAGAGAAATGGGGCTGCATTGCGCTGCCGCCCACGCTCAAATAGCTTACAAACAGGGCACTGAAAATGGTACCAATGGGGTTGGAGTTTGCCAACAAAGCAACGGGGATACCGTCGAAACCACGGGCCAGAATTGCCTTTTCCAAAACATACTGACCGGTACCTGCCAGATAGTACAAACCGCCACCAATGCCGGACAATGCACCGGCAATTACCATGCTCAGCACAATGTTGCGGTTTGCATTGATACCTGCATACTGACTTGCATTTTTGTTCAAACCACAGGCCTTTAACTCATAGCCGAATGTGGTTTTGTTCACTACAATATACATTACAATTGCCATAGCAATTGCAATAAAGATGCTGATGTTCATGTAGGTAGAATCAAACAGCTGATCCAAACCCAGTTTGGGAATCATTGCATCGGGGTTTGCTTTTGCCAAATCAGCAGTACGGTCGCTGTTGGTAGAACCCCAGTAGTTTGCCAAGGTTTTGGGCATATTGGCAAAAATCAAGTTAACCAGATACATGCCAATCCAGTTGAACATAATGCTGGTAATAACTTCGTTTACGTTAAACAACGCCTTGAACAGGCCGGGGAACAAGCCCCAAACAGCACCGCCAACCATAGCACCCAGCAAACAAATCCACCAAGGCATTTGGAACTGAGTTGCCAATAAAATGGCTACAAAGGCACCCATGGTATACTGACCGGGTGCGCCAATGTTAAACAAGCCGGTTTTAAATGCAAAACCTACCGATAAGCCGCACATCATCAACGGAGCAGCCTGATACAGTACCTTTGCAAAGCTGTTGGAACTGGTAAAACCGTTGGTCAACATTGCAACCATACCGGTATTTGCGTTGGGCGCATTTAGCGCAAACAACAGCGCATAACCAAACAGCAAACCAATAATAATGGTGGAAATGCTGGCCAAAAAGCTGGTAAACGCAGGACTCGCGCATTTTTCTCTCAGGTTCTTCATTCGGCGTTTGCCTCCTTCCGTTTTGCACCAGCCATATACAGGCCCAATTCCTGTACATTGGTCTGTTTGGGGTCAAGCTCGCCTACAATTTCGCCTTCGTACATAACCAAAATACGGTCAGACAGGTTCATTACCTCGTCCAGTTCAAGGCTTACCAGCAGCACGGCTTTGCCCTTATCGCGCTCGGCAACAAGTTGCTTGTGAATGTATTCAATTGCACCTACGTCCAGGCCACGGGTGGGCTGAACTGCAATTAACAATTCGGGGTTTTTATCAATTTCACGGGCAATGATTGCCTTTTGCTGGTTACCACCAGACATGCTGCGGGCAATCGTAATGGGGCCTTGTCCGCTGCGAACATCATACTGCTTCATCAAGCGGTCGGCGTATTCCATCATGGCATGCTTTTTCAAGAAGCCATGGTTTTGGAACTCGGGTTTCCAGTAGCTTTGCAGAATCATGTTTTCTGCAACGGTATAGTCCAGAACCAAACCATGCTTGTGGCGGTCTTCGGGAATGTGGCTCATGCCCTGCTTGGAGCGGTCGCGTACTTTTGCATGGGTAATATCGTTACCGCACAGCTTAATGCTGCCGCCGGTTACCTTTTCCAAACCGGACAAGCCGTATACAAACTCGGTTTGACCGTTGCCTTCGATACCGGCAATGCACACAATTTCTCCGGCACGCACATCAAAGGAAACACCTTTTACTGCATTGTTCTTATGCAATTTAGAAGGCACAACCATATCGCGCACTTCCAGAATGGTTTTGCCGGGATTGCTGGGCTTTTTCTCTACTGCAAAGCTAACATCACGGCCTACCATCATGCGAGAAAGCTCTTCTTTGGTGGTGTCCTTAATATCAACTGTGCCGATGCACTTACCTTTTCGCAGAACGGTGCAACGGTCGGCAACTGCCATGATTTCGTTCATCTTATGGGTGATGAACAAAATGCTCTTACCCTCTTTGGTAAAGCCGCGCATAATCTCAATCAGCTCATCAATTTCCTGCGGAGTTAAAACAGCGGTGGGCTCGTCGAAAATCAAGATATCGTTATCACGATACAGCATTTTCAAAATTTCTACACGCTGCTGCTGGCCTACGCTGATGTTTTCCACCAGTGCATCGGGGTCTACCTGCAAGCCGTATTTTTGAGAGAGCTCCATAACCTTTTTACGGGCTTCTTTGCGCTGCAAAAAGCCGAATTTGCCAGGCTCTACACCCAAAATAATATTATCTAAAACACTGAATACTTCTACCAGCTTAAAGTGCTGATGCACCATGCCAATGTGCAAATCATTTGCATCATTGGGGTTTTTAATCTTAACTTCGACTCCGTCTTTTTTAATCACGCCTGCTTCCGGTTGGTACAACCCAAACAGTACACTCATCAGCGTCGATTTTCCTGCACCGTTTTCACCCAAAAGTGCGTGAACCTCGCCCTTTTTCAGCTGCAAAGTGATGTTGTCATTGGCTTTGATACCAGGAAATTCCTTGGTAATGTTGAGCATCTCGATGACATATTCACTCATCCGCTCTTCCTCCTTTATTCCATCGCCAAAACCGGTCGCATGGAATTGGCATTTTATTATATCTATTTATTATTATACTGATTTTGTATTATAAAAACAAGACAATCACTAAAAGTCATACTTAACCGCCAAACAATAAAAATCCCCCGGCAAAGCCGGGGGTATTTCATATGCGGGCAAAGCCCTATGTTACTAGCGGCACGTGTCA
>CALWNI010000055.1 GCA_944382775.1 uncultured Allofournierella sp.
GAAGCCTCAGCTTCTTTGTCCTATTTTCTCACAGGTTGCTTTACTTTTGTAGTCGGTAGAAGATTGACCGCTTACGTTTGTGTGTTATGGACGGAACTTTGCAAAGGGGCTGCAATGCAAGCAAGAGAACGGTTGCGCGCTCAATCCTTATGCAAAATGCCGCTTTCGTCGAAATAGCCGCTTTCCATAATGCTGTTTAAATGGTCCAGTACACGTTGTTTGTCGCTTGCAGACTCCAACAGTGTGGTCTGTCCGTTGCTTTGGCGGCAGGGTACAATCTGCACCAAGGCATCGGAAGCGTTTGGCCCAAGCAGTGTTACGTTTAACAGGGCGGTATCTTGGCTTTGCATGTTAAACCAAAAGTTGCCTAGGCTATAAATAACAGGGGTGTCTTCGCGCCAGCCGGCACCTTGCAAAATGTGCGGGTGTGCGCCCACAATTAAATCTGCGCCTGCTTGCTGAAATGCGTCGGCAAGGTCGATTTGTGCTTGCTCCAATACGGTGGATTCTTCGGTTCCCCAGTGTACATATACCACAAGATAATCGCACTGTGCTTTGGCGGATTCAATCGCTTGTACGGCAAGCGTTGGGTCATAGCAGCGCAAAACACCGGGGGAGTCTTGAGTGGCTTCGGGGGTTAAGATGTATTTTTCGGCACGGGTACAGGCGATGTATCCAATTTTCATGCCGCCTGCCAGAAAAAATTGGGGGCGCATGGCTTCTTCTAGGTTTTGGCCTGCGCCCACATAGGGAATACCTGCATCTTGTAATGTGGTTAGGGTATCGTAAAAGGCATCGGTGCCGTAGTCGTAACAATGGTTGTTTGCCAAACCGACCAGGTCAACCCCAAGTTCCTGCCACATGCTCACGTTGGCGGTTTTTGCCCGAAAGGTGAACTGCTTGCCTGCCATGGGTGTACCACGGTCAGAAAAAGCAAATTCGTTGTTGCATAGCAAAATATCGGCGTCATGCATCTGTTTCAACAAGGAAGCGCCAAAACAATCGGAAATGCCGTTGGTGGTAGCGTAATGCTGCATGTTGTACCAGTCGTCGGCAAAATTCACATCGCCCGTAAAGGCAAGGGTTACCGGCAATGTGGTTTGTTCGGTTTGGTGGACGTTGTCTGCCAGTGGTTGCTGATATAGCGTGCTATAATAATGTAAGGTCTTTTTGCTGATTTCGTAAAACCAGGCATCTTGGTACACGGGATTTTGCTGCAAGCGCTGGAGCATGGTTTGGCATAAACCGGGGGACTGTGCTTCGCAAAATTGCAAAAACTCTGCGGTGAGCGGATAGCTAGGCGAAGCGGTTTGCTGTTGCAATGCCTGTATTACCTGCTGTTCGGTTGAGTTGGTGTCGGTTTGCGAGGTAGTAGGCGGCGGAACAACAACCGTAACCGCTGTAGAGGTAAGCCAATGAGAAACACCCCATATATAAAGCAATAGAATTGCAGCACAAAAACTTGCTGCAAAAATTCGTGTTTTTGTTTCCACACAATCACCGCCTTTGTCTATTATCAGTATACGGTTTTTTTGGTGGTATCGCAAGATAAAGCGGCGCAAAATGTGAAAATGGCGTGAAATAACCCAAAATCATACCTAACGCTGTAGCAATTTGAAGAACGGTTTTTCTTGACGGTGTGTTGCAAATCCAGTATAATAAAAGCAATCAAATAGTTGCAGATGTAGTTTAGTGGTAGAACTCCAGCTTCCCAAGCTGGCTGTGTGGGTTCGATTCCCATCATCTGCTCCAAATAACCCCCGCAAGGCGTAAGGCTTTGCGGGGGTTTTGCATAAAATAAAAAAACATGAAAAAATTTTAAAAAAATGCTTGCATTTTGTAAAAAGCATGATATAATAAAATACGTCGCTGAGGGAAACCACAGCGAATGAATAAATGCGGATGTGGCGGAATTGGCAGACGCGCTAGATTCAGGTTCTAGTGGTAGCGATACCGTGGGGGTTCAAGTCCCTTCATCCGCACCAAGCAAAGCCCTGTAAACCAATTGGTTTACAGGGCTTTTTCGTTGTGCAAAACGGTGGAAGTTATTTAAGGTGAATGTGTGAGAATGGCCGAAAATGCTTTTTAGAAATACATGGGGTAAAAGCTTGTAAACAAAAATAAAACATGGTAGAATGAGGAAGTAAAAAATATCCATAAAAACAAATACATAGAGGGATTTCTACAAAAAAGGGAAGTCCCCCTATTTTATAAGGAGGACTTCCCTTGAAAAAAGTATGTTAGCCGTTGCTGAATTGATTGTTGTGTGTGCTGGTGTATTCTTTGCGTGCAGCAAGGACGAGCCAAAGGTGGAAGATACCACAGCATCCAGCAGTGTATCCAGTGAAAGTGCAGTAAGCGAGGAAAGCACAAGCGAGGCGGAAAGCCAGGCAGAGCAGGAAGAAACTATTAACACCGTGGCAGAGGTGGAAGAGGCTCAGTCAGAAGAAGCGGAAACTCCAATGACAGTTGAAGAGGAAAAGGCAGAAGTTCAAGCAGCCTACGATGCAGAGACCGAAGCCGCAATACAAGACTACATGTCTGCTGGCCTAACTCGTGAGGAAGCGATTGATAGGCTCGAGCGAGTACGATCAGAAGTTGCCGCAAAGCAAGAACAGGTAGCCAAAAACCAAGCAGCCGAACGCGAAAAAATGGAACAAGAGAAAAAAGAGGTCATAGAGAAGTCGGATAAGTTTATTGAAGAGACTTATGGAGTCACATTCGAAGAATGGTCATCAATGTCTTCCGAAGAGCAGTACCGACTTGCTTATGAACGCGGTGTATAAGAGGTACATATATGATAACACAGGATGTAAAAACTGTCACTCTAACTTGAACCAAAGGTTTTGCACGGCTTCGCCGTGCAAAACCTTTTTCATTAACACCGGGTTAAAATAGGGTTAAATAACAAAAGAATTTATCTGGCTGGGAATCTAAATCAAAATAGCCCTTTTCTTGATGGTTTAAAGTAATAATTTTTCCATCGGGTGTTGCTCGGCTTGCAAAAGATACTTGCTGGAAGCAATCAATATAAATTGCTCAAAGCCATGTGTAGCCATATCATAGGCAGAATGCCTGGTGCGCTTGTCTTGCTTAATTAGTTGATACAATAATTCTTTTATCGGGGCGGAAGGGTCAGAAATTCTTGCTGAAATAAATTTTTGAACAATGGGGGGCAACCATATGCCGCCAAGATGCAAAGGAAGTGACGAACATAAAACGCAAAACGAATGTGCAAAAGCAGTAAAAAGAATGTATGGGGCCAAGTGGCTTGTGTTTGTTATGGGATTAAAAGAAACAAGGGAAGTAGAAAAGCATAATGTAACGAAAAAACCGCTTGTAGAGCGAATCTACAAGCGGTTTTGTTGGCTCCCCAAGTTGGACTCGAACCAACGACCCTGCGGTTAACAGCCGCATGCTCTACCGACTGAGCTATTGAGGAACGACCTGTTGTTTGGTGCTTCATTAATATAACACACTTTTTTCTATTTGGCAATACCTTTTTTTAAAAAATATAAAAATTTTTTTAAAAAGATTATCCAAGCGTTTGATGAATGAAAATTTATACCCAAAAGCAGACGGATAGCAAACAAACCCGAAAACAGAAAAACACGAATAAAAATAAGAAAAAATGCAGGAACTATGTTTAAATATTCGTGTATTATGCAAGAAGATAGGATTATAAAACGTGTTTTGATTTTATAAAATATCCAAAATACTGTATTTTTATAAAAATATATTGCAAAAATATTCATTTAGGTGTAAGATTATTCACAACATCACTGCAGCACGCAGAACAATGAGGAGAATGTGGGTATGAATAAAAATCAAATTAAAAAAGTAGTGTTGGCTTATTCCGGCGGGTTGGATACCTCGATTATGATTCCCTGGTTAAAAGAACACTATAACAATTGCGAAGTCATTGCGGTTTCGGGCGATGTGGGGCAGGAAGGCGAACTGGAAGGTCTGGAAGAAAAGGCTCTAAAAACAGGCGCATCCAAATTGTACATTGAAGATTTAACCGACGAATTTGTCAATGACTTTATCATTCCAACCGTAAAAGCAGGCGCACTGTACGAAAATTATATGCTGGGCACCAGCTTTGCACGGCCTATTATTGCAAAGCGTCTGGTTGAAATTGCCCAAAAAGAAGGGGCAGACGCAATTTGCCATGGCTGCACCGGCAAAGGAAACGACCAAGTTCGGTTTGAACTGGCAATCAAAGCCTTTGCACCGGATATGCCCGTCATTGCGCCTTGGCGTGAGTGGGAAATTAAATCCCGTGAAGAAGAAATTGCCTATGCCGAAGCACATAACATTCCGCTGAAAATTACCAGAGAAACCAACTATTCCAAGGATAAAAACCTGTGGCACCTAAGCCACGAAGGCTTGGATTTGGAAGACCCCGGCAACGAGCCTACCTATGAAAAGCCCGGCTTTTTGGAAATGAGCGTTTCGCCCATGCAGGCACCGGATGTACCAACCTACATTACCTTGGATTTTGAACAGGGGGTACCCGTTGCCCTAAACGGCGAGGCATTGTCGGCAAAAGAGATTATTCTCAAGCTGAACGCTTTAGGCGGTGCCAACGGCATTGGCCTGCTGGACATTGTGGAAAACCGTTTGGTTGGCATGAAATGCCGCGGCGTGTACGAAACACCGGGCGGTGCCATTTTGTACAAGGCATTGAATGTGCTGGAAACCCTGTGCCTGGATAAATATGCCGCACACAAAAAGCAGGAACTGGCCATCACCTTTGCCGATTTGGTATACAACGGCCAGTGGTACACCCCCTTGCGTGAAGCGTTGTCTGCCTTTGTGGATGTGCTGATGCAAACCTGCACCGGCACCGTAAAGCTGAAACTTTACAAAGGCAATATCATCAACGCCGGTGTATGGAGCGAATACTCGCTGTACGACCCGGAAATTGCAACCTTTGATGAAGATGATGTATACAATCAGGCCGATGCAGCCGGCTTTATCAATTTGTATGGTTTACCCATTAAGGTACAGGCCAAGGTAAAGGCGAAAAATCAAAAGTAATTGCAAAAAGGAGGTTCGCCGCTTGTGAAAAACGGCGGCGAAGAACGCAGCTATGGAAAAAATGTGGGCAGGGCGGTTTTTAAAACCGTCAGATACCCTTGCAGATGATTTTAACCGTTCCATTCAGGTGGATTGCCGTATGTATCGGCAGGATATTGGCGGCTCAATGGCACATGCCGCCATGCTGGCAGCACAGGGCATTTTATCGCAAGCGGACTGCGATGCCATTACCGCAGGTTTGGAGGGCATTTTGCAAGATTTAAACAGCGGTGCTTTGTGCATCGACCCCCAAGCCGAGGACATTCACATGTTTGTGGAGGCTGAGTTGACGCGCCGCATTGGCGATGTGGGCAAGCGGCTGCACACAGCCCGCAGCCGAAATGACCAAGTAGCACTGGATTTGCGGTTGTATCTGCGGGACGAAGTTGCCCAGCTGCAAGCCTTGCTGAAAGAACTGATGCAGGTACTGGTCAAGCAAGCACAGCAAAACACCGATGCCATTCTGCCCGGTTACACTCATTTGCAGCGGGCGCAGCCCATTACCTTTGCCCACCATTTGCTGGCCTACGGCATGATGTTTCAGCGGGATATCCTGCGTTTGCAGGATGTGGCAAAGCGAATCAATGTAAGCCCGCTGGGGTGCTGTGCCTTGGCAGGAACCACCTACAACACCGACCGCAAAATGGTTGCCAAGGCATTGGGCTTTGCCGACATTGCACACAACAGCATGGACGGCGTGTCTGACCGTGATTTTTGCGTGGAATTGCTGGCAGCCTTGGCGGTTATCATGATGCACCTTTCCCGTTTTTCAGAAGAACTTATTTTGTGGAGCAGCTGGGAATTTCAGTTTGTGGAACTGGACGATGCCTATACCACAGGTTCCAGCATTATGCCGCAAAAGAAAAATTCCGACATGGCAGAACTGGTGCGGGGTAAAACAGGCCGTGTATACGGCGATTTAATGGCCATGTTAACCATGCTGAAGGGCTTACCCCTTGCCTATAACAAGGATATGCAGGAGGACAAGGAAGCCGTATTTGATGCGGTGGACACAGTAAAACTTTGCCTGCAAATTTTTGCCCCCATGTTAGACACCATGACCGTACACAAAGAAGCCATGTACGCAGCTGCCCAAAAGGGATTTATCAACGCAACCGATTTGGCGGATTATCTGGTAAAAAAGGGGCTGCCGTTCCGCACGGCATATCAATTGGTGGGGCAACTGGTGGCATTGTGTATTCAGCAAAATACCGTGCTGGAAGCCTTGCCCTTGGAAACCTATCGGCAGTTTTCGCCGCTATTTGAAGGGGATTTGTATGAGGAAATCGACCTGCATACCTGCGTGGAAAAACGAATTTCCCAAGGTGGCACAGGGCCAAAGTCGGTACAGGCGCAAATTGATTTGCTGAAGGAGTTTTTGCAAAATGAAACGGATTTTCATTGACGGAAGTGCCGGCACAACAGGGCTGCGGATTCATCAGCGGCTGGCAGAACGGCAGGATTTGGAGCTGATTGAATTACCCGAAGAGCTGCGCAAAGACGAAGCTGCACGGCAAGAGGCGATGCAGGCGGCAGATGCCATTTTTTTGTGCCTGCCCGACGATGCGGCATGCAGGGCGGTGGAGCTGGCAAACGGAACAAACGCCGTTATCTTGGACACCTCCACCGCCCACCGCACCGCCCCCGGCTGGGTGTATGGCTTTCCACAGTTGAGCGAAAGCCATCGGCAGGAGGTACAACAGGCAAAACGCATTGCGGTGCCGGGCTGCCATGCCAGCGGTTTCATTGCGTTGGTGTATCCGTTGGTGGCGCAGGGGCTTTTGCCTGCAAATGCTGCACTGAGCTGTTTTTCCATAACGGGGTATAGCGGCGGCGGTAAGCAGATGATTGCAGCCTACCAGCAGCCGCAACGGGATAAGCTGCTAACGGCACCCAGACAATACGCATTGACCCAACAGCATAAGCATTTGGCCGAGATGCAGCAGATTTGCGGCATGGCACAAAAGCCGCTGTTTAGCCCCGTTGTGGCGGACTTTTACAGTGGTATGGAAGTTACGGTTGGACTGTTTGCGCATCAGCTCAGCCAAGGGGTTGGCGTGGAACAAATCAAACAGGCGTACCGCAAACAGTACCAAGGGCCGTTGGTTACCTATACCGAAACGGCACAGGAACAAGGGTTTTTGTCGGCGGCGGCCTTTCAAGGCAAAGACAATATGGAAATTACGGTGCATGGCTGCGATGATCGGATTTTGCTTGTGGCTCGCTACGATAACCTGGGCAAAGGGGCATCCGGTGCGGCGATCGAGTGTTTAAACTTGGTGTTGGGGCAGCCCCAAACAAGCGGTTTGCACCTATAAATAGAACAGAAAAGCAAAGGGGTTTGGTTATGAAGATAATTGAGGGCGGAGTATGCGCTGCAAAGGGATTTTTGGCAAACGGGGTGCATTGCGGAATACGGAAAAACCGTTCCAAACGGGATTTGGCGTTGATTTATAGCCAGGTTCCAGCAAGTGCAGCGGCGGTATACACAATCAATCAGGTAAAAGGTGCCCCTTTGCTGGTTACAAAAGAGCATCTGCAAAACGGCATGGCGCAGGCGGTAATCTGCAACAGTGGCAACGCCAATACCTGCAATGCAAACGGCATTGAAATTGCAAATCAGATGAGCGAACTGCTGGCAGATGCGCTGCATCTTTCGCCGCAAGATGTGATTGTGGCATCCACAGGGGTGATTGGGCAGCCGTTGGAGATTGCCCCCATTGCGGCAGGAATCCCTGCCTTAACGGCGAATCTGGGCAGCGACAGCCAAGCGGCGGCACAGGCCATTATGACCACCGACACCAAGATTAAGGAAATTGCAGTGGAATTTACCGTTGGCGACACCGTTTGCCGTATGGGTGGCATTGCCAAAGGTTCCGGTATGATTCATCCCAACATGGCAACCATGCTGGTATTCATTACAACCGACTGTGCCATTGCGCCCAACATGCTGCAAAAGGCGTTGTCCGGCGATGTGGCAGACACCTTTAACATGATTAGCGTGGACGGCGATACCTCCACCAACGACATGGTAACGGTATTGGCAAACGGTATGGCAGGCAACGAACCCATTGCCTGCGAAGGGCCTGCCTTTGATGCCTTTATGAAAGCACTGAACACCGTTACCGTGCATCTGTGCCGCTGCATTGCGGCAGACGGCGAAGGTGCCACAAAGCTGCTGGAATGTAAGGTTCTGGATGCGCCCGACCTGCACACCGCAAAGGTTGTGGCAAAAAGCGTGATTTGCTCCTCTCTGGTAAAGGCGGCAATGTTTGGCGCCGATGCCAACTGGGGACGGGTGCTGTGCGCCATTGGGTACAGCGGTGCAGCGGTGGACGTGCAAAAAATTGATGTGAAGTTTCGGTCTTGCGGCGGTGAAATTTTGGTTTGCCAAAACGGGGCAGGCGTGCCGTTCAGCGAAGAACAGGCCAAAACCATTTTACAGCAGGATGAAATTGAAATTATCGTTTCGCTGAACAGCGGCAAGGCAAGTTCCACCGCCTGGGGCTGCGATTTGACCTATGAATATGTGAAAATCAACGGAGATTACCGCACCTAACGGCGAACAAAAGGAGAAGTGAACAATGCAGATTTCCAATGCGGATCGGGCGCGCATTTTGGTGCATGCACTGCCGTACATTCAGCAATACACCGGCAAAATTGTGGTGGTAAAATACGGCGGCAACGCCATGATTAACGAGGAACTGAAAGACTCGGTCATGCGGGATATCGTCTTGATGTCCTTGGTGGGCATTCGGGTGGTTTTGGTGCATGGCGGCGGCCCCGAAATTACAAACCTGCTGGAACAGATGGGAAAGGAAACCCAGTTTGTGGACGGCCTGCGGGTAACTGACAAAGAAACCGTCGAAGCGGTGCAGATGGTGCTGGCAGGCAAAATCAACAAAACACTGGTGAACCTGTTGCAAACACGGGGCGGCAAAGCCATTGGTCTGTGCGGCATTGACGGCGGTATGATTCAGGCCAAAACCAAGGATGAACGGCTGGGCTTTGTGGGCGAGATTACCGCCATTGAACCCCAACCCATTTTGGATGTGCTGGAAAAAGGATATATCCCGGTGATTTCCACCGTGGCCTGTGATGCACAGGGCAATGTATACAATGTAAATGCCGATACCGCCGCCGCACGCATTGCGGGGGAACTGGGGGCAGAAAGCCTGATTGCCATGACCGACATCAGCGGCATCTTGCAGGACAAGGACGACCCTGCCACCCTGATTCCCGAAATTGCGGTGGAAGAGGTTTGGGGGCTAATTGAAAG
>CALWNI010000056.1 GCA_944382775.1 uncultured Allofournierella sp.
ATCTTGCAGGACAAGGACGACCCTGCCACCCTGATTCCCGAAATTGCGGTGGAAGAGGTTTGGGGGCTAATTGAAAGCGGCGTTATCAGCGGCGGCATGATTCCCAAGGTGGAATGCTGCGTAGAAGCCATTCAATGGGGGGTAAACAAGGTGTTTATTCTGGACGGACGGATTCCCCACGCCATTTTAATTGAAACCCTAACCAACGAGGGCATTGGCACCATGTTTAAAAAAGGAGCATCCACACAATGAATCTGATTCAGTTGGAACAAGAATATCTTGCCCATACCTATGCCCGTTTTCCGCTGTGTTTGGTGCAGGGAAGCGGTGCTGTGTTAAAAGATGAAACAGGGCGAGAGTACATTGATTTGGGCAGCGGAATTGCCGTAAATACCTTTGGTGCGGCAGACCCCGAATGGCAGCAGGCGGTAATTGAGCAGCTTGGCAAATTGCAGCATGCCTCCAATTTGTATTACACCGAGCCGAACATTCGTTTGGCGCAGATGTTGTGCGAAAAAACAGGTATGAAAAAGGTGTTTTTCTCCAATTCCGGGGCAGAAGCCAACGAATGTGCCATAAAAGCTGCCCGTAAGTATGCGGCGCAAACATTGGGCAGCGACTATACCACCATTATTACACTGGAACATAGCTTTCACGGCCGCACCATTACCACTTTAGCGGCAACGGGGCAAGCGGTGTTTCATCAGCAGTTCCAGCCCCTTACACCGGGCTTTGTCCATGCAAGGCCCAACGATGCGGAGCATCTGGAAAAATTGCTCAACCAAAACAAATGCGCCGCCATCTTGCTGGAGGTGGTACAGGGCGAGGGCGGCGTGAATGCACTGGACGTGGACTATGTTCAGCAGGCGGCAAAGCTGGCAAACCAATACGGTGCATTGCTGATTGTGGACGAAGTGCAAAGCGGCAACGGCAGAACCGGCAAGTTGTATGGATACATGCACTACAACATCCAGCCGGATTTGGTTACCACCGCCAAGGGATTGGGCGGCGGCTTGCCCATTGGTGCCACCTTGTTTGGCGAGCGGGTGCAGAATGTGTACACCCCCGGCGACCACGGTTCCACCTTTGGCGGAAACCCCGTAAGCTGCGCCGGGGCCTTGAACATTTTGCAGCGGCTGGACGATGACCTGATGCAGCAGGTACAGCAAAAGTCGGAATATATCCGCAATGCGCTGCACAATGCGCCTGGGGTTCGCTCGGTCAGCGGTTTGGGCTTAATGCTCGGGGTGGATACCCTGCGCGATGCCAGCCAGGTGGTGCAGGAATGTATGGAGCAAGGGGTTCTGGTATTGAAAGCAAAGGATAAGATACGGTTGCTGCCGCCGCTGAATATACCAAACAATTTACTGGAACAGGCGATTGAAACCTTAAAACAGGTTTGTGCAAAGCAGGAATAGGGGATAGTACCGATGCAATTAACAGGAAAAAGCTTTTTAAAGCTGTTGGATTTTACACCGCAGGAAATTTCCGCCTTGCTGGATTTGGCAAAGCGGTTAAAGCAGGAGAAAAAGGACGGAACGCCGCACCGTTTGTGCCAAGGCAAAAATATTGCGCTTTTGTTTGAAAAAACCAGCACCCGTACCCGCTGCGCCTTTGAGGTGGCAGCGCACGATTTGGGCATGGGCGTTACCTATCTTGACCCGGCGGCTTCTCAGATGGGCAAAAAAGAAAGCATTGCAGACACCGCACGGGTATTGGGCCGTATGTTTGATGGCATTGAATACCGCGGGTTTGCCCAGAGCACCGTGGAAATGCTGGCACAGTATGCAGGGGTTCCAGTTTGGAACGGCTTAACCGATGAATTTCATCCCACACAAATTTTGGCGGACTTTTTGACCATTCAAGAACACTTTGGCCACTTGCAGGGCATTCGACTGGTGTATATGGGCGATGCACGGTTTAATATGGGCAATTCGCTGATGGTGGGCTGTGCGAAAATGGGGCTGCATTTCACCGCATGTGCCCCCAGTGAATATTTCCCCGACCCGGCACTGATTGCGCAATGCCAAGAAATTGCACAGCAAACCGGTGCAACCTTACAGTTTACCGAAGATGTGGACAAGGCAGTTGCACAGGCCGATGTGATTTATACCGATATTTGGGTGTCAATGGGCGAATCCGAAGCGGTGTGGAACGAGCGCATCCGTGCGCTGCTGCCGTATCAGGTGAATCAAACCGTCATGCAAAAAGCAGGGCCGCAAGCGGTCTTTATGCACTGCTTGCCCGCATTCCACGACCAAAACACCGAAATTGGTCGGCAGGTGTGCCAAACCTTCGGCTTGCAGGAGTTGGAAGTTACCAACGAAGTATTCGAGGGACCCCAGTCCATTGTATTTGACGAGGCCGAAAACCGACTGCACACCATTAAAGCCGTTATGGCAGCCACACTGGGCGGCTGTTGACAAACAAAAAGAGATACGCAGGCACAAAGGGTACCTGCGTATCTCTTTTTTATTGTGCAGCGGCAATGTTTTGGCGCAAACGCTCCACGGCCGCTTTTTCAATGCGGCTGATATAGCTGCGGCTAATGCCCAGCAGGTCGGCAACTTCCTGTTGGGTAAGGGGTGCTTGCCCCGAAAGCCCATACCGCAAAAGAATTACCTGCCGTTCTCGGCCTTGCAGCTGCTGCACCAACTGCTTTAGCATCTGGGTTTCTTCCCGATGTTCGTAGTCTTCGTCCAGAATAAATTCATCGGGTACAACATCAATCACCGTTAAGCTGCTGCCGTCCTTGCCGGTTTCGATGGGGTCTTGCATGGACAGGGTAGAGGGGGCCTTTCGCTCCCGCCGAAAACTCATTAGGATTTCATTTCCTACCCTCACGCCAATGCGTTTGGGGCTTCGAAAGAAAAATAGAGAAATTTTGGCTAAAAAGGTGAAAAAGTCCTGTTTATTGTGCAATTGCTATGCTATACTAAAACAAAACAGCAATGCCAAAAAGCGGCATTGCTGTTAAATGCAAAAAAGGTGGATTCAATGGGATACCACCATACCCTACGGCGTAATGCCTTATCTTAGAACTTCTGATGGATATTGATAAACCGATACGGAATCAACAATGTTTATTCTGATGGATATTGATAAACTGACACATCAAAAATCTAAGTGTGGCTTTATTATAGCATACAATTTTAAAATGTCAATTTAAAAAAGGAGAGGGAATTATGGCACAAGGTTCCTTGCGTTATGTACTTGGTTTAGATATTGGTATTAAATCGGTTGGTTGGGCTGTTATTCGGTACGGCAATGACCCACGCATTGAAGATTTTGGGGTGCGTATGTTTGATACAACCGAAAACCCGCAATCCAAAAACAATGCAAACCAAGACCGCCGAGGCTATCGGGCAAGGCGCCGTGTGGTTCGACGCAAAAGCCACCGCAAAGCAAGGCTGAAAACCCACTTGCAGCGAATTGGGCTGTTACAGCAAGGGCAGGTGGAAGCCTTTTTTGAAACGGGACATGCCGATTTGTTAAGCTTGCGTGTAAAAGGGTTGACCGAGCAGTTAACCCCGGCAGAGCTGGCGGCTTGCCTCATCCATTTTAGCAATCACCGCGGGTATCAAAATTTTTATTCGCTGGAAGAAGAGGATCGCAAGCAGCTTTCTGCCCAGGAGAAAAAAGAATATGAGAAGGAAAACCAAGGCATTGAACGAGTGAATGCCATTATGAAAGAACAAGGGTACCGCTCAGTGGCAGAAATGCTGTTAAAGGATGAAACCTTTGCACCCAAAAGTGGCAGTGTGCGTGTGTATCGCAGCCACCCCTATAACGATGTGCGCTACCCCATTAGCCGAGATTTGCTACGCAAAGAGGCCGATGCCATTTTGCAATGCCAAAGTAAGTTTTACCCTTGTTTAAACCAACCTTATAACACGGCGGCACAGCATAGCAACCGTGGATTTTTGCTGAATGTCATCTTTGAGCAGCGAGATTTTGAAGACGGCCCCGGCGATGCACAAGACCCAATGCGTAAATACACCGGCTTTTTGGATGCCATTGGAACATGCCAGTATTACCGCCAACAGCCGCGCGGCGCGAGAATGACGGTTTTGGGCGATTTGTTTGCCGTAACCAACACGCTTTCCCAGTATCGGTACATCAATAAAACCACCGGCGAATTTGGTTTGCCCAAAGAAATGGCGCAAGAGCTGGTGCAGGCAACACTGAACAATGCGGAACTGCCCAAAAAAGAAATTTCTGCCATTGCAAAAAAATATAACATTGAAATTGATGATAAAACCGTAAAAAGTGCAGACCGTGCTCCCAACTGCGTAAAATTTTTAAAGCGGGTAAAGCCCATCTTGGAAGAGTGTGGCGTGGATTGGCAGCAAGCATTGGGCGAAGATGCCCTATCATATACAACCATGCTGAATCAGATTGGACGTGTTTTGTCGCTGTATCAAACACCACGGCGCCGTAAAAAGGAACTGCTTGCCATAGAGGGCATGACCGAGCAGCTGGCGGCCCGATTAACGGCGCAAAAACTTTCTGGCACGGCAAAGGTTTGCGATGCGTACATGAAAGATGCCATCGAAGCGTTTTGCAACGGCGAGCGTTACGGCGAGTTTCAGTGGCGCATTGCCAATGAATTGGAACGTCCTCAAGTGGGCAAAGCAAGCGGAACCCATACCAAGTTGCCGCCTTTTTCCAAAGACGAAGAATTTGCCAAAAACTCGGTTGTTATGCGCAGCTTAAACGAAACCCGAAAGGTAATCAACGCCATTGTGGGCAAATATGGTTCACCGTGGGCGGTCAACATTGAGGTTGCAAGCGATTTGGGCCGCTCTTGGGCAGAGCGTAACGAAATTGACAATCAGCAAAAGAAAAACCAAAAACGAACCGAGGCAGAAAAAAAGGAAATCTGCCAGATTTTAAATTTAAGCAGCGAAGAAGACGTTACCTCTGCCATGCTGGAGCGTTACCGCTTGGCGGAACAGCAAGGCTGGAAATGTCTGTATACAGATACTCCGTTTTCCGATAAGCGTGCGGTGCTGACCTCCCACAACCGTCAGGTAGAGGTTGACCATATTGTGCCGTTCTCGCTGGTGCTGGACAATACCCTGCAAAACAAAGCCCTGGTTTTGGCAGATGCAAACCAAACCAAAGGGCAGCGCACCCCGCTTATGTACTTAAAAGAAGAGCAAAAGCAAGCATTTATTGGGCGTGTGAACCAGCTGGCAAAAGAGGAAAAAATCAGCGAACAAAAACGCCGCTATCTGCTGTTGGATACGCTGAGCAATGCAGATTTGCTGAGCGAGTGGAAAAGCCGTAATCTAAACGATACCCGCTACATTGCAAAATATCTGCGTGGATATTTAGAGCAAACCTTGCAGCCTGCTCAAGAACACCGCAATCCCTTTGTATTTCCGGTAAAGGGCGGCTTAACCAGCCGTTTTCGGCGTGTGTGGCTGAACAAAACCACATGGGGTACCGACGAAAAGGACAAGCTGCGCCAGCAAACCACCCTGCACCATGCGGTGGATGCGGTGGTAATTGCCAACATTGCTCCAGCAACCGCACAAATTGCCGAGGATAACATGCGCTTGAATCGAATCCTGAAAGCAAGCAAAGGGCTGGAAACACAGGAGTACCGAGCCATGCTGGAACGCAGTGTGCAAACGCTGCAACAGTTTTACGGAATTCCCAAACAAAAGGCAGAACAGTACCTGACCCGAAAAAACAGAATTACCGCATTGATTGAGCGTTTGAACGATGAAGTTGATGCTCGGTTTGGTGCACCCTTGGAAGAAGTTGACCCCACAGAATATACCCAAAGGGCATTGCGACATTATCAAAATGATGCCGACTTTGCCAAGCAGTTAACGCCGCCCCTAACCAGCCGCAAGCAGGAACGAAAACTGCAAGGGCAGGTTACTACCGATACTCTTATAAAGGCAAAAGAGATTGACGGGGTATGGTACGAACTGAAACGAAAAGATGTGTTAACCCTTACTTATGCTGATTTAAACAAGCTTTATACCAACGATGGGGATTTGAGAGATTCACTATTTGCCTTGTTTGCCGATGTTACGCCCGACCAAGCCGCTGCCTTGATAAAGGAAGATGGAGAGAACGAAGAAGCCCAGGAAGAAACAACCGAACAGCAGAAAAAAGGCAAGAAAAAAGCCGAGCAAAAAACGGTACTTACTTACCTGCAAGAGCAGGGTAAAAACGAATTTTACACCCAAAAAGGGCGGCTGATTCGCAAGGTAACGTTAATAGTAAAGCCACTGGATTGGGATGTACGCAAGAAAAAAGACATCGCCCCAACCAATTACAGTGTATTGGAAACCAATAAATATTATTGCATTGAAGTATACCGCACCACAACAGGCGAAACAAAGCTGCGTGGCATCTGCCGCAGTGATATTCTTTGCCAAAACAAAAAGATGTATTTAGCTAAGCCCCTGCCGCAGGATTACCAAGAACACCTAACCTATTTGTTTAAAAACGATTACATTACGGTGGGAACAGAAAAAGGAGAGATGAAGTTTGAAGGGTTTTACCAAAGTGCAGGTGGAGTAACGCAGGGAATATTAAGAGGAATTAGAAAAAATGAAAGCGAAGCAATGAAGTTCCGTTTTCCCAAAAAGGCAATTGTAAAAAAATACGCCGTGGACATCTTGGGCAGAAAGGGTGGTGAAATCAAATGTGGCGAACTCTTATTGTTACCAGCGGAGAAAAACTAACGGTAAAAAATCAATGGCTGCATGTGTACAGTGAAGAACAGGAAGCACGGGTACCCATTGGCGATTTGTATTCAGTGGTAGTGGATAATCGACAGGCAATGGTAAGTGTGGCAGTGCTTACCCAACTGGCACAGGCAGGGGTACATGTGATTTTTTGCGACGAAAAGCATCTGCCGTGTGCGGAGCTTTTGCCTATGGGGCTGCATTACCGCCCCTTAACAACGGTGCAAAAACAAATGCAACTAACCGATGAATTTAAAAATCAGCTGTGGCAGCGCATTGTGCAGGCAAAGATACAAAATCAGGCAAAGGCACTCAGGCTTGCAGGGGTAAGCGGTGCAAAAGCGCAAAAGCTGGAGGAAATGGCGTTGGCGGTTCGACTGGGGGACAGCAATAACCGCGAAGCACAAGCGGCAAAGCTGTATTTTCCCGCATTGTTTGGGTTAGGTTTTACCCGCACCCAAGAAGATGTAACCAATGCGGCACTGAATTATGGCTATGCCATTGTTCGCTCGGCAGTAAGCAAAACACTGGCGGCATACGGGTATTCTGGTATCTTGGGAATTCACCACATTGGCGGCGGAAATCCCTTTAATTTGGCAGATGATTTAATGGAACCGCTGAGACCGTTGGTGGATTTATGGGTAGACAGCCACTGTGATGAATTGTATGAACAACTGACGAAAACCAACCGCAAAGAGTTGATTGGCTTGGTAAACCACCCCATTAAATTAGACGGTAAAAAAATGCGGGTGCGTTATGCAATTGACCGTTACATTAAAAGCTTAACCAGTGCCATTGAGGGGCAAGATGCAGGGTTGCTGTTGCTGCCAGAACTGATTCGCTTTGACCCGCTATTTGAGGATGAGCAGGATGGGTGAACGATTTATGCGATTGATGGTATTTTTTGATTTGCCGGTAAATACCAAAAAGCGACGCAAAGAATATGCCGATTTTCGCAAAGCATTGATTAACGATGGCTTTGTGATGCTGCAATATTCGGTGTATGTGCGCTTAACCCGCAACCACGACGATGCCAAAAAGCATTTAAAAATAGTAGAAAGTCATCTGCCACAGGCAGGGTCGGTGCGGGCGATGATTGTTACCGAAAAACAGTATACCCAAATGAAGATTTTGTGTGGGCAAGCATTAAAAGATGAACATTTTCTTGACACAAAAGACCTAATTGAAGTATAATCTAGTAGAAATAACAAGACCAAAACCGCAAGAGCTACTATATCTTGCGGTTTTGGTTCACTGATGGATATTGATAAACTGATACCCAATGTTATGCTATTGCAAAAAGCTATTGTTTTGGTTCACTGATGGATATTGATAAACTGATACGGTCTTGCTGTTGTATACATCAGAGGTTGTGTTTTGGTTCACTGATGGATATTGATAAACTGATACGCCATACTTTTCCCGCATCTTACGAAGTTGGTTTTGGTTCACTGATGGATATTGATAAACTGATACCGACAACGCGGAGGAAAGACTCGCCTTTTTGTTTTGGTTCACTGATGGATATTGATAAACTGATACATGGAATGGATAGTTCCATTGATAATTTAGTTTTGGTTCACTGATGGATATTGATAAACTGATACTTACATGTACCCCAAAGATCATTGCAGCGCGTTTTGGTTCACTGATGGATATTGATAAACTGATACTCAACAACACTGATACCAGTTGCAGACCGAGTTTTGGTTCACTGATGGATATTGATAAACTGATACCGGTCAAGGTCATATATACATACAAATGTGTTTTGGTTCACTGATGGATATTGATAAACTGATACAAGCCCTAAAAGGCATGATTCCGAACAGCGGTTTTGGTTCACTGATGGATATTGATAAACTGATACGATTAACCCCTAATTTTTCAGCAGCTTCATGTTTTGGTTCACTGATGGATATTGATAAACTGATACTGCGTTGGCAGGCGAACAGATTAAAGGATTGTTTTGGTTCACTGATGGATATTGATAAACTGATACACGGTCTCCATTTTTAAACATGGGAAAACAGTTTTGGTTCACTGATGGATATTGATAAACTGATACTCCAGAATACCGCCTTGCCGTGCTGGACAGGTTTTGGTTCACTGATGGATATTGATAAACTGATACATTACAAGTGTTACCGTTTCCCCCTCTTCTGTTTTGGTTCACTGATGGAAAATAAAAACTCCCAAAGTCTTTTTAGACCTTGGGAGTTTTTGTTGTATAAAGAAAACCACGCGATAGTCGCGTGGTTCAAAAGAAGGCTTGTGCCGATAATGTAGAAAGAAAA
>CALWNI010000057.1 GCA_944382775.1 uncultured Allofournierella sp.
TTTGTGGCTTCCAAGCGCAGTTTTCTGCCATGCAAACCCCGTTGAGCTGCTCCGGTTGGTTTGGGGGTGGTTTTAACCGCTTGATCTGCCGTACAATTTTACGGCACTCCTCTTCCTGCTGCTTGTTTTTTCTGCGCCTATTTATCATGCCGTTTCGCCCTCGCTTTCTTCTTGGCCTTGCTCCTGTCCTTGCCCTGCTTTGCGTGTAGGCTGGTCAGCTGTGCAGTCCTACGATACGCTCCACCGGCTCTGCGTTTTTGGCTAGTCAAGTTTTGGCACCTCCAGTATGGTGATTTCAGTTCTTGGGTTTTTGCGGTCCACGTGTCCATGGATTGCCGTTGCGATATGTGCCAGGTCATCATCCAGAATCACGCCCGCCTTGGTCAATCCGTCCAGCAGGTATTTGCCGCTGTAATTGTCAGCATCGTGGCGGCGGGCAGAGTTGAAATAATAATCAATTCGCACCAGCGCAAAGGCAAACGGTTCTTTGGGGCGGTCCTTGGCGTTCATGCAGGCAAAATATACGGTATCCGTCCACACCTTTTTATTCGTCCGATACGCCCACACATTCTGCCGCCCGGCGGTTTGGTTTAGGCTTGGCGGTACGCCTTTAATCGTTATGCGCATATTCCACCTCGAGAAAGTTCTGGTTTGCCGCCCGAAAGAGAAAAGGTAAATCGCCCACTCGGCCTTCCTTGTTTTTGGCTACCCTCACCACAAAATCACCCGTTTTTCTGTCCTCGTAGTGCAGCAGCAAGATGCAATCCGCATCCTGTTCAATCTGGCCAGACTCTCGCAAATCCTGCATGTTGGGCAGGCCGTTGCTTTGGCGGTTCAGCTGACACAGCACCACAAACAGCATCTTGGTTTCCTGTGCCGCTTCGTGCAGGTCTTGGCTTATCTGGGTTACAATCTCGTAGCGGCTGGAACCTCTGTCACGCACAAGGCCTAGATAGTCCACCATGACCACATCTGCTTTGCGGCGCACCGCATCGGTTTTCATCCATTGCACCGTGCGGCCCGCTGCTTCCACCACCTCAAAGGGCAGCATAGCGAAGGTGTCTGGGTCCATATCTTCCGCCGGGAATCCACTTTTGCAGTTTTTGACATCATCGAATTCTAGGTCATAAAAGCAGGTAATGGCGCGGTCATTGATTTTTTCCGCACTGGTTTCCAAGCTATAGAACACCACTCGTTTGCCCTGTTTTGCCATGTGCAAGGCAATCTGCAAGCTCATTGCGGTTTTGCCGTTGGACGGTCTTGCCCCGATAATCACCATATCCCCCGCCGAAAACTTGGTGAACTTGTCCAGTCTGGAAAAGCCGGTTTTTATGTACTCGGGTGCTTTGCCCGTCTGACGGCGGATAAAGCCAATCATGCCCTGCATTGCGGTTTCGGACTTCAAGGTCTTTCTGCCCGACAATACCGCCGCCAGCTGTTCATTGAGCTGCATGGCGGTTTCGGTTGTGAGGTCGCTGGTTGCCAACGCCAGACCAATGCCCTGCACCTTTGCCACGATTGCCCGATTGCGGACGGTACGGCAGTAAGAAAGATATGCACTGTAGGCAATTGGGGCATTCACACAGGCCAGAACCAGCTCCCGTTCGGGCAGGCCGGACACCATAACCGCATCCAGCCGACCATATCGGCCCCACATATTGGCGAGTTTTTGAAACAGGGCGGACAGTTCGGGGTCGGTGAAGTCTTCGGCAGATACCTCTTCTAAAATTTCGCCCTGGGCGGTTGTTTGAATCATGCAGCCGATAACGGCCATTTCGGTTTCATTCAAGCCAGTTTACCTCCTGTTTCTTGGATTCGGTCTTGCTGCCATGTTCCCATGTGCGAACGGCGGCTTTCCAGTCTTTCATTTTGTTTTTGCCAATATACCAGCCCTTGGCTGCGTAAAAGTCCACAAACCGAACTGCATCTATCTTGTTTTGTCTGCTTACGCAGTAAGCGGCAACTTCTTCTACGGTGGGAGGTGTGAAGGGTTTTGACCGCTGGGTGTTGCTGGGGGTTACGCTGCTTTTGGATATATCTTTATTCTTTAAGTCTTTTATTCTATTAGTATTTAATTGTGGCGGATTTTCCGCCGACGGTTTTTCCGTTGACGGAAAATCCGTTAACGGTGAATCACAAACAGTCCAAACCGAACCAGCCAATTTCCCGTTCACCCGAGTTTGTTCTCTCGTTAAAAAACCTTTTTCTTCAAGTTCCATTATTCCTTTTTGTATGGAGTCCCTTCCATCAAAAGGAAATAACGCTTTAATTCCTTTTACCGAAAACTCCCAATTATCTGGAAGCGAAAACAATAAGCACAAAATGCCAATCGCTTTTGCAGAAAGCTGCTTGCTACGAAATATGTCATTGTTCACGGTGGTAAACCCATGCTTATAGCGTTTTTGTAAAGTATCCATTTTTCACCGCCCTACTTTGCTTAAAACGGCAAATCCTCATCGCCGCTAATCACTTCAAAACCATCATTCGGCTGTGAATAACTTGGCGGTTCAGTCATTTTGTTGGCATCGCCAAAATGATTCTTTTCCTTGCTGCCTACAAAATGCACATTGTTTGCAACAATTTCAAACGCCTTGCGGTTGTTGCCGGCTTTATCCTGATAGGTACGGGTTTGAACGCTGCCATCAACAGCAATCAAAGAACCTTTCTGGAAATACTTGCAAACAAACTCTGCGGTGTTGCGCCATGCCATAATGTCGATAAAATCCGTCTGCCGCTCCTCACCCTGCCGTGCAAAACTGCGTTCCACCGCAAGGGTAAAGGCGACAACGCTCACGCCCTGCGGGGTTTTCCGAAGTTCCGGGTCTGCCGTAAGCCGACCCATTAACGCTACTACATTTAACATCTATTTCATCCTTTCCGGGGTGGCGAGTCATTGTTCCGCCGCCTTCTTTTTGTGGCATGCTAGGCACATGCCCATAGCTTGCAGCTGTGCCTCGGGTGTGCGAAGCTCGCCTTTGTATTCAAAGGGCTTGATTGGTTTTTTACACACCGGGCATACAATTTCAGAGGGTTGGTCTTGCTGCTTGCTGTATTTGGTGGTGTCTGCCTCCCAGTACACGTCTGCCGCAACGCCCAGCGCCTTTGCCGCAACGCTAATGGCATCCGTAAGGGCCATCTTAAAGGCATCGTCGTTGGTGGTCAGCTTGCCTTTTTGGGTGTCCACCAACATGGAACCGCCCGTTCCCGGGATTTCTCCTCGCTTGCCGTCCTGTATGTACCACAGGGTGATGTCGCAAAACGCTGCAACCTCTCCGTTTGCCGCCGGCAGATGCCACAGCTTGTCGATGCAGTACCCCCAGCCAATGCCGCACGGCCCAAACTGCTCGGTTAAGGTCTTGATGCGCCATACCGGGTTAATATCGGTTTTGCCTTTTAACTTTCCGGCCGCAATGGTCTTTTTGGCATTGCTCGGAACCGACCGAACCGCATTGTATAAATCAAGGTGCGACATAATATTGCCTCTCCTCCTTATCGTATTGTGCAAAGTTTTCCAGCACCCGAATTTCCGAATGAAACTTTTCGGTAAAATCCGGATTCAGCGAATAGGACACCTGCAACAGCTGGGCAAGGGCTGCCATATCGGCAAGCACCGTTGGAATGTCATGCAACACCGCATCAAAGTTGCTGTCAATGCAGCTGTCGGTAACGGGCAGCCCTGTTTGTAACATGGTGATGGTGTGTGCCATTCGATCCAAGGCAGCCCGCAGACTACTGCTGCTTAGCTTGCACCTGCGTTCTAATGTGCTGGGGTAAATTCCCTGTAAATTCATACTGCACTCCTTTACTCCCGTGTTTGGCGAAGTTCGCGCCACACCAGAAGATATAAAATCAAAAACAAGATAAGTACCGTTGGCACCGGGGCAACCAAAGTGGCCCATTTCACCAGCTTCACCGCCGCTGTCCACAGGGCAAGAATTGCCGCAAATACCATGCACCGTGCCACCCATTTGACGGCGGCCTTAAAAACTGATACAATCAAAGGGTCTTGAGGGACACCTTTTTGGGCGTTCGACTGTTGCAGCAGTCGGGCGCTTTCTTTTTTGTTACGGATGTTCATGCTTTGTTCTCCATATCATTCAGGGTTTTAAGTAGCTTTGCAAAAACGCCTAACGACAGCGACTCGTTTGTTACACCGGGTTTACGAGCTACTAACAAAACCCTTGCAAGTCCAATGATCAGCGCATCTGCCTGTTCAAGTGTTGTACCTTCCACATCAAGCAATAGCCCCTCCGGTGTTTTCTCGATTACGATTTTAAGTTTCTTCTTCATTGTGCTATTCTCCTTTTTGTTAATGAGTGCGGTTGTTATCCAGTCGTTCCAGCTCAGCCCAAATTTCTTTTGAGGAATACAGCGCAATTTCCAGATTGCTTGCGCCGTAGCTGCGTGCTTTTTTAATGCGGGCCAGTAGGTAAATTAAAATCTTTTCCATGCTTGTCCCTCCGCTATCTTTTTTAAGGCATTTAATGCTTGAGAAACATGTGGAGATTTAATTCCCTCACAACTGCATCGTTGAATTTCGGAAAGTAACTCGTTTGGATCATCAAAAAAATCCATCACGTCCGCTAATGTCGTAAAAGCACTGAGGCGTTCTTTTCCATCTTGATTTAAATAAAAAGAAGCACCTTCCAGCTTTAAACGTTCTTTGTGTACGGCTGCTCGCCACTCCTCATAGTTTTTAATTTTCATAGCAATCTCCTATCTTGTTACGCAATCTTTGAAATAGATGCAAAAATCTTCGGGTGGAATATGTAACAACTCGCAAGCCTTTAAAGCTTCGCTGACCATCCAAGGGGCCTTTCCCGAAAGCCGGTTTGACATTACCGGACCGCTTACTCCCATTGCTGCAGCAAAATCTCGATCATGATAACCGGCATCTTGAATTGCTCGCCTAAGTTGCTTAAATCGTTGGTTTGGGTTTGGCATGCTGTTCTCCTTCCCGCCCGCCATTGTGCGGGCTTTTGTTTTAGGCGGACTTTATTCCAAGAAGATAGTCCGAAGAAACATGGAAAATCTCTGTCATCGCAATAATTTTTGAGCACGGAATTTCCGTTCTTCCACGTTGCCAATTTTGGTATGTTTCTCGGCTCACATTTAGGCTCTTAGCTAAATTTGTCCGATTCATCCCCAATCTAGCCCTCTCCGCTTCAATATTGGGATATTTCATTTCAACACCTCCTTTTATTCGCATTTTGCGAATTTCTTCAACCCGATTATATTCTCAATTTGCGAATATTTTTATTGACCTGCTATATACTTGGCTGTATAATATCGTTAAGAAAGGAGCTGCCTATGCTTTGTGAACGAATAGAGGAATTACGAAAGTCTACTGGATTGAGTGCCAGAAAGTTTGCCGAAGAATTAGGTGTAAAATACACCACATATTACGGATACGAAAAAGGCACCCGTGAGCCTGGTTCAGATTTTATTGCAAAACTAGCGTTAAGATTTGGAGTAAGCACTGACTATATTCTTGGTATTTCGGACAACTCTACCAAAGAAAACACCGAACACGTCGGTACTCCATATATCCCAAAAGGTCAAATGCCTATTCTTGGATATGTGGCCGCTGGAATGCCTCTGTATGCCGAGGAAAATATCGAAGGTTATTGTGCTAATGATTTTAATGATGGAGAAGATTACTTCGCCTTACGAGTTCGTGGTGATAGCATGAATGCTTGCGGCATCAATGACGGCGATTTGGTAGTTGTAAGAAAACAGTCTATGGTAGACAACGGAGATGTTGCTGTTGTTGCTGTAAACGGCGATTATGCCACTGTCAAATACTTTCGCAGAGATGGAAATATGGTAATTCTCTCTCCTAAAAGTTACAGTGAAGAACATCAGCCGCAAATTTACAACACAAAAGAAACCCCCATACACGTCATCGGACGCGTTATGGAGGCTCGTAAAAGATTCTAATTTTATAGCACCATTAGCTCTATAACCTTCAGGAGAAATCTATATGGTAAACAGTACAACAATAGTCAGCAATAAAAATCAAAAAACTGCTGAAAAATTATTTTATTATGGTTTATTCGGCGTAGTTGGTCTGCACTACTTTTATGTTGGAAAGTCAAAACAAGGTCGTTATCATCTTATCCTTACTTTTTTTCTTCTGATTTTCACCTATGCTTTTTGCAGTTCATCTATACACACCAATACCGGTGAACTAATTACATTCGGAGAAAAAATATCGTTTACCCTAAAAACTTGGCTTCCGTTTATGTTGGCCGGAATCCCCACTTTAATTAAAATAAAAACCGGAACATTTCAAGACAAATTCGGACTTCCATTACATCGCTTCTCATCCCCCGCATGCACAGCGACTGCAGCCGCTCCCGAGGCATATAAAATTTCTCATGATGGCGAATCCGTTCCATCGTTTGATATGGATTTTTTTGTATCGAATTTCCCACCATGCACGGACATTGTTCTTTGTAAAGCTATCTACATCGCTGTGTATCACGGCAAGTGCTCCACTTCTCTTTTACAGCGAAAACTCCAATTGAGCTATCCCAGCGCCGCACTTATCATGGATAAGTTAGAGCAGCTTGGTGTGGTTGGTCCGTATATAGGTGCTCATCCTCGCGAAGTGTTGGTAACAGTAGAACAACTTCCGGAATTTATTAGTAATCCTTCTGTACAGGCTGAGCTATCGCTCACAGATTCACAAAACCAGGACTCAATGTATACCAAAATGTCGGATTCAGATTTTGACCAAATGGATGGCCACACCTTTGAAAAATTTTGTGCCGATGTATTGCGAAAGAATGGTTTTTCTGATGTAGAAGTAACTGTGGGCAGCGGCGATTTCGGTACAGATATCTTAGCCAAAAAGGACGGCATTACCTATGCTATTCAGTGCAAATGCTATTCCGGCAACATTGGCATTGCTGCAGTTCAAGAAGCAAACTCAGGTCGTGATTACTACAATGCCATGGTGGGTGCCGTGATGACCAATCGTTATTTCACCCCACAGGCCAAAGTACAAGCCGAAAAGAGCAAAATTCTTTTATGGGACCGAGACCGGCTAAATGAAATGATTCATCAAGCCCAGAAAATTACACAATAAAAAATCCCCGGCAGTGCGCCAACACCACCGGGGATAAAAATAAACTGTTCACTCGAATGAGCAAATACAGCCTAAGCACCTGTATTATACCTCATTTGGGTGGGCTTTGTAAAGTGCGCCTAAAGGAGGTATTTTTATTATGGCAAACGAACGAACCAACACCGCAAAATGGATTGAGAGCCGCAAGCGGTGGCAAATCAATGTGCAAAAAGACGGTGTTCGTAAAACATTCACCAGTGCCAAACCTGGACGAACCGGACAACGTGAAGCCAACAAAAAAGCGGATGAATGGTTAGCGCAGGGTGTTGTGCAATCTTCCACCAAAATAAATACACTCTACCCCATGTTTATGGATGTCAAGCGAGCCACCACAAGCAAAGGAAACTACACCCCCATGGAAGGCCGATGGCGAAACAAGATCCAGCCGATTATCGGAACGAAAAACATCGGAAAGCTCACATGTGGAGACCTGCAAACTGTTTTGGATTGCGCCCTTGCCGATGGGTATTCCCGAAAAAGTCTGCAAAATCTTAGAGCCGATTTGAGCGCATTCTTAAAATGGGCAAGAAAAAATAAATACACCACGCTGACAACCGAAGATGTTGAGATTGCCCGCTCCGCTAAAAAAGGCGAAAAGCGAATTTTACAGCCGAAAGATATTTTGGTTTTATTTAATGTTGACACCACCAACTACCGCAACAAGAAAATTGCAGATGAATACATTAACGCCTATCGGCTGGAAGTTCTGACCGGATTGCGACCAGGTGAAATAAACGGATTAGAATGGATCGACTGGAAAGGCGATCGTCTGGAACTCCGCCGTGCTGTCAATGTTTATGGGGAAACAACAACCGGAAAAAACGAAAATGCTCGCCGGGTTGTCTATTTGTCTGACTTAGCCCAACAGCTGCTCCAAAACCAGTATGAAATTACTGGTCCAAAAGGATCTGTCTTCTGCATTTCTTCCCTTCGGCACTACTACAAACGGTGGAAAATTTATTGCACTACCAACAGCATTCCGGATATATCTCTATACGAATTACGCCATACATTCGTTAGCATCAGCGACGTATTGCCCGAGGCCCAGATGAAAAAACTTGTAGGGCATAGCCGCAGCATGGATACCTATGGAATATACGGACACGCCTTAGATGATGACGGAAAAGAAATCAGCGAAAACCTAAATCACATATTTGAAAAACTACTAAAAACCCAACAAGCCAAATAGTATATGTGTACCTTTGTGTGTACCTGAAACAGAAAAAGCCCAGCAGAACCTTGGTTCTACTGGGCTTTAATTGGTGGAGATGAGGGGAATCGAACCCCTGTCCGAAAAGAAGTCCACGAGAGTATCTCCGGGTGCAGTTTGTCTACAACATTCCCTTTGTGCCAAGCCGACAAACAGGCCGACACATTGGTAGCTTCATGAGTTCATGGCCGCCCGCAAAGCTTAAGGCTGCTCACGTTCAGTACCTAATCGATGCCCTGGCCCTGTACGGTACTAAAACAGGCAGGACAGCCGCCTAAATTAGGCAGCGACAGCTAATTTATTGTTGTTAGCTATTTTTTTGGAGGCGTTTATAGTGTGGCCCCCATCCACTAC
>CALWNI010000058.1 GCA_944382775.1 uncultured Allofournierella sp.
AATAAAAGGTGGGCTTTTGTTTCTGTTTTTTCATTTTTTAACACACTTTTGTAACGACAAAAGCCTCTTGATGTTGTATGATAAGAATGATATAGTATATACGCTATTTATTTCCATGCTTTACTGTACCATCTTATTATTCATATTATTACAAGGAGGTATCCATTTTGAATCCTTTTTGGAAGCGTTTTATCGCCGTTTCTCTGGCAATTGCTTTATTGGCCGGTGTTACCGTTCTGGCCGAAGATACAACCACATCCAAAGACATCCAAGATCTGCAAGACCAGCTGGAACACGCCCAAAATGCAGTGGACCATGCCCAAAATAAAGTTGACCAAGCCACACAAGACGTACAAGAAAATCTGGACGAAAAAAAGCAGGTGCAAGCACAAGCGCAACAGCTTTTGAACCAAATCGACGGTTTGACCAACACCCAAGAGGAGCTCAGCACACAAATTTCCTCTTATCAAGAGCAGGTAACCGACAAACAACAAAGTTACGAAGAACGCTTGACCAGCTATAAAGCCCAGCTGCAAGCATTGCAGGTCATGCACGATTCCGGCAATGTGGCCATGCTTGCCAACGTAACCAATCTGTACGATTTGCTTACCTTCTCTTCCACATTGCAGCAAATCAGCCGCTATACCGATTCGGTTTTAAAATCCTTAATGGGTGAAAAAGAGGATTTGGAACAGCTGAAAACCCAGCTGGAGGGCGAAAAGGCCGCTGCGGAAGAAAACCAAAAAGAACTGGAAAGCACACGTCAGCAATATCAATATCAGCTTTCTCAATTAGACAAGGAAATTTCGCAAAGCGAAGCAGAACAACTTGCCTGGCAGCAAGAATACGAGTTAAAAAAGGACAAGCTTCAGCAAGCCGAGGCAGACTTGGAAAAACAAATCCAAGCTGCGTTGGAGCAAGCACAGGCACAGGCTACCCCTGTACCTACACAGGCCCCCACTCCGGAACCCACTCCTGTGCCTACACCCGTACCCACGCCGGAGCCTACTCCTGTTCCCACACCGGAACCTACCCCTGTACCGCAGCCCGATAACACAACCGACGGTTCCGAAAGTTCCGGCGAAAACACAGACGAGGCTGCACCGGCGCCCACACCGGCTCCTACACCGGCACCTACTCCCGCACCCACGCCTGCTCCCACTCCGGCACCTACCCCTGCACCCACACCTGCTCCCTCCACCGGACTGTCTATGACCTGGCCCATTCCCGGCTATTCCCGTTTGTCGACCCAGTTTGGTGAGGTAATTTACGGCAATGCACATTACGCTATTGACGTGCCTGCTCCGCAGGGTAGCCGTATTGTGGCGGCCGCTGACGGCACCGTATTGATTGCAGGTTGGAACTACAGCTACGGCAACTGGGCATTGATTAACCATGCCAACGGTATTTCCACCGTATACGCACATATGGCCGACGGCACATTGGCAGTAAAGGCCGGCCAAAAAGTTACCAAAGGCCAGTACATTGGCGGCGTTGGCAGCACCGGTTTTGCATTTGGCAATCACTTACATTTTGAAGTGCGTAAAAACGGCACAAAAGTAAACCCCTTGCAATACGTTTCCCCTTAATTTAATACTCTTTCTACGGTAGGATTCATAAAATGAATCCTACCGTTTTTTATTGCAAAATATTTATTCTTTTTCTTTCCTATGGTATAATTTACTAACTTTTTTATCATTGCAAGGAGAACGCCTATGTTTCAACGTGATATTGAATCAACGGCCCAATTGGCAAAACAAAAATATACTTTGCTGCAAAAAAATCCGCTTGGTTATTGGATGCTTGCCATGCTGGCCGGCATTTTTATCGGCATTGCTATTGCATTTGTTTACACCGTAGGCAGTGCGTTGGATGCTGTGAATTCTCCCTATACTCGATTGATGATTGGTGCCTGTTTCAGTGTTGGTTTAAGCCTTGTAGTAATGGCAGGTGCCGAGCTGTTTACCGGCAACAATATGGTTATGGCAATTGGTGTGGTTCAACGTTCGGTAAGCCTGCTGCAAACACTATGGCTCTGGCTATTCTGTTGGCTGGGCAACTTTTTCGGCTCTGTGCTTTTTTCCTTGTTGTTTCATTGGTCCGGCTTGAACCAAGATGCCGTTGCAAGCTTTATTGCAAAAACATGCCAAACCAAAATGACCTTGCCCCTTGGCATGTTATTCTGTCGTTCGGTTCTGTGTAATTTTTTGGTTTGTCTTGCGGTTTGGTGTACCATTCGCATGAAATCCGAATGTGGAAAGCTCATCATGATTTTTTGGTGCTTATTTGCCTTTAGTACCATAGGATTGGAACACTCCATTGCCAACATGAGCCTGTTCACGCTGGGTATGCTAAATCCATCGGGATATGCCTTATCTTGGAGTGGTTATTTCTACAACATTCTCGTTTGCACTTTCGGCAATATGGTAGGCGGCCTTGTACTTACTGCACTTCCTTACCTCATCATTTCCCGCCCACATTCTTCTTAAAAAACAAACACCCCGTTTAAAACGGGGTGTTTGTTTTTTATTAAAATTTTGCAATAATTTTTGCTTCGTCCTTACGGTTAAACAAAATTGCGCTGATATGATCCAGATAAATCAATGCCAGATGCTTGCCGCTGTCTTCTTTGTAGGATTCCTGCAGGTCGGGCATGGCAGCATAGGCAGCCGCATAAGTTTCGGGACTTCTGTCAAAGTTTACGGTACCCTGAATCCGCAGCATTGTTTCGTCGTCAATCGCTACACACAACTCCAGATTTGTGTTATCCAAAAGCTGCTTGTATGCTTCTTTGTCTTTGCACAGCGCCAAATAGAAATACCCTTTATAAATCATATAATGGTTTATTGGACGCACACGAGGATAGTACCCTTCTACGGTGGCAAGGTACATGGTAGGCTTTGCTTGTAACAACTCCATTAATTCTTCCATATGATTTCCTCACTTTGCAGCGCTTTGCCTCGTGGATGCTTTCATCCGCCAATGTTCGGCACAGGCAGTTCGCTTTTTATCCTATTATAGCACCGCAATTTCTCAGCGCAAGCCCTAACCCCGTACCATTTGTCGATTTTTTGTCGAATCTATCCTGTTCTGTTTTTTTATAGGTGTACAACCCCGTTAAATACGGTTTGTGCTGGGCCGGTCATGCGCACGTTCCAATCCTTTTCCACACAAATAACCAATGTACCGCCCAACAAGTCCACCTTAATGTCTGTATCATGTTTGCAGATGCCCAATGCCACCGCTGCCGCTGCGCTGGCACATGCCCCGGTACCACAAGCCAAGGTTTCTCCGCTGCCTCGCTCCCATACACGCATAATCAAATGATTTTCATCTGCAATTTGTATAAACTCTGTGTTCACCTGTTTGGGAAATGCGGGATGCTTTTCAAACGACGGGCCGATTTTTTCCAAATCCAATGTGGCGGTATCCTTTACAAAGGTAACACAGTGGGGGTTTCCCATAGATACACAGGTAATGTTCCAGGGCATATCGGCAACCGCAACCGTCATATCCAGAACCGGCTGGTCGCCCAGGCCCAACACGGGAATCTCCTGCGGCAAAAAGCTGGCTTTGCCCATTTCTACCTGCCAGATACCCTCGCCAACACGCTGCAATGTTTTAATGCCTGCACGGGTTTCAATGGTCATCTGTTCTCCTGCCAGTTTGCGCTCGTACAGCCACTGTGCCACACAACGAACACCGTTGCCGCACATGCTGCCCTCGCTTCCATCGGCATTGAACATACGCATCGCCGCATCGGCCACATCGCTTTTGCAAACACAAATTAAGCCATCGGAACCAATGGAAAAATGTCTGCGGCTTAATGTGCGCGCCAAGTCCTCCACATGCTCGGGCATTCCCTCAAAGCAATCAATATAAATATAGTCGTTTCCGCAGCCGTGCATTTTGGTAAATTCCAGCAACAAGACAATCGCCTCCTCATCATTTCTTTTTTACTTTTTGCCTAGGTAAATTTACTGATTTATTCTTTATTATACTAATCCGCTTAAATTTTCACAACCAAATTCCCTTGCCAAACAACACAATTTAATTTGCAGATTTTTTTCGGCTTTTAACCCTTGACAAAGGTCCTATAGATACGCTATAAAATGTATAGTAATCATACCGCCCTATGGTTGGGCATGAATAAGGAGAGTTTTGAATTATGGATACTTTCGAGCGCATCCGCGAACTTCTGGCGGAGCAGCTGGATATTGATGAAGAAAAAATCACCATGGACAGCGACATTCTGGAAGATTTCGAGGCTGACAGCCTGGACGTAGTTGACATGGTTATGACTCTGGAAGACGAGTTCGGCGTTGAAATTCCCGATGAGGATATCGAGAATTTCCACACCGTAGGCGATGTAGTTCGTTTTGTAGACGACAACATCTAAGCAGAGCGCAAGAAAAAACGCTGCCTCCCGGTAACGCCGCACCTATACGGTGGGCGATTGAAGCGGGAGGCTTGTTTTTCTATCCGCCCTTTTTCCAAAAGGCCCGGCAGGAAAACTGTTTAAGGAAGGAAGAAGAAAATGAGCCAACAGAAGAAAAAACTGGTAGAAGCCATTACCCCCATTAACGAGGACTTTACCCAATGGTATACCGACGTATGCCTGAAAGCTGAACTGGTAGACTATTCCACCGTAAAAGGCTGCATGATTCTGCGCCCCTATGGCTATGCAATTTGGGAAAACATCACCCGCATTTTAGACGGCATGTTTAAGGCCACCGGCCACGAAAACGTGGCAATGCCCCTGTTTATTCCCGAAAGCCTGCTGCAGCGCGAAAAAGACCATGTAGAAGGCTTTGCTCCCGAAGTAGCTTGGGTTACTTATGGCGGTTCTGAGCAGCTGGAAGAGCGCATGTGTGTTCGCCCCACCAGCGAAACCTTGTTCTGCGACCACTTTGCCCATGTGCTGCACTCTTGGCGTGACCTGCCCATGAAATACAACCAGTGGTGCAGCGTTGTTCGTTGGGAAAAAACCACCCGTCCTTTCCTGCGCAGCCGTGAATTCTGGTGGCAGGAAGGCCATACCATTCACGAAACCGCACAGGAGGCCATTGAAGAAACCGAGCAGCAGCTGAATACCTACGCCGATTTCTGCGAAAACCACCTGATGATTCCCGTTGTAAAGGGCAAAAAGACCGACAAAGAAAAGTTTGCCGGCGCTGAAGCCACTTACACCATCGAGGCTATGATGCACGACGGTAAGGCACTGCAAAGCGGTACCAGCCATTACTTTGGCGATGGCTTCTCCAAGGCATTCGGCGTACAGTTTGCAGGCCGTGACAACACCCTGCAATATCCCCATCAGACCAGCTGGGGCGTTTCCACCCGTTTGGTTGGCGCAATCATCATGACCCATGGTGACGACGAAGGCCTGATTCTTCCTCCTGCTATTGCTCCCTTCCAAGTCGTTATTGTTCCCATTGCAGCCCATAAGCCCGGCGTAAACGAAAAAGCCGCCGAGCTGGCTGCCCGTGTTTCCAAGTTTGCCCGTGTAAAACTGGATAACAGTGACAACTCTCCCGGCTGGAAGTTCAGCCAGTGGGAAATGAAGGGTGTTCCCCTGCGTTTGGAAATCGGCCCCAAGGACATCGAGAACAACCAGTGTGTTCTGGTACGCCGCGACACCCGCGAAAAGTACTTTGTATCTCTGGATGATTTGGAAACCGAGATTCCCCGCCTGCTGAACGAGCTGGCACAAAACATCTACCAGCGTGCACTGACCAACCGCGAAAACCGCACCTGGAGTGCCACCACCATGGAGCAGGTCAAGGAACTAGCCGCTGCAAACAACGGCTACATCAAGACCATGTGGTGCGGCAGCTTGGAATGCGAAGAAAAGATGAAAGAAGAAGCTGGCTTGTCCAGCCGTTGCATGCCCTTCGAGCAGGAGCAGCTCAGCGATGTATGCCCCTGCTGTGGCAAACCTGCAAACCTGATGGTTTACTGGGGTAAGGCATACTAATTTTACACCCACACAAAGCGGCAACATTTTGTTGCCGCTTTCTTTTTTTGCAAAATAGGCATGGACAATTGTTTTCATTCGTGATACACTATGAAAACGTTTTAATCCGACCAAATCGGTTGGCGTTTCATAAATTTTACAGCGATACGAATGAAATGGAGGATTTTTCTTGCAAACCTTAAAAAAACAAGACCGCTTTTTTGTGGGCTTAACCTTATTTTCCATGTTTTTTGGTGCAGGCAACCTGATTTTCCCACCCTTTTTAGGTGCACAAGCCGGTACTGCAACCTGGATTGCTTTGTTTGGCTTTGCACTCAGTGCCATTGGTCTGCCCATTCTGGGTGTGGTAGCCGTTGCACAGTCGGGCGGTCTGCCTGCATTATCTCAACGGGTTGGCAAACGCTTTGCCGCCGTATTTACCCTGCTGATGTACCTTTCCATTGGTCCGGGATTATCCATTCCTCGCACAGCCTCTACCTCCTTTGAAATGGCAGTAAAGCCCTTTTGGCAAAATGCGTCAGGATGGGCATTGCCCCTTTACTCTCTGGCATTTTTTGCAGTTGCCATATTAGTTGCCTTTAAACCCGAAAAATTAACCGATCGTTTGGGCAAAATTTTGGCTCCCACCTTGTTGGTTTTAATTTTTGTAATTGTGGCAGGCTGTTTGTTGCATCCTCCCGGTGGATACGCTCAGCCCAGCGGCAACTATACCAGCGGCGTACTGTCACAGGGCTTTAACGACGGCTATTTGACTATGGACACCATTGCCGCCTTAAACTTTGGTATCGTGATTGCCTTAAACATTAAAAACCGCGGTATCAGTGAAAACCGTTCCGTGGTGCGCTACACCATTCAAGCCGGTTGGATTGCAGGTGCTGTATTGTTTGTTATTTATGCTGCACTGGCACACCTTGGTGCAGTAAGTGGCGGCAGCTTTTCCAATTACACTAACGGCGCAATGGTATTAACCAACCTTGTTTCTTGGCTGTATGGCCCTGTTGGAACCGTTTTACTTGGCCTGATTTTTGTAATTGCCTGCTTAAATACCGCAATTGGCTGTTTAACTTCTTGCAGCGAATACTTCTGCCTGTTGGCTCCCAAGATTCCTTATCGGGTATGGGTTATCATTTTTGCCGCCATCAGCTTTGGCATCTCCATCAGCGGCTTGGATACTATTCTAACAATTTCTGTACCCATTTTAAATGTATTGTACCCTCTTTCCATTGTTTTAATTGCTTTGGGCTTGGCCCATCGCTTTACCCGATACGCCCCCCTTTGCTACCCCACAACCATTGCCTTTACCGGCATTGTAAGCCTGCTGTATGCACTGCACAAAGCCGGCATTGCAATTCCCTATGCGGATTCTTTTGTAACCGCACTGCCCCTTTACAACAGTGGTTTGTGCTGGGTACTGCCCGCCGTAATTGGCTGTGCGTTGGGTGTGGCAATGAGTTTGCTGAAAGGCTTGCACAAAAACCCTCTGGCTGCTTAATTACAGCAATAA
>CALWNI010000059.1 GCA_944382775.1 uncultured Allofournierella sp.
AATTAGGCAGCGACAGCTAATTTATTGTTGTTAGCTATTTTTTTGGAGGCGTTTATAGTGTGGCCCCCATCCACTACCCGCTGCTCGCGCTTTCCTCTCCCCGTCGAAACCTTTACATCCCCATGTAAAGGGCGGAAGTTCCGCCCGAAGAGTAGACTTAGCGTCGTTCTTTTAAAGCTCGGTCAATGGTGCGCTGTGCATCACGCTGGGCAGCTGTTGCCCGCTTGTCGTACAGCTTTTTACCTTTGCACAAGCCAAGTTCCAGTTTTACTCTGCCGTGCTTAAAATAAAGCGACAGCGGAATCAGGGTGTAGCCCTGCAATTTAACCTCTTGCGCCAGCTTGCGAATTTCTTTTTTATGGGCAAGCAGCCGCCGAGGCCGTAAAGGGTCGCGATTGAAGATATTGCCTTTTTCGTACGGGCTAATGTGCATACCATACACAATCAGCTCGCCGTTTTCCACGTCGACCCAGGCATCCTTTAGGTTTACCTGACCCATGCGAAGACTTTTTACTTCGGTGCCAACCAGTTCAATGCCTGTTTCCAGGCTTTCCATCACGAAATACTCGTGCCGGGCCTGCCGATTGGCGGCAATTTGTTTTGTTTTTACCTGCTCGGGCATTTCGCACCTCCTGCTTGGCTTTGATAAAAGTATAGGCTGAACCACTTTGTTTGTCAAGTATGCGGCTTACAACTCTCCACGGCCGCTCAGTGCCTTGTACAAGGTTGTTTCATCGGCATACTCCAAACTGGAACCCACCGGCAAACCATACGCCAAGCGTGTGGTTTTAATGCCCAGCGGCTTGATTAGCTTTGCCAGATACATGGCAGTGGCTTCTCCCTCTACGGTGGGGTTGGTGGCCATGATCACCTCTTTCACCTGACCATCGTGCAAGCGTGCCAACAGCTCCTTTACATAAAGCTGTTCTGCGCCAATGCCGTCCATGGGCGAAATTAAACCATGCAACACATGGTATAACCCATTATACTCCCGTGTGCGCTCGAATGCTGTCACATCGCGGGGGCTTTCCACTACGCAAATCAGCGAGTGGTCCCGCTTGGGAGAAGAGCAAATTTTGCACATTTGATTTTCGGTGTAGTCTTGGCATACCTGACAGCGGTGCAACTTGGTGTGTGCCTCCTCAATGGCTTTGGCAAGTTCCAATGCCTCGGCGGCAGACATGCTCAGCACCTGATATGCCATGCGTGTGGCACCTTTGCGCCCCACACCGGGAAACTTGGAAAACTGTTCCACCAACCGTTCCAGCGGTGCAGCATTATAACCCATGCGAATTACTCCTTACAGACCGGGGAAGTTTGCGTTGCCGGTCAGTTCCTTCATGGCGTTGTCAGAATCTTCGTCCACGATGCGAACTGCCTCGTTTACAGCAGCGGCAACCATGTCTTCCAGCATCTCGATGTCGTCCTTGTCCACAATTTCAGGATTGATCTTGATGGCAGTGATTTCATGCTTGCCGGTCATGGTGATTTCAACCATACCGCCGCCGGAAGTAGCGTGGTACTCGGTGGCTTCCAGCTCTTCCTGCTTTGCCTTCATCTCTTCCTGCATTTTTTGTGCTTGACGCATCAGTGCGTTTACATCGGGCTTACCAAAGCCCTTGGGCAGTCTTGCTTTCATGGTATATTCTCCTTTTATTTGTCGTTATAAACTACATCGACCCCTTGGGCCGCGAGTTCTTTTAATGTATCCTCTACCGTGCGTGTGGTTGCTGTGGCAGCGGATTTTTCCACATAGGGGCCAATGCCGCAGCGTTCGCCGGTTACCTCTTCGATGATTTGTTTAATCAGCTCTTGAGATTCCTTGTTCACACGGATAAAGTCGCGAAATGTATTGCCGCCGTCAATCAACACACGGCGACCGTCGTAAAAAGCGCGGGAGGTTCGCAGGTATGCAATCAGCATTTTATCCTGCTGTTCCAGCTTTGCCAGAACCTCACTCCACGCCGCAAAGGGAACCGGGTTTCCGCTTTGTACCGCAGGCATCGGCCTTGTTGGCTTTGATGGTGTTGCAGGCTTTGTCGGTTCCGGCACTTCCTGCGGCTGAATGGGCTGGTCTTCCCACGGCAGAGGTTCTTCGGCTTGCAGCGGTGCACCGACCTGCTCCTCTGCCTTTGCGGGTGCGGTTTGAACCGGCTGTTCGGCTGCGGTTTCCCACGGCGGCAAATCCTGCGGTGTTTGGGGTGCAGGTGCCGCACTTTGCACCGATGTTTCCTTTTGCACCGGCTGTGCCGCAAAGGGCGCAACAGCAAAGGGTGCCGTGGCAGTTGTTTGTGCCGCCTGCCATGTGCCGGCAGCAGGCACCGCTTGCTGCGGTGCAACCACCGTTTGCTGTGGTGTTTCGGTCAGCGCAAACAGGGCAAGTTCCAATTCAATGCGTTGGTCTGTGCCGCGGCTCATCTTTTCCATGGCACTGCCCAGCAGCCGAATGGCTCGAACGCTTTCGCCTTGGGGAACTTGTTCCGCTGTTTGCAGATAGTTTGCTTCCTCTTCGGGCGCAATGCCGCTGAGCAGACCTTTTCCGCCGGGCAATGCCGCCAACATCAGGTTGCGATAGTGAGAAATCAGCTCTTCGCAAAGACGTTTCATATCCACCGATTGCTGGCGAAGCTGCGCCACTTCCTGCAAGGCTTCGGCGGCGTTTTTTTCATGCACTGCGGCACTGATGCGGAACAGATAGCTTCGGTCGGTAACGCCTGCCATCTGGCGCACCACATCTTCGTCAATGTGGGTTGTTACGCCGGCGCAGGTATCCAAAATGGAAAGTGCATCACGCAGCGCACCGTCTGCCAGGCGGGAAATCAACGCCGCCGCCCCGTCGGTAATGGTCAGATTCTCTTGCTGCGCAATGTATGCCACACGGTCGGCAATGTCTTGGGGCTTAATGCGGCCAAAATCATACCGCTGACAACGGGATAAAATGGTGGCAGGCACCTTGTGAATTTCGGTGGTGGCCAGAATAAAAATCACATGACTGGGCGGCTCTTCCATAATTTTAAGCAGCGCATTGAATGCCGCTATGGAAAGCATGTGCACCTCGTCGATGATATATACCTTATATGCACAGTTGCTGGGGGTGTAGGCGGTTTCGTCCCGCAGGTCACGGATGTTATCTACACCGTTGTTGGATGCGGCGTCAATTTCCACCACGTCCAAAATCGACCCGTCGTCGATTCCCTTACAAATTGCACACACACCGCAGGGGTCGGCACTGGACTTATCGGGGCAGTTCACAGCCTTTGCAAAAATTTTGGCACAGGTTGTTTTGCCGGTACCACGGGTTCCGGTAAACAGGTAGGCGTGCCCCACCCGACCGGTGGCAATTTGATTTTGCAGTGCCGCCACAATGGCCTGTTGGCCCACCACATCTTCAAACCGTTGCGGACGCCATTTGCGATAAAGTGCCCGATACATGTTTGTGGGCCTCCTTCCCGTTTGATGATACAAAAAACGGACAGGCCCGCAAGCGAATTTTCGCTTGCCTTTGCGCTGCTTGGCATACGGATGCAGGAGATCTGCGGCGCACAGGGCAAACCACTTAATGCTGCTCGGTTCCCCGCCTGACATGGTTCATGGGGCCCCATCGCACAGGGCCCGCATCCGTATGCCGAACAGCGCACTGTTGTGGCTCTGTCCGAACAGCTACTATTATATATCACATCGGCAAAAATTGCAAGATATTTTCTTGCAGTTTTTCCTTGCCCTTTGCTTGGTTTTTGGTTACAATAATACACGGCCGTTTTGTCTTACCTTATATTGAAAGGAGTTCTTGTATGAACAAATCCACATTTGCCTTAAAAGGCAACATTTTTTATACACCAACCCCGAACCAGCTGGTCATTCATCCCCAAAGTTATCTTGTTTGCGAAAACGGCCTGGTTGCAGGGATTTTTGAACAGCTGCCCGAACAATACACCAACATTCCGGTAGAGGACCACGGCAACCGCCTGATTCTGCCCGGTTTGGTTGATTTGCATGTACACGCCAGCCAGTATGCTTATCGCGGCCTTGGCATGGATATGGAACTGCTGCAATGGCTGGAAAGCAACGCCTTCCCCGAAGAAAGCAAATTTGCCGATTTGGACTACGCAAAGCAGGCTTACAGCCTGTTTACCCAGCAGTTAACCGAAAGCGCAACCACACGCGCTTGTATTTTTGCCACCTTGCACCGCCCCGCCACCCTGCTTTTGACCCAACTGCTGGAAGAAAGCGGCATGCGCTGCTATGTGGGCAAGGTAAACATGGACCGCAACTGCCCCGACATCTTGCAGGAAACCACCGAGGAGTCCTTGGCTGAAACCCGTCGCTGGCTGGAAGAAAGCAAGCAGTTCACCAAAAACAAACCCATGTTGACCCCCCGTTTTACCCCCACCTGCACCGACGAATTGATGGCAGGTTTATCCCAGCTGCAAAAGGAATTTAATGTTCCGTTCCAGTCGCATCTTTCGGAAAACATCCCCGAAATTGAATGGGTCAAAGAGCTTTGCCCCGGCACACGCTTTTACGGCGAAGCCTACAGCCAATTTGATTTGTTTGGCGGCAACTGCCCCACCGTTATGGCGCACTGTGTTTGGAGTGATGCCGATGAGCGGGCTTTGATGAAACAGAACGGCGTATTCATCGCCCACTGCCCCCAGTCCAACATGAACATTTCCTCCGGCATTGCGCCCGTTAAGAGCTACCTGCTGGAAGGTCAAAAGGTAGGCCTTGGCAGCGACGTTGCCGGCGGTGCGCATCTGTCCCTCTTCCGTGCTATGACCGACGCCATTCAGTGCTCCAAGCTGCGCTGGCGTTTGGTGGACCAAAACACCCCTGCACTGACCATGCCGGAAGCACTTTACATGGCAACCAAAGGCGGCGGCGAATTGTTTGGCAAGGTCGGCAGTTTCGAGCCGGGCTATGCCTTTGACGCAATCGTCATGGATGATTCCGACATTCCCACCACCCGCACCTGCAACTTGGCCGAGCGTTTGGAGCGTGTTGTTTATCTTTCTAACGGCAAGCCCCATGCCAAGTATGTACAAGGCGAAAAATTGTTCTAAAGAAAAAGCGGTGTCAGGTTGGCACCGCTTTTTTTGAAAAAAAGAAAAAAAGATGTTGACAAGTATAAAAATCGCTGCTATAATAAACAAGCAGTCAACAAGACGGCACCAAATATCTGGGGGTATAGCTCAGCTGGGAGAGCGCTTGAATGGCATTCAAGAGGTCAGCGGTTCGATCCCGCTTATCTCCACCA
>CALWNI010000060.1 GCA_944382775.1 uncultured Allofournierella sp.
CATCTCCTTAACAGCCATATTGTTCTCAAAAACTGCTTCACCATGCAAACGAATCCATGCATAAGTTGGGCTGGAAATGCAAACTTCAATATTTGGATTAACCTGCATATCTTTGTATACATCTTTTTGATTATTGGTACAGAACTACAGCTTTCCGTTCATTTCACCCGCAAACATAAACGGGCGGCATTTTGCCTTTCCATCACGACCAATGGTAGCAAGATACTGTACCGGATTTTCCTGCAAAAATTTTACAACTTTATTCATAATCAATCTCTCCTAATATATAAATATGAGTTTAACGATTGCAATCTTTCTTGTGTAAGATTATAATAAGGCTATAAGTTTCAATTGTAAAGTAAGCACTTTATTGTACTATAGTTACCTAAAAGAATACTATTGAAAGGAGATAACCGAATGCCAACAAGCAAAGAATTACCCGCTTGCCCCGTTGAAACTACCCTTATGTTAATCGGTGATAAGTGGAAAGTGTTAATCTTGCGCGATTTACTTCCCGGAACAAAACGATTTGGAGAGTTGAAAAAATCCATTGGCAGCGTATCGCAAAAGGTATTGACCGCACAACTTCGGGATATGGAAGAAAAGGGGCTTGTAAATCGAAAAGTATACGCTGAAGTTCCACCACGTGTAGAATATAGCTTAACAGAACTTGGAATGAGCTTGAAACCTATTTTAGATGCCATGTGGATATGGGGCGAAAATTACAAAGCACAGATTAAATAAAAAACATCCGGGCAGGCTTTGAAGGTCTGCCCGGATGTTTTTATCTGCTAATCTTACGCAATAAAACAGCGCATAGCACGCTTGCTATTGCCAGAATAAGAAGCAATGCAAACAAATCCTGCCTGTGCTGTATATTCTCTATCATTAGTTTGTACCCCCATGTGGCCGGAAATATTTTTCCTGCATGTTCAAATGCTTTGGGCAGCAATGCAACCGGAAACATAATTCCCGAAAGCATAATGGAAGGCAAAAAGATAAGAATTGAAACCATCGATGTTTTGGTTTGGTCTTTTACTGCCAACCCAATCATACCTGCCACACTGAGAGAGACCAGAATAAAAACCGCCAGGCATAAAAAATACACCCCCGGCTGCTTGGGCAGTACTACATCAAACATTCGCGGTGCCACAAAATAAAGAATGATACTCATCATAAACAAATGTACAAATGCCGACAAATTGACCAGCACAAATCCAAACCAAAGCGGCACCCCGTTTGCTTGGTATACCTTTTTTACATCACTACTGTAAATTTCAACAAGCGAAGGCGGAACCCCAATCAAAGCACCCATTGTTACACCAAATATCGTCATGGATTGAATCAACGTATCTTTTGCTTGCGGCATAACAGAGGTAAAGATTCCTCCCATAATTGCAAAAAACACAAGTGGAATAAGATAGCAATTGAGCAAAAGTGTTTTATTGCGAATATCTAATTTCCATTGCAAAGCCGCCCCATAGAAAAAAGCCTTCATTGATTACGCCTCCTTTGCAAATTTTATAAAATGCTGTTCCAGCGAACCACGGTTGACCTGAATGTCCAAAACCTCAATTCCCTGCGCTTGATACTGGGCAAGCAGGGGCAGCAATGTTTCGCTGATATGTTCGGACGGATAATGCTCTGTTTTCCGGTTGGTTGTAATGGTAATGCAATACTGTTTGCTCACGGTTTGATGCAGTTGTTCCAGTGTTCCCACAAATGCAAGGTTTCCTTTATTTAGAATGGCAATTCGATCGCATAAGCACTCTACTTCTGCCATGTCATGGCTTGCCAAAATGATTGTAACGCCCTTTGCCTTTAACTGTCGAATTTGTTCATGAAGCGAAGCTCTTCCTTCCAGATCAAGCCCTGCGGTTGGCTCATCCAAAAATAAAATATCCGGATTGCGCAGCAACGCCAGCACCAGATGAAGCCGCCTCTTTTGCCTTGTGGATAATTGGTGATATTGTTTTTCTGCAAAACGGTTAATACCAAAATTTGCGAGTATTTTATCGTCAATTTGTGCTTTATTCCATTTTGCAAAAAGTTGAATTGCCTCCTTTGCTTTTATATGTTTCGGTAGTGAAGCGGACTGAAGCTGAATGCCCACCGTTCCGTTTACCTGGATTGTACCGCTCTCGTATTTTTTCAATCCTTCCATACATTCTAAGGTTGTGGTTTTGCCCGCACCGTTTCCCCCAAGCAGTGCAAAAATTTCTCCTTGCTTTACCTCAAACGATATACCATTCAAAACCGACTGATTGCCATATTGCTTTTTTAAGTTTTTAATTTGGATTGCAGTGTTCATTCCAATGCCTCCTTCCCTGGATTTATCCCTAGTTGTGAAAGATAATACCCCAATGCTTTTTCAATATACGCATTGGCAAGTTGCTGTTTTTCTTTTTCTGTAGAATCTGTGCTTTCAAACTGCCCCATTTCCATTAGTTTGGCCAGTATCTGCATATCTCCACCTGTAAATTCGGTTATCAAGTTCCAATAGGACTCTGCAAACGCCTGCCCTTGCTCACTTTCTGCACCAACACCGCTTATTTGTAGCTGAATTGCTTGTTCTTGCAGTTTTAAAAAACGGCTCATAAAGGCTGCTCCACTTTCTTTGTCAAAGTTACTGCGAATGTGATCCAGCGTTGGCTCATCAAAATGCTTGATCAGCCAATAAAACTCATTGCCCATTTGCAAATTCACAATAATATCGGCATATTTTTTAAAATCTACCGTTTGCATTTGCAGCACTTCCTGCCGCAAAACTTCCAGTTCTTTTAAAGACTGGGTTAACTGCTTTATTTGATTCTGAACCGCTGCCGCCTGCTCTTGTAATACCGTCGCAACCTCTATGGGGGTATCCAACGAAATCAACCGATTTTTTATATCATCCAAAGAAAACCCCAGATGCTTTAGGGATAAAATCTGATGAAGTTTTACAATATCTTTGTGGGTATAAAGGCGTCGACCACCTTCGCTGATGCAAGACGGCATCAGTAGCCCCTCTTTATCATAATGCTGTAAGGTTCGCACGGTAACATCCATCTTTTTTGAAACTTCTCCAACCGTCATGTATCCGCTTGGAATTGCCCTATGTTTTTCCATTGTTATATCACCTCGTGCTTTTATTGTAATTCATTACGTTACGTCACAAGCAAGTACTTTTTATTGATTGCAACAAAAAAACAGCCCCTGTATTTCACATAAGGCTGTTTACAAAAAATATTACAAGATTATTGATTTGCCTTTAACTGGGCCAGCAAACCTGTACATCCGTTTAAAACATCCTGCCAGGTACGATCAAAATTGCGGGTATACCAAGGGTCTGCAACCTCTTCTCCCGGACGATTGGTATAGTCCATCAACAGGTGAAACTTATTTTGTGGATCCCCACCGCAAATACGTATCATTCCATTCAGGTTGGAGCGGTCCATTCCAATTAACAAATCAAAGGCATCATAGTCTTCACGACAGAGCTGGCGCGCTTGATGCCCATTGCAAGCAATGCCGTGTTCTTCCAGCTTTTTGCGTGCAGGCGGATAGACCGGATTGCCGATTTCTTCGGTACTGGTTGCAGCCGATGCCACTGTGATTTGCTCTTGCAGCTCTGCTTTGTTTATTAGCTCACGCATTGTGTATTCTGCCATTGGGCTGCGGCAGATATTGCCCAAGCATACAAAGAGTATCTTTTTCATAAAGTTCCCCCTATTGTTTATCGTTCCACGCTTATTGCCTTGCTTTTAACTGCCAAAACGCCACAGCACTGGCGGCAGCAACATTCAGCGAGTCTACCCCATGCTCCATGGGGATAATTGCGGTATAGCGGCACTGTTGAATGGTTTGTTTGTTCAAGCCATTTCCCTCACTGCCCAATAAAATCGCCAGTTTTTCCTGCTCTTTTAAAATCGGGTCATCGATAGCAATGGCATCTTCACTTAACGCCATGGCAACGGTAGAAAAGCCTTTTTCGTGCAAAAACGAAACACCGTTTTGCTGCCAGTCAATGGGCGAGCGGCCCACATAGGCCCATGGAATCTGAAAAACCGAACCCATGCTGACACGAACTGCCCGGCGGTTTAGCGGGTCGCAGCACTCCGGTGTAAGCAGTACTGCATCCATACCAATGGCTGCTGCCGAACGAAAGATTGCACCCATATTGGTTGTATCGCCAATGCTTTCCAGCACTGCAACACGCCGTGCGTTGGCACAAACCTGCTCTGCACTTTGCAATGTGGGACGCTGCATGGCGCACAACATTCCCCGTGTGAGAGCATACCCCGTTAAACTGGACAGCACCTGTCGATCCGCCGTGTATACGGGAGTGTTGGGGCAGCGCTGCAACAATGCTGCCCCCTGCCCTGCAATGTGCCGCCGTTCCATTAAAAAGGAAAGCGGTTTGCACCCTGCATCCAGCGCAAGCTGAATGACCTTTAGGCTTTCTGCAATAAAAACACCTTGCTCGTGTTCAAACTGACCCCGCAACTGGGCTTCGGTTAAACGGGCATATACATCCAATTCCGGAATGGACAAATCTTCAATTTCAATGATTTGATTCATGGTTTAAACTCTCACTTTACCCTCGTTCTATCATAACGAATTTATGATATTAGAATTATAGCACATTCTTTTTCAATCCACTAGAAAAACAGCGGTTTTGGAAATAACCAAAACCGCTGTTTTTACTCAATTTGTTTTGTTCAGCAGTGCATAAATTACCTGCATATCCAGTGCGTTGCGCATCCCTTGTGCCAGCAGGTCAAATTGCTGCTCTTGGTATTCCTTATGAGAAATGGGGCGCATTTGCTCGCAAGAAATGCCTTTGCGCCGGCACAGGTATTCTGCCACCTTTTGGGTTAAATGGCCTGTATCAAACAAACCATTCAGATATGTGCCAAACACATTTTTATTCACACAACCATCCGATTGCCCATTTTCCAGCTTGAAAAATTCTTTGCCGTGTACGGTGGTTTTCCC
>CALWNI010000061.1 GCA_944382775.1 uncultured Allofournierella sp.
TTTGGTGGTTGCGGAGGCCGGATTTGAACCGACGACCTTCGGGTTATGAGCCCGACGAGCTACCAGGCTGCTCCACTCCGCGCTATATTGTTCACCTCTCGGGTGCTTTTATATAATATCATTCAATTATTTATTTGTCAAGCAATTTTTTCAAAAAAAATAGAGGGGAATCGTTTTTTATTCAATTCCCCCTATGTCCTATTTATTCTACCGGAACTGCTCCAACCTCTTCTGCGGCAAAATCTTCTGACAAATCGCCATTTACTTGTTGCACACTTTCATCCAATCCTTCTACCTCTGCGCTTACCTCTTCGGTTGCTGCCTGCTCTGTAGCCTCTTGACCAAACTCTGTGCTTGCTTGTTGTGCTTCTTCTTCACTTAAGGGTGCCGCTGTCTGTGCTGCGGTTGTCAAGCCTAATACTTCTCCCGATGGCTCATTTAACAGATATGCCCCAACCGGCTTTTGTTTATAAACCAACAGTACGCCATAGCATTTTTGGTCGCCGGCAGAACGCCCGGGACACAAAACCAACCATTTTTCAACGGTTTTTCCTTTGTTTTGTTCCAGATCAAAGCCACTTTCTTTTACCACTGTATTGAATGCAGAAAAGCTTTCATCCCACTTTTTCGGGATTTTCACCTTATCTACCGTTGCAGTTGACAAATCCACCTCTAACCCAAAATTTTTAAAAAAGGCGGCAATGCTGTCTGAATTTTCAATTTTCATTGAAGTAACCGTTTGCTCCGTTTCCGTTGTTTGGCCATTGGCTGCCAGTGAATCGCCTTCTTTAAAAAAACTTCCTACCGCAAATACTGTGCCGGCAAGCACAATTCCACATACTGCAACCGCACCTATGCGGCGTAAACTTTTTTTGCCCAGTGTCAAAACAAACATAATCGAAACCCCTCCTTATAATTGGCTTTTCGCAAATCAAACCATTGCTTTATTTGTATTCATCAAGGATTCAGATTATGTCGGCTCCTTATTGATTCTATAATTATTTCACTGTTCTTTCTAAAATTGTGGCTCAGAATATTCAAAAATAATCGCATCATACTGCTCTTTTAATGCTGCATGACTTTCTGCATCCTGTACTGTCCAAAATACTTTTAATCCTCCCGCTCGTTCTATTGCTTTCACCATAATATTTTTCCTACCTTGTCCCCAAGCAACAAATTGTGGGCGTGCAATAAAATTACCAAAACATCGGCTTAACAAAAATGCCCCAATGGCATTTACTCCATCCTTTTTATACTGTTGGTAACTCTGTGTCAATTGTCCCCGTAAAATATGGGGTTCATTTTTCCGAAACCATCTTACAATCCGCGGATCAAAGCTTTCAACACAAATGCTTCCGTTATAGTTTTTCAAATGCATTGCTACTTTTTCACAAAGAATCGTATTTCTTTTTCCCCGCTTCAACTCCACAATGATAGGTACTTTCCCATCAATTTCAGCCAACACCTCCTCAAACAGCGGAATTTTTTCTTCTGTTTCGCAAAGCCTAAAGGCACTCAGCTCATTCCATGTGCACTGCTCCACCTTTTTGCAAACACCCGTCATTCGTTTTAATTCGGCATCGTGAAACACAATTACCTGTTCATCCTTTGAAAGCTGCACATCCAATTCAATGCCATATCCCATCGCCGCTGCTCGTTTAAACGCCTTCATACTATTTTCCGGTATTGTTTGATCCGGTGTATGCAAACCCCGGTGTGCATACCATCTGTTTTTCAATGGGGCAATTTGTTTTTTCGTTGACTTGCCCGGACAAAAAACAAACACCACAATCAACAGAATGATAACAATACTCACATCATTTCCTCCAAATCATTCTCTATAAGTTCCTTGGGTATTATTTTTGTTTTCCTTTCACAATTTCTCCACATCCCTTCTTTATTATGATAATATAAAAATATATTTATCACCTATTTGATCCATAGGAGGTTTTTAATATGGCTAAAATCCTAATTGTAGATGATGAACCTCGCATCCGCGATTTAATCCGCGCTCATCTGGAACATGAAAATTTTACTTGTGAAGAAGCCAGCGATGGCGGTGCTGCCTTGGCCGCTTTGTCTTTGGGCGGAATTGATTTGGTAATTTTGGATATTATGATGCCCTTTGTGGATGGCATGACCTGCCTAAAAGAAATGCGAAACCGTAAAATCACCACACCGGTTATCATGCTCACTGCCCGCGGCGAAGAATATGACAAACTGGCTGGTTTAGAAAACGGTGCCGACGACTATGTGGTAAAGCCATTCAGCCCCCGTGAATTGGTTGCACGTGTAAAGGTTGTTTTAAGCCGCACTTTGCCCCGCAACGAAACCAACGGCAGCGTTTATAATTTTGGCGGTCTGATTATCGATTCGGTAAGCCACAGCGTAAAAATTGATAATCAAGAAGCTACCCTTACTCCCAAAGAATTTGATTTGCTGGTCTTTCTTGCCACAAATCGAGGCATCGCCCTTTCCCGCGAGAAAATTCTGCAAAAAGTCTGGAACTATGACTACTACGGAGAAGACCGCACAGTCGACACTCATATTAAGATGCTTCGCAGTCACCTGGGCCGCTATCGCGATGCCATTGTTACTGTATGGGGCATTGGCTATAAATTTGATCCCGAACTTGTAAAATAAGGAGCATTTCATGTCAAAACGTAAGGTCCATTTTTTCAGCTTGCGTTATCGCCTTATGTTGTTTATGTGCTTGGCTTGCGCTTTTGTCTTGGGTCTTGTCTGGATTTTTGTAACACAGTTTACCCAGCCGCTCTACAACCGCTATATTTATGAGCAGCTTTCCTCCCAAGTCGATACCCTGGTTGGCATGATTGAATCGTACAGTGAACCTATTAGTACACGCCCCTTTAAATTTGCCAACGCTGAATTAAACACCTCTTTTTGGGAAAGTGTAAACTTGGCCGCCGACCAAGGCAAACTCAATTATTCTAATGTATGTATTGATGTGGCAGATTCTACGCTCCAGCAGGTAAACGGGGTCGATACCCTGCACCCCTGCTTATTGCACGAAAGCCAAAGCAACTACAGTCCTTTTACCAAACAAAACGATACCAAAAAGAACGGCGAGTTGATTCAAACATTGCGTGCCAAAGTATTGGCTAACGGTAGTTATCATGCAGTGATTGGCAGCTCCACGCCCCAAATGGTGGTTGGTAAAGTGGCCCAGAATGGAGATTATGATACCTATACCGTAATTTTTTCCACCAGCCTCGCCCGCATCGATGAAGCAAGCATCGTTTTAAATCAGTTAATGCCTATCATCTTTTTGTGCTTAATGGCATTTTGTGTTATTGCTTCTTGGCTCTTTAGCCGTTGGTTTACCAATCCGTTAACCCAACTTTCCCATGCTACCCGAAAATTGGCTGAAGGCGATTACTCGGTACGGGTTAATGTTCCCGAAACCGACGAAATCGGACTTCTCGCTGCCGACTTTAACCACATGGCTGGGGAAGTATCCCGCGCTTCACAGCTGCAACGAGATTTGTTGGCTAATGTAAGTCATGACCTGCGCACTCCGCTTACCTTAATTAAAGGATACGCCGAAACGGTACGCGATTTAACGGGCGATAATCCGGAAAAACGTACCGCACAGCTGGATGTTATTGTTGACGAAACCGACCGTCTCAGCACGTTAGTCAATAGCGTAATGGAACTATCCAAAGTAAGCTGTGGAACCGATAAACCCGAACGGATGCATTTTGATATCGTGCAGCTTTGTGATGAAGTCGCCCAGCGATATGACGGAATCTGTGCCCAAAACAATTATACACTTGATTTACAGCTTCCAAACAATAGCTGCAACGTCTATGCCGACCCCGCAATGATGGAGCGTGTGCTCCATAATCTGCTTGGCAATGCCATGCACCATATTGGTTCAGACCACATCTTTATTTTGCGGGCAATCCCCAAAGACAATATCATTGTCCGCATTGAGGTGGAAGACCACGGCAATGGCATTGCAAAAGATGACCTCCCCTATATCTTCGACCGTTATTACCGAAGCCGCAGCGACTCCGGAAAAGTTGGCACCGGCCTGGGCCTGTCGATTACCAAAGCAATCTTGCAAAGCCATGGATTCCGCTTTGGTGTAGATAGCACCGAAGGCGAGGGAACCTGCTTCTGGTTTGAAGCCTCTGACCTCACATAAAACAAAAGCTCTGACGAATTTTCGTCAGAGCTTTTTCTGTTTTACCCTTTGTTTGTTGCCATGCACTTTTGAAATGCCAAGCGTTCAGCACCGTTTTGCAATTCAATGATTCCGCAAAAAACAAATCCGCACTTTTTCAGCAAATGCTGCATGGGTATATTGTCCCTGTGGGTATCAATTCTTACGTTATCCTGTTGCTCACAACACCACTGTAAGCATTGTGTGGCAACTCCTTTTCTTTTTCCGTAAGATGCCACCCGATGAATAACCCAATAAGGTTTCTCCAGTTCTATCCAGTTGCCGCCCTTTATTTTTTCATAGCAAGCGTCTGGCCCCGGTGCAAAGAAAAAGGCCGCCAGCACTTCATTATCTTCTTCGCATATCCAAAGCGATTCCGAACGAATATCTCCTTCGATAATTTCTTGATTCGGATAATACTTACCCCATTGCGTTGGATTTCCCTGTGCAATCATAAAATCCTGTGCATGCTGGTATAGTTGCAGCAAACAAGTCAAATCTTGCAGTGTAGCTTTTCGAATTCTCATAGCACACCCACCCGCTTGCGCGTTGTGGTAAACGCCCAAAGATACGCAGCAGATGTCAGGCTAAAGGTAAGCAACACCATAAGCGGCAGTTGAATTCCTTCTCCTAACACACCCAAAAACGGAAAGAGAAAAATGCCCATACAGTTCGCATACATTTGACTAAAAGACGACAGCAAATCAACGGAATGAAA
>CALWNI010000062.1 GCA_944382775.1 uncultured Allofournierella sp.
GTTCTGCTGCCCTTGTTGGGTGGGTTTGCGTTTTATGGAATTTGGAAACAAAAAACAGCAGAGAAGGTGAACAATACACAAGTAGGCGTTCCCGTTCAAAGCGCAACACAAGAAAACGACCAAACCATTTTGGTGGCGGTTGCCGCAGAAGAACCGGCTTTTGTGTTGTTGCGATTGAATGGTTTGGAAGGCACGGTAAGAATCAGCCCCATTCCGGCACAAAGCGTTTTGGTGGCACCCAGCGGGCCGATGCTGCTGAGGGATAGTTACACCACAGCCGGCCCCGGAAGAGCATCGGTTTTACTGGGGGAAACCTTAAACATTGAAATTGACCACTATATTGCCATTACCCCTGCCAGCTTAGGCACAGCATGGAATGGCATGGAACCGCTGCGGGTAAATTTAACGGGCTTGTTAAACCCGGATGAGCTGGAAAAACTGGGGCTTTCGCAAGATCCTGTGGTAAGTTTAGCACCGGAAAATGCAACGAGCTTTTTGGCGGAACTGGAGCTGGCACCCATTCGGTTGGCTCGTGTACGGGCAGCAATTTGGGACGCAGCATTTCGCCAACAGCAGGATTTGCTGGCTCAGAATTTAATTGAGGGGTTGCGGCAAACCAGTGGCACCCTTTTAACGGATTTAACGGTAACGGATATGTATACCTTACAAAAAACATTGGATTGGCTGGCAAAAAAAGATGCAACCGTAGAAACACAGCCTGTACCGGGACAGTACGATGCAGCAGTGGACCGATATGAGTTTAACGAGGACAGTGTTACCTTTGCACGAAAATGGTTTTGTGTTCGAAGTGAGGAAACAACAGAAGAAAGCGGTATTGTACAGCAGATAGAAGCAACATCTACTCCACAGCCAAGCCCCACACCGCAAACAAGCCCTGCACCCAGCCCCACTGTACCGCCGGAAAATGGGCCGATGCCGGGAGCGTTAGGGTAATCCTACACCCCAAATTGTTGCAAGCAGATGTGTCAAGGGTTCGATTTGTTCGGTTTTCAGTGCCCCATATCCCAGCACAAGGGTATGGGGATTACAGGAGGTATGAAAACAATAGTCGGACAAGCCAGACAATCGAATCCCCGCATTTTTTGCACGAGAGACCAATTCTTCTTCGCTAAGCCCACAGTTACAAGAAAGCAGCAGATGCAAACCGGTATGTTGACCGGAGAATGTGAGCATATCCTTGGGGAAAACCTGCGTTAGTGCAGCGGTGAGAAGCCGCATGCGGTTGCGATATTGGTTGCGGCAACGGGAAAGGTGGCGAAGAAAATGGCCCTCCTGCAAAAAAATACGCAGGGTTTGCTGCTCAAAACGACCAACGGTGCAGGAGTAGGAAGAAAAATCTGAGTGAAAGCGTTGCAATAAATTTTGCGGCAGAACCATACAGGCAATACGGATGCTGGGTGCCAAACTGCGGGAAAAGGTGGAGAGATACACAACAGGTCCGCCATTGCCTGCCATACCCTGCAAACTGGGTAAAGGGCGCAGGTCAAAGCGAAACTCCGAATCATAATCATCTTCGATGATGTATCGTTCCGGCTGTGAAGAGGCCCATTGCAGCAAAGCCGCTCTTCGCCCTACAGGCATAACTGCACCGGTGGGGAATTGGTGGCTTGGGGTTACATAAACCAAATTGGCATTGGTCTGCTGCAATAAATCGGCATTTAAGCCGTGGGCATCAATGGGCAATGGAATACACGGAATACTGCTGTTGGTCAAAATTTGCTGGGTACGCCGATAACCCGGGTCTTCTACTGCAATGGGGCCGCTGACCAGATGCGCCAAAATTCCCACCAGGTATTCAATGCCTGCACCAACTACAATTTGTTCGGGGGTACAATCCACGGCACGGTAAGCCCGCAGATATTCTGCAATGGCGCAGCGTAAATTATAGTCGCCTTGTGCATGCCCACGATTTAACAGTTCCGGCTGGGAATACAGCAGTTCCCGTTGAATGCGGCCCCATGTGCGAAAAGGAAACAGTGAGGTATCAATTCCACCGGTGGATAAATCATATTGGAAAGAGGAAACAGGGCTTAGATTGGGGAGTGTAACCGGTTGACAAGATGCGGCAATTGGGCCAACGGAAGATTGCACAAAAAAACCTGATTTTGGCCGTGCTTCCAAATAGCCTTCGGCAACAAGAAGTTGATAGGCAGTGTTTACCGTATTGATACTGACCGAAAGCGTTTCAGACAATCGGCGTTTGCCCGGCAGTTTTTCACCCGGTAACAGCTGCCCTTGCTGAATTTGTTGCACAATGGCACGATAAAGCTGTTCGTATAACGGTGTGGATGATTGTTCGGCCGAAAAAGAAAGCTGAAGCATAAAAGCAATCTCCCTTCAAAAACTGATACCATAAAAAATAAATTTTCTGGATATTTAAATGGGGTCAGATGTCTGTATAATTAAGAGCATAGAAGTCACAGACCAAAAAGTCAAGTTTTTGATAGGGGGATAAAATCATGAAAAAACAATTTTGGAGCGTGCAGCGGCTTGCTGTTTTTGGCTTGATGAGTGCATTGGTGTTTGCATCTAGCTGGATGCAGATTCCCGTGGGCGATGTGAGCCGGATTCATTTGGGAAATGGATTTTGTGCGTTAACCGGTTTATTGTTTGGACCTTGGGTAGGTGGTTTGGCAAGTGGTGTGGGCAGTATGCTGTTTGACTTTACCAACCCTTTGTACATTGCAGAAAGCTGGATTACCTTTTTAACGAAATTCTTTATTGGTTTTTTGGCGGGTCTGATTGCAAGAGGCGGTAAGAACGGCAAAACCTCCGGAATTACACGGGATGTACTGGGCGCACTTGCCGGTACGGTAACATACATTGTTTTGTATATGGCAAAAAGTTTTATCATGAAATATTACATCGAAGGCCAGGCGTTGCAAGCGGTTCAGGTTCAGTTGCTGACAAAACTGGTAAGCAGTGCAGTCAATGCAGGGGTTGGTGTATTTGTGGCTGTTTTGCTGGCCAATGCGCTGCGCCCGGCATTAAAAAAGGCGGGTTTGTTTCGTCAGGAATTGATTGGGTAAAAATTATGCAGACGGGTTCAGCATAATTCGAGGAAATTTGTTTGACTTTTGCGGTGCCTTTTCTATAATAAAAGAAAGTGATACTTGGAAATAAAAGGTTAGTAAAAGGACTGAACACCATGAAAGAGCGCAAAGTTTTTTTAATCTATAATGCTGCGGCGGGTAAACGAAAAGTATCGCAGGAGTTGGAACCGATTATTACGGCTCTTACGCAAAAAGGATGCTTGGTAACGGCGTATCCGGTGTTGCCAGAAAAGCCTTGTGAAGAAATTTTAGATAAAGCGTATTTTCTATATGATGCAGTGGTGTGCTGTGGCGGAGATGGAACACTGCATCATACCGTTGATATGATGCTGCATCTGCCCAGCAATTTGCCAATTGGATATTTGCCGTTTGGTTCCACCAATGATTTTGCGGCTTCGCTTGGGTTAAAACAAAGCATAGAAAAAAACTGTGAAACTATTGCAAAGTTTGAACCCCGTCCGTTGGATATTGGTGGATTTAATGAACAATCGTTTTGTTATGTGGCGGCCTTTGGTATGTTTACGGATGTTTCGTATGAAACACCACAGGCAGCAAAAAATTTGTGGGGGCATTTTGCGTATATCATTGAGGGAATGCGTCGGCTGAATTTATCCCAAGGCTGGAAAGCGGTGGTTCATGTGGATGATCGTGTGCTGGAGGGAGAATTCTGGTATGGTTCCGTCAGCAATGCGACCTATATTGGCGGTATGGCAGTACCGGAGCAAAACTCGGTTCAGATGGATGACGGTTTATTTGAAGTAATGCTAATCCGAAAACCACAAACTTTAATAGAGTTACATCGCTTGGCAGCTAGTTTATTAAATCAGAAAAGTGACAACGATTTACTGTATTTATACAAAGCACGCAAAATTCATTTTGCATTTGAGCAGGCAACGGCTTGGACTTTGGATGGCGAGGCAGGGCCGGAAGTAAAAGAAGCCACGATTTCGGTACAGGAAAAACGCTTGCAGTTTTTGTTGTAAAAGTTAAGCCACGGAGTACGCTCCGTGGCTTTTGCTATTGTTACAATATGTGAAAAATATATGGATGCCCAAGGAAATAACAAGAAGTCATTTACACTTGTTGCTAAAATGGTGTAATATTATGAAGTACGAGCAATTTTCCCGACTGGAAAAAGAAAGGTGAAGAAATCGTGACATCAAACCCGAAAAAATTTGATTGGT
>CALWNI010000063.1 GCA_944382775.1 uncultured Allofournierella sp.
GGTTGAGAAGTATCTTCATTTGCAGAAGTATCTTCTTCCCCGACCGCACTGCTGGAGCTAGTGGAAGTTTGGTCTTGAAAGAAAAACCACAAAAGATCCGATTCCTAGCTCTATAACAGCATTCTAAAAAACGATGTGCTCCTTTGAACGCATTGGGCTTACCTTATTTCCATTGCTCCCTCTTTAAACGCTCCATTCAACAAAGCTATCAGAAAATTATTTTTCATAGAATTATTGCAGTTTAAATTCATAACAAAATCAGGTATTATATGATATAGTGTGCAAAATATTCAAACAAAGGAAGAAAGAAAATGAAAAAAATTATTAGTTTTGTTTTAACAGCGGTCATGTCAGCTATGGTGATGGCAGGCTGTTCGGGACAAACCAACACCTCCGGCCAATCGCAATCTGCAAGCAGCGTTGCAAGCTCTGTTTCTCAATCGGAAACCGCAAGCAGTGCATCTCAAACCAATGTACAAACGCAATATCCCATCACCTTAAAGGATCAAGTTGGCAACGAAGTTGTCATTGAGCACCAGCCGGAACGGATTGTATCCGGTTACTATATCTCCTCTTCTGCCTGTTTGGCACTTGGCTTAAAGGATCGCTTGGTTGCCGTGGAAGAAAAAATTCAACAGCGCCCCATTTACCAATATGCTGCAGCGGATATTATGGATTCTCTGGGCAATGTGGGTTCTGCAAAAGCCTTCGATCTGGAAACCTGCTTAAACAGCGATCCCGACCTGGTAATTCTGCCGAAGAAGGCGAAGGACTATGCGCAAACTCTTGCAGAAATGGGTATTCCCACCCTTGTAGTAAACCCTGAAAATCAAGATCAGCTGGTAGAAATGATTACTCTGCTGGGTCAGGCAACCAACGAAAACGAAAAAGCCGACGAACTGATTGCTGCGTACGAAAAAATCGAAAACAAAGTCACAGAACTAACCGCAAATCTTTCTGACGAAGAAAAGCCGGTTGTATATATGTGCGGTACCGATTCCTACTTAAGCACCTCTCCCAAGGATATGTACCAAGCTTCTCTGATTCGCTTGGCAGGCGGCAAAAACGCCGGTGATATCTTCGAAGGCGATTCTCGTGTTGAGGTTTCCTACGAGCAACTGCTCCAGATGAATCCCGATGTTATGATTATTCCCACCAACAACATGGCCAACGGTCAACCGGATTATACCGCCGCCGAAATTTTAGCAGACAGCAATCTGGCGGAAGTAACTGCGGTAAAGAATGGCGCAGTTTACAACATGCCCACCGGTTACGAAGCATGGGATTCTCCCGTACCCTCCAGTGTTCTGGGTATGCTTTGGATGGTTGCAACACTACATCCCGATCTTTACAGCATGGATGAGTTTGCAAACGATGCAGCTGAATTCTACAAAACATTCTACAACATTGAAATTGATAAAACGCAACTGACAGGACAAGCTTAATTCATGAACAAGCAACAGAACAAACGAGCTACATACTTTTTTATGGGAATCACTGCCGCAATTTTTATTGCGGCAGTGGTTTCTATATGTATAGGAAAATATTTCATCGAATTACAGGAACTTTGCCAACTCATTTTGGGCGATCCCACGGTTCCGCAAATGACGCAAAAGGTATTTTATACCCTGCGAATTCCTCGTACCGTTATGGCAATTTTAACCGGTGTCAGTCTTGGCTTTGCCGGCAGTGTATACCAAACCATCTTTAAAAATCCGTTGGCATCCCCGGATATTATCGGCGTTGCCGGCGGTGCGAACCTGGGAGCCGCGGCTATGATTGTTTCCTTTTCTTCCGTAGCCATGACAAACATTGCCATAGGCTCATTTTTAGGAGCTTTTACAGCAGTATTATCGGTAATGGCATTAGTAAAACTTACAAAATCCCACTCCACGGCAACCTATATCCTATCCGGTATCGTCATCAATGCTATCTCCAAAACTCTGATTATGATACTAAAATATTTTGCCGATCCGGAAAACGAACTGGCTACGATGGAATACTGGGAAATGGGCACACTGGGCAACATTACCGCCACAAAAGTGCTGTCCATTCTTCCTTTCTTTCTGGTTGGGTTCTTGGGTCTAATTTTATTTCGGCGGCAAATCGAACTGATGGAACTCAGCGACTACGAATGTCAGGCTTTGGGTGTACGGATTAAACCCATTCGCACCACTATTCTCTTGCTATCTACCCTTTTGGTTTCTTCGGTAATTAGTGTTACCGGCTTAATCTCTTTTGTGGGCTTAATTGCTCCGCACATTGCCAGACTTATGCTAAAACGCAATAACACCGTAACCCTGTTTTTAAGTTCTCTGGTGGGTGCGTTTGTGGTATTGTTTGCCGATATTTTAGCTCGTACGCTTTACAGTGCAGAACTTCCCATCTCGATTTTAACTACCCTAATTGGAGTTCCCATGCTCATCTATTTCATGTGCAAAAAAGGAAAGGGGCGCGTCTTTTGAATCCGTTATTTCGTATAAAAAATCTCTCTGCCGCCTATTCCGATCGAACCATACTACAAAACATCAACCTGCAAATTCATGAGCAAGAAATCTGTGGATTACTTGGCTTAAACGGAAGCGGTAAATCCACCTTACTGCTTGCCATGTGTGGATTTATTCCCATGCAGGGAGAATGTTTTGTAAAGGAAAGCTGCTGCACCCATTGGAACGAACGAAAGCGCGCCCAACACATCTCCTTTATTCCGCAGATTTGTGCTTTGGAAAGCGGAAAAAGTGCGTTGGAAGTTGTTTTAATGGGGTATAATGCCGTATTAAATTTGTTTGAAATGCCCTCTGCCCAACAAAAAGAGCAAGCATTTCATGTGCTGGAAAAGCTGGGATGTGCTAATTTAGCCGAACAAGATTTTGCTGAACTTAGCCAAGGCCAGCGACAGATGATTATCTTGGCACGATGCCTTGTGCAGAATACACCCGTTATGCTGATGGACGAACCCGACAGTGCATTGGATTTTTTAAATAAACACATTATCTTAGAAAAGATTAAAACCATTGTACAAACTGAGCGAAAAGCGGGACTCATTACCATGCACGATCCCAACTTTGCAATGGCCTATTGCGACCGAATTTTTCTATTGAAAGACGGCGGCATTGTAGATGAAATTGATATGCGCACCGACAGCCAGCAAGCAATATGCCATAAGCTGCAAAAAATTTACGGTGAAATCGTTTTATTGCCGAACGGCAATTCCTACCTGATGGGAAAAAAGCGGGATTGATTGGAGAACACCATGGCACACCATATTTTTTTAACCGGCGAAAAACAAGTTGGCAAATCAACTTTGCTGCAAAAAGCCTTATTGGGCTACACAAAAACAATCGGTGGTTTTTACACGGTACGAACCAACCAATTCCTACAAGATTCCTATAGCGTACATCTCTATTTACCCAAAGAGCCTCCGCTTGCCTGCCAAGAAAATCTGTTGTTTGTATGCGGAGAGTGCACGGATTCTATTCCACAGCGGTTTAATGTTTTAGGCTGCCAAGCGTTAGAACGTGCCCAAAATAGCTCTCTCATCCTTATGGATGAATTAGGCCGCCACGAGGCCAATGCATATAAATTTCGCCAGGCGGTGTTGTCACAGCTGGAAAAAGACATTCCGATTGTTGGCGTATTGCAACATCCGGCTGAAATCTATTGGCCGGAAATTGTATCCCATCCTAAGGTACAGGTTTTGACTATCACCAAAGAAAATCGAGAGGATCCCGATTTAATGAAACAAATCAGATCCGTGATCTTTTTATAGTTTTTGTCATTTGCTTTGACTCTACCAATTTCACGCTATTGATAAATTCGTACCTACATTCTGTGTATTTCAAATCACTCTATCTCTTACAAAGATTTTTCTTAAT
>CALWNI010000064.1 GCA_944382775.1 uncultured Allofournierella sp.
GCAGGCAAGACCATTGTAATTGAGCATGGCTGCGGATTAAAAAGCCTGTTTTATACCTTGGCACGTGTTGATGTGAACGAAGGGGATTTTGTGGTGCAGGGGCAGCAGATTGGCACGGTACAAAGCCGCGTTATCTGCGAAATGCGCCTGTATGATACGCCTATCAATCCATGGGAAGCATGGCGAGGGTCCGGCGGACTGTTTTTTACATTTGAGTCCTGATAAAAGGAGATAATCGATGAAAACAAAAGCGATGACATTTGCTGCAATGGGGGCAGTAATCATTGCAATGTGTGCATGGATTCGCATTCCTGCAATGGTTCCTTTTACAATGCAAACATTTGCAATCTTTTTAATTCTACATGCACTGGGTGGAAAACAGGGAACCATATCCATTTTGGTTTATTTATTGTTAGGCGCAGTGGGAGTTCCTGTGTTTGCTGGATTTAATGGGGGTCCTGGGGCATTGCTGGGAAGTACCGGTGGATATATGATTGGATTTTTGCTGTGCGGCTTGGTATACTGGCTGGCAGAAAGTTTGCCCGTTTTGGGGCGTTTTCGTCTGATTGTGGCAGATATTGTGGGTTTGATTTTGTGCTATGCCTTTGGGTCGATATGGTTTTTACAAGTGACAGCACATGGTGGCACCGTGTATGACGTGGGTGCAGTGCTGAGTATGTGCGTACTTCCTTTTATCATTCCGGATTTGTTGAAATTAACGTTGGCGGTAGCCGTGGGAAAACGGCTGGCAGCTGCCCTGAAAACAATATCGGTTGTTCGTTAAATAAAGAAAGCACCTGCTGTAACCAGCAGGTGCTTTCTTTATATCAGAGGAATTTCGTAAACATAATATAGGTTTTCGCCCATGCTAGTGGCAGGCAATGCAAATACAACAGAAATGGTATCATTTGCAGAAAAATAGCCTTGTGCAACGATATCGCTTTTTGTTAAAACCACAGGTAGAGTGCCGTCTTGAGATTGTTCCATCAACTGGGCTTCCAACAAGGCGACAGCCTGGTCGTATTGCTCGGTGGAAACAACGGCATCATCCAGAGAACAACTATCGGAAGGCAGTGCCTGTTCCGGGGTGGGGGCTTCGACGATATTGGGGAAAATTGCTATGCTGCGGCTGCGACCAATGGGAGCAGTTTGCTCTTGTATAGATGCGGTGTCGTTGGCAGAAAAAGCGGCAACATAGGGTGTATTGTTAGAAGAATCCGAAAGGGAGGGGGATAAAAAATCGTTTTTGCTGTAAAAAAACATTAACGCAATGAGCGCCGCTGAAGCCAGTGGAACCATGGAATGGCGAAATGCAGTAAAGCAAATATGGCGAACAGAGGTGTTCTTTTTATGAGAAGACTGCATGGCGGTTATTTTTTCAATGGTTTCAGCTTTCCAAGCATCGCGAGCGGTTGCTTTTTCCATGGCGTTGCGATAAAGGTCAGAATAGGACATATTAAAAATCTCCTTTCAGTGAGGTTTTTAAATGGGTGCGTGCCCGCGAAAGTTGACTTAGAATTGTATTTTGATTGCGATGCAGCAGCTGTGCAATTTCGGCGGTGGAGTAGCCTTCTATGTAGTGCAGATAGATAACCTGCCGATATTTTACGGGAAGCTTTGCTACGGTATCTAAAACGTAGGTTTCTTCGGGGGTAAAGGGAAGGTTATGGTAATCTTCCAACGAGGTGGTATGCCGATGCCAAGCGCTGCGAAAATAACTGTTACAACGGTTAAAGGTACACCGCAACAGCCAAGCTTTTTGGTGTTCTGCAGATGAAAACCGGGGATTGGTACGAACCAAACTGAAAAATACGTCTTGTGCAATGTCTTCGGCATCCTGTTGACTCTTTACAATACCAAATGCGGCACGAAATACCATATTGCCATAGACCTCAACAGCATCGGCCGGGCTTAAGATCGCTTCCATTTACCAGCATCCTTTCTATTTATCATACAACACAATCAGTGTTATTATTGCATAACACGGATAAAATAGCAAAGAATCTATGAAAAAATACAGAATGTCGAAATATATAGAATAACGATTGATTTAGAAATTAAAATCATGCTATACTAAAAAGCACAAGTAAAATAACGGACAAGCGTTGATGTGTAATATAATTTGGGGGTTAAAACAATATGAAAAAAAGATCTGCCAAGTGCTGGGCAGTTGTTTTAAGTGGTGTTTTAAGCGTATCATTTTTATTAAATATACTGACTGTATCGGGATATGCACTGGATACAACACAGATGGACAGTGCATCTACCATACAGCAAAGCATAGAGCAAGAGCTGGATGTAGCATTGCAGAACCAAGACGCAACCGAGGATAACACCCTTGACGAAGTATATGGTGTTTTGGAACAGTCAAAAGATCTGGCATTTATGACCGAAGATGAAGTAAACCAATTGCTGGATCAGATTGAAGAGCTGCAACAAGAGAGCAATGCTGAGATTACACAGGACGTGGAAGACCAGTTAAACAATGCCCAGGTTGCAGCAGAAAGCATGCAAGAGGCATGGGAAGCCAAGAATAATGGCACACTGCAAGATCTGGAGCAGACTGGCAAAGAAAACAGCTGGCGCTACCAAAACGGTGAGCGAGTTGATGTGAATGAGCCGGCGACTTTTTCTTCTTTACCGGATGATGTGGCGGTGCTGTCGGCAGGAAAGTATTGGGGCATTGACGTTAGTCATCACCAGGGTACCATTGATTGGCAGACTGTAAAAAATTCCGGTATTGATTTTGTCATTATTCGTTGCGGCTACGGCGGAGACTACGCAAGCCAAGACGATCGGCAATGGGAGGCCAATGTGCGTGCCTGCGAAGAACTGGATATTCCTTACGGTGTGTACTTGTATTCCTATGCAACATCGGTGGCAGATGCATACAGCGAAGCACAGCATGTTTTGCGTTTGCTGAAAGGACATAACCCTTCTTTGCCGGTCTTTTTGGATCTGGAAGAAAATAGAACCGCAGTAACCGGCAACGACATGATGGGACAGATTACACAGACCTTCTATGATGAGGTAACAAAAGCCGGATATAAAGTGGGTGTGTATGCCAGCTTGAGTTGGTGGCAGTATTATTTTACTGCACCGATTTTTAGCAATGACAACTTATATCGTTGGATTGCACAATGGGGCCCGGCATGTACATACAATGGCCGCTATGAAATGTGGCAATATACAGAAACCGGAACGCTTCCGGGAATTGCTGGTAATGTAGATATGGATTACTGGTACGGTGAGTTGGATCTTACCCCTGATTTGCCCACTGAATATACCGGTTTGGCGGAAGTTCCCGACACAACAACCTGGGCCTATTATAAAAACGGTGTAATTGATACCACTTATACCGGTATGGCAGAAAATATCTATGGTTGGTGGTATGTACGCAATGGTTATGTTGATACTACCTATAGTGGTTTTGCACAGAATCAGTATGGCACATGGGTGTTCCGCAATGGCCAAATTGATTGGAATGCCAACGGCATTGTACAAGTAGGTTCCACTTGGTGCTATGCAAAGGGCGGCAAGCTAGAGACCTCCTTCAGCGGTATGGCCCAAGG
>CALWNI010000065.1 GCA_944382775.1 uncultured Allofournierella sp.
GTAAGCGGTCAATCTTCTACCGACTACAAAAGTAAAGCAACCTGTGAGAAAATAGGACAAAGAAGCTGAGGCTTCTGAGAAGTCTGAGAAATCTCAGAAATTTCAAAAGTCTCAGCAAACTTGGATCTCACAAAGGAGAGGGTTGCAAATATGGGAAACGAATATCGAGAACTGAAAAAGCAGCATTATCTGCATTTGTTGCGGGAGTGCGAGCGCAGCGGAATGAACAAGCGGGAGTGGTGTTTTCAGGCAGGAGTCAAATACTCCACATTTATGCGGTGGCAAGGAATATTGCGGGACGAATTGTCCGCAGAAATCCTGTCTGTTCAGGCAATTGTACCGGTGCAGATTCAGTCTCCACAGGAAAAAACAGCTGTTACACGAACCTCCAATCCAGAAGAAGTGAATTCGACAATCTGGATTGAAGTCGGAGAAGTCCGCATCCGTTTGCCAAAAGATATTTCGGCAGAATATCTAGTGGATCTTGTGAAAGGACTGTCCTGAGATGTTGGGAGATATCCGACAGGCCAAAAATGTGTACATTGTCTGCGGTTATACGGATATGCGAAAGGGCCTAAATAGCCTTGTCCCGTTTATACAGCAAAACTTCAAAATCGACCCATATTCCAGCAGCTTGTTTCTTTTCTGTGGGAAACGCTGTGACCGATTGAAGGCTCTGCTGTGGGAGCCGGATGGATTTGTATTGCTGTACAAACGGCTGGACAACGGTCGATACCAATGGCCCCGGAATGTACAGGAAGTAAAGCAGCTGACCTGGGAACAGTTTACATGGCTCATGCAGGGATTGAGCATTGAGCAGCCCAAGGCGATCCGTCCGGGACGGCCAAAAGCGCTGGTGTAGTTTTCCACAACTGCACCGAAAAATATGCCCTGGACAGGAGGGTTTTCCACAACAAATTTCTCATCTACACACTGCCCCGAAAAGAGCCGGACTTCTGGCTTTTTTCGGGGCTTTACGGTATAATTAGAGCAGAGAATTTTTTTACAGCGAGGGAGAGATTGACATGGCTGAATTTGATACAAAAAATCTTCCGCCTGAGGTGGCAGCCTATATCCGTTCGCTGGAAAAGAAGAATGCGGCTCTGCAACAACAGCTGCTGAAAATGCAGTCTTTAAATGAACAACTCGTGCGCATGCGCAAACGGATGTTTGGGCAATCCAGTGAGCAAATCCAGTATGTGGATGGCAAACAGCTAGACTTCTTCAATGAGGCAGAGGTGTTCAGCGATGCTGGGGCTCCGGAACCGGGAAAAACCACACCGGTGAAGCCTCACAGCCGCAGTGCCAAGCGCACCAAAGAAAATTTAACAGAAGGTCTGGAACACAGAAAAGTTGTCTGTGAACTGACCGAGGAAGAGCAGATCTGCGAAAAATGTGGCAGCAAGATGGTGCGGATTGGAGAAAAATTCGTTCGCTCGGAATTGGTGATTGTGCCTGCTCAGGTCTATGTGGTGGACTATTATGTGACTAGCTACAAGTGCGCCCAATGCGAAGCAAAAACCGGAGAGACATCCATCCGACAGTCACAGGCTCCCGTGCCTGTTATGAAGAAAAGCATGGCAGCACCTTCTACTGTGGCCTATGTGATGCAGGAAAAGTTCCAGAATGGAGTTCCTCTGTATCGCCAAGAAGCGTACTGGAAGGGACAGGGCGTGGATCTGCGCCGCAACACCATGGCTAACTGGGTGATCCGCAGTGCACAGTGGTTTGTGCCGCTGTATGAACGTCTGCGTCGGGAGATGCTGCGGCAGGACATTGTGAATGTAGATGAAACTCGCTGCCATGTGCTGAAAGAAGATGGGCGAGAATCTAAGCAGATGTCCCAGATGTGGGTGTTCTGCGCCCCGGAAAAGAATATTGCACTGTACCAGTACAATCCAAGCCGTTCAGGTCGAGTGGCAAAAGAGATGCTTCAGGGTTTCTCCGGCTACGCTCAGACCGACGGTTATTCGGCATACAATTGTTTGGAGTCGGTGACTCATGTGGGGTGTTGGGCACATGCACGGCGCAAATGGGTGGACTGCTTTGTGAACAACAAGCCGGTGGAAGGCAGTAAGTCCGAGGCTGCATTCCAGCTGATTGAGCAAATGTTCGCTCTGGAGCATAGCTTGAAAAATGAGTCTCCACAGAAACGCTTTAAACAGCGCAACCAGAAATTGAAGCCGTTGCTTGACCAATATTGGGAGCTTTTGAGTAGCTTTGAGGCTGCAAAGGATACTGACCTTTACAAAGCACAAAATTATTCTCTGAACCAGAAGGATGCATTAAATGCAGTGCTTTTGGATGGACGATTGGAGATGACGAACAATCTTGCGGAACGCACCGTGAAACCTTTTGTGATGGCACGGAAAAATTTCCTTTTTTGCGACTCCGCAAAGGGAGCAGATGCCAGCGCACTGTGTTTCAGCGTGATTGAGACGGCTAAACGAAACCGCTTGGATCCATTTGGTTATTTGCTGTTCCTATTGCAGGAGCTGCCTAAACTCGGAATGTCTCCCAGTGAAGAAGATCTGGAGCGGCTGCTTCCTTGGTCTGAAACTATCCCGGATTATTGTCGCATGAAATGATTTGAGCCCCGTTTCCGGGGCTCTTTTTTGTTAGGGACGGGCCTTTATTGACCGCTTAC
>CALWNI010000066.1 GCA_944382775.1 uncultured Allofournierella sp.
GGCATGGGGCCGTCAGCAGAAGAAACAACCAGGATAGCGCCGTCCATCTGAGCAGCACCGGTGATCATGTTCTTAACGTAGTCAGCGTGACCAGGGCAGTCAACGTGAGCGTAGTGACGGTTCTCGGTCTCGTACTCAACGTGAGAAGAGTTGATGGTAATACCACGCTCGCGCTCCTCGGGAGCCTTGTCGATGTTAGCGTAGTCGGTGAACTCTGCGTTGCCGTTCAGAGCCATAACCTTAGTGATAGCTGCGGTCAGAGTGGTCTTACCGTGGTCAACGTGACCGATGGTGCCAATGTTAATATGAGGCTTGCTGCGCTCAAATTTAGCTTTTGCCATTTTAAATATCCTCCTTTTTATAAACCATTAAACATTAAAAGTCTAAGGTTATAATACTAAAACCTTCACCAAAAATCAAGATATTTTTGGTGATTTGCCGCATGGTTTTCCATGCGGCAAACATAGGCTATTCTTACTCCTTATTGCGGCCAGCCATAATGCCTTCAGCAATATTCTTGGGAACTTCAGCGTAGTGGCTGGGCTCCATAGAATACTGACCACGGCCCTGGGTCTTGGAACGCAGGTCGGTGGAGTAACCGAACATGTTGGACAGAGGAACGAAAGCGTTGATCTGCTGAGAACCAGCCAGAGCTTCCATGCCCTGAATCTGACCACGGCGAGAGTTCAAGTCACCGATAACGTCGCCCATGTAATCATCGGGAACGATAACAGCAACCTTCATGATGGGCTCCATGATAGCAGGATCAGCCTTAGCCATAGCATCCTTAAATGCCATAGAACCAGCGATCTTAAATGCCATTTCAGAGGAGTCAACTTCATGGTAAGAACCACCCTTCAGGGTGACCTTAACGTCCTCAACGGGGTAGCCAGCCAGAATACCAGCCTTCATCGCACCCTGGATACCCTGGTCGATGGGGCCGATAAATTCCTTGGGAACATCACCGCCAACAACGGCGTTGATGAACTCGTAGCCCTTGCCAGGCTCGTTGGGCTCGATGTCAATGATACAGTGACCATACTGACCCTTACCACCGGACTGACGGGCGTACTTAGTGTTAGAGCTTGCCGCACGGCGGATGCATTCACGGTAAGCAACCTGGGGAGCACCCACGTTTGCTTCTACCTTGAACTCACGCAGCAGACGGTCAACAATGATTTCCAGATGCAACTCACCCATGCCGGCGATGATGGTCTGACCAGTTTCCTCGTCAGTCCAGGTGCGGAAGGTGGGATCCTCTTCGGCCAGCTTGTTCAGTGCGATACCCATCTTCTCCTGACCAGCCTTGGTCTTGGGCTCGATGGCAACACGGATAACGGGCTCGGGGAACTCCATGCTCTCCAGGATAACGGGATGCTTAGGATCGCACAGGGTGTCGCCGGTGGTGGTATTCTTCAGACCAACAGCAGCAGCGATATCACCAGCGTAGCATACTTCGATATCCTGACGATGGTTTGCGTGCATCTGCAGAATGCGGCCCAAACGCTCGTTGTTGTCCTTAACGGAGTTGTAAACAGTGGTGCCAGCCTCAATGATACCGGAGTATACACGGAAGAAGCACAGCTTACCAACAAACGGGTCGGTAGCAATCTTAAATGCCAGAGCAGCGAAGGGAGCGTTGTCGTCGGAAGGACGGCTGGTCTCCTCGCCGGTCTCGGGATCAATGCCCTTGATATCTTCGATATCGGTAGGAGCGGGCATGTAATCTACGATAGCGTCCAGCAGCTTCTGAACGCCCTTGTTGCGGTAAGAAGTACCGCAAACAACAGGAACGATGTTGTTGTCGATGGTTTGCTTACGCAGAACCTTCTTGATTTCAGCAATAGACAGCTCTTCGCCATCCAGATACTTCATCATCAGCTCTTCGTCGCCTTCGGCAACTGCTTCAATCAGCTCAGCATGGTACTGCTCAGCCAACTCCATCATATCCTCGGGGATGGGCTCTTCGCGAACATCCTTGCCATGATCGTCATAGTAGACATAAGCCTTCATTTCGATCAGGTCAATCATGCCCTTGAACTCATCTTCTTTACCGATGGGCAGCTGGATGGGTACTGCATTACACTTCAAACGCTCGCGCATCATGTTAACAACGCGGTAGAAGTCTGCACCCATGATGTCCATCTTGTTTACGTACGCCATGCGGGGTACGCGGTATTTGTCAGCCTGACGCCAAACAGTCTCGGACTGAGGCTCAACGCCACCCTTAGCGCACAGAACGGTAACAGAACCGTCCAGAACACGCAGAGAACGCTCAACCTCAACGGTAAAGTCTACGTGGCCAGGGGTATCAATGATGTTGATACGATGACGGTTCTTCTTAGCCTTGGCGGGGTCGCCCAGCAGGTCTGTGTGGGTCCAATAGCAGGTGGTAGCAGCAGAAGTAATGGTAATACCACGCTCCTGCTCCTGAGCCATCCAGTCCATTGTAGCCGCACCATCGTGCGTTTCACCGATCTTGTGGTTAACACCAGTGTAATACAGGATACGCTCGGTGGTGGTGGTTTTGCCGGCGTCGATGTGCGCCATAATGCCGATGTTTCTGGTCATTTGCAGAGAAACGTCTCTTGGCATATTAACCTCCTAACAATACAGGGCGAATCAATAACGATAATGAGCGAAAGCCTTGTTGGCTTCTGCCATCTTGTGAGTGTCTTCACGCTTCTTCACGGCGTTACCGGTGTTGTTAACGGCATCCATGATTTCGTTAGCCAGACGCTCACGCATGGTGCGCTCGCTACGAGAACGGGCGTAGCTGGTCAACCAGCGCAGACCCAGAGTCTCACGGCGCTCGGCACGAACCTCAACAGGTACCTGGTAGGTGGAACCACCAACACGGCGGGCCTTAACTTCCAGGCTGGGCATGATGTTCTCCATAGCTTTTTCGAACATCTCCAGGGGATCGTTACCGGACTTTTCTTTTACGAGCTCAAAAGCTTCGTAAACAATTTTCTGAGCGACGCCCTTCTTGCCATCCAGCATAACGCTGTTGATCAAGCGGGTCACAATTTTGGAATTGTACAGCGGATCGGCTAAAACGTCACGCTTTGCAATGTTACCTCTTCTAGGCATCTTTCTTCCCTCCTTCACAGAATGATATCATCGGTACTCGAAAGCAAAAAACTCCCGTTGTGCCA
>CALWNI010000067.1 GCA_944382775.1 uncultured Allofournierella sp.
CGCACGCGCGGGGGTGATCCTCCCAGAGGCCAATCCGATGTTTTTACCTTTTTCTTTTCCCCGCACGCGCGGGGGTGATCCCTTATAAACAAGCACGATATCAAAAATACCGCGCTTTTCCCCGCACGCGCGGGGGTGATCCCTTCGGACAAGCCAATGCTGTAGGCTTCTGCATCTTTTCCCCGCACGCGCGGGGGTGATCCCACCTTATCAATCTCATAAACCTCTGTAGTATACTTTTCCCCGCACGCGCGGGGGTGATCCCAGCGGAAAAATCAAGCTGCACCGGTTCATCGGCTTTTCCCCGCACGCGCGGGGGTGATCCTAACCGGAGATTTTCGCGCAAGTGAATAATAGACTTTTCCCCGCACGCGCGGGGGTGATCCTAAAACAATGGAAATGCAAGGACATTTCTATGACTTTTCCCCGCATGCGCGGGGGTGATGCCATGGCGTTTATTGCGTGAGCATAAGCATCTGGCTTTTTCCCGCGTATGCAGGGGTTTTCCACATTAAAAGGAAGCAAACTGGATGAGGCTAACGGTGCACATCGCTTTTTAGAATGCTGTTATAGAGCTAGGAATCGGATCTTTTGTGGTTTTTCTTTCAAGACCAAACGTCCACTAGTTCCCGTAGTGTGGTCGGTGAAGAAGATGCTTCTTGATCCGATAACGCTGAAGTGAGTGGGAAAATTCTTGTGTTGCATTGTGACAATCACAGATAAAGCATACAAGCAGTAGTGTTTGGATATATCAATGCCAAATGAGTTTAGGGGCTACGATTATAAGTTTCAATGTGCTATACTTAACTAATAGAGTTACATTGTAGCGATTCAAGAAAACAACTAGAGGAATCATCAACAACAAAAAAGATGTACTAAAATCTCAATTCGATATTTCTACAGAAGCCTTTGAAAAGGAGTTGGAGTGTATGTGTAATTATAGCGACTACGTTTTTGACAAAGGTAAGCTGGAAGGATTAGCTGAAGGCAAGCTGGAAGGATTAGCTGAAGGCACGGTTAAAACGATTATAACCCTTCTCAAAAAGGCTGGTGCTTCAGATGAATCCATCGTAAAGGAAATTATGGAACAGTTGCGTGTACCTTACGATGAAGCGGTTCATTTAATGAAGACATATACACCGAATGATATGAAGTAAAATGATTCTAACAGTATAAAGCTGTTGAATCGAGTAAAGAGTAGACTTTTCGTTTTTAGAGAAGTCTACTCTTTTTTAATTGGAACAAAGATGCAATAGGATGCAAAGAAATGATTTCCATAATTATGCTGAAAAAACAGATGAATCCTTGAATAATATATAAAAATCACCTATAATACAAACAATATTAGAAGAATTTAGGTGATGCTTTGTTGACCGGTCTGGTAAAAAAATTGGCAGCAAAAACAAATTTGGAAGACAATAGTCAGTGGCTTCCGTTGTGGATGCATCTGAGAGATACGGCAGAAATCATGAAACGCTTACTTCAAAATTGGGTTCCTATATCGGTTAGAAAAACGATTGGAATGGAAGAAGAACAAGCTATTAATACAGCTTGTTTTTTGGGTGCAGTTCATGATATAGGCAAGGCTACTGCTGTGTTTCAAAAAAATATTTTTATGCACTTACCGCAAGTGCACGAGCGATTCACAGCTGTGGTGGATATGCCAAGCACGTTTGCCTATCCCGAGCATACACCACATGCCAGAGCCAGCGAGGCCATTTTGCTGGAATTAGGCTGTCCGGGTGGATTGGCCTCGATTGCAGGAGCGCATCACGGAAAGCCCCAGCAAGATCATTATGAAGATTATATTGATGAACAGCTCGAGGATTATCCGGAAAATTATTGGGGGAAAGGTCAAAAAGCAGTATGGACAGAAATGTGGCAAGCATTGTTTGAAAGTGCCTTGCATCAGGCAAACACTGCAAAAAAAGAAGAATTGCCTATTTTGACAATTCCGCAAGAGGTATTACTAACAGGCCTTTTGATTATGGCTGACTGGATTGCAAGCAACACACACTACTTTCCGTTGATTTCGGTGGATGAAGTAGGGGATGAGGCAATGTATCCTGCCAGAGTAGATAATGCATGGCGCAAGATTTCGCTTACCTTTCCATGGGAAAGTTGGTACCAATCCATGGATGCTCCGATATTTCAAGAACGATTTGGTTTTTTCCCCAATGAGGTGCAACAAGCAGTGTTATCCATAGCCAATGGTACGCAGCATCCGGGGCTTTTTCTAATAGAGGCACAAATGGGCATTGGCAAGACAGAGGCCGCTTTGGCCACTGCGGAAGTATGCGCAGCAAAGTTTGGAATGGGCGGGCTATACTTTGGTCTACCCACACAAGCCACTGCAAATGGCATTTTTGAACGGCTTACTTTGTGGGCAAGCAGTCAATCAGAAGAGATGACGCATTCCATTCGGTTGGCACATGGCATGGCAGAATTGAATGAAAGCTATCAGGAACTGCTTAGCGGAAGCGCGGTGGTAGAGGAAGATGACCTGGAAAATGGGGTGGTAGTACATCGGTGGTTTCAGGGAAATAAGCAGGCACTTTTGGCGGATTTTGTTATTGGAACGGTGGACCAGCTGTTAATGGCAGGACTTAAACAAAAACACTTGATGCTACGTCATTTGGGCTTGGCAGGAAAAGTTGTAGTAATTGATGAGGTACATGCGTATGATGCCTACATGAACTGCTATCTCGATCGAGTGATGGAGTGGCTAGGCAAATATGGTGTACCTGTAATTTTACTTTCTGCTACTTTACCGGAGTATCGCAGAAAAGAGCTTCTTCAAAGCTATTTAGGGGGAAAGAAGCCGGCTGATTTTTCGAATTGTCAAGGCTATCCGTTGATTACTTGGACGGATGGCTCTCAGGTATTGCAAAAGGCGGTTTCTCTTTCGGCACAACAAAATACAGTGGAATTGCGATACGAAAAGGAGAGCGCACTGCCAAATCTTTTGGCCGCAGCATTGGAACAAGGAGGATGCGCAGGGGTAATTGTCAACACGGTGAAAAAAGCCCAATCCGTGGCAAAATTGCTTCGTGCAGAGTTAGTGGATTGTGAAGTGATTTTGTTCCATGCACAGTTTTTAATGCCGGATCGAGTAGAAAAGGAAACGATTTTACGCAAACGATTGGGAAAGTCTTCCACTGCACAGCAGCGAAACAAATTGATTGTAGTGGGAACACAGGTATTGGAGCAATCGCTGGATATTGATTTTGATTTTTTGGTAACCGAGCTTTGCCCCATGGATCTGCTTTTGCAGCGTATAGGAAGAGAACATCGGCATCAAGGGCGAATGCGCCCACCTTGTTTGCAAAACGCTGTATGTGCGATTCTTCTTCCGGAAGGGGAAGAATTTGATGCAGGAAGCAAAGCGGTTTATGGAGAATGGCTGCTGTGGCGTACCAAAGAGTTGCTTCCGGAGAGGATTGTTCTGCCGAGTGACATCCCCGGATTGGTACAGCGTACCTATGGCTGGGAAGAGCACGACATTTTAATGGAAACGGAATATAGCGCACAGATGAAGCATGCGTATCGGTTACAGCAGGCAATAAAGAAACAGCGTGCAGATGCCTATGTGATCCCAAAACCACCAATGCATTCATCGTTATCAAATCCGGAAGTCTTGGATAATTGGATAAAGGAAGAGGGAGCAAGATCCGATGCAGCAGCAAGGGCAGCTGTGCGCGATGGAGATCCGTGCCTGGAAGTGTTAATAATGGTTCAGCACAAAGATGGCAGTGTACATTTTTTGCCTTGGCAGGAAGATGGCGAATCAATTCCTACCGATCGCCCACCCTCCAGAGAAGAAAGTTTGAAAATTGCACGGCAAAGAATTAGGCTGCCGGGATATTTTAGCAAACGCTGGAACATCGACCAGGTAATTCGGGAGTTGGAAGAACAAAATCGAACACAGCTTTCTCAATGGCAACTTGCGCCGCTATTGAAAGGTGAATTAGTTTTGTTGTTGGATGATACACATTCCACCTGTTTGGCAGGATGCGTTTTATACTACGATCAAGAAAATGGTTTGATTTACGAAAAAGGGGAATAACATGGAGCAGATCGAATTTAATCTTGTGGAAGAACCGTGGATTCGTGTCTTAAAAAAGGATGGTACGGTGCAAGAGGTTTCGCTAACCGATGCACTGTTACATGCCCATGAATTTCAAGATCTGGCAGGAGAGCTTCCAACCCAGGATGTGGCAGTTCTTCGCTTACTTTTGGCAGTGTTGCAAACCGTATTTTACAGAATGGATGAAGAGGGCAGAGAAATGCCGCTTCAAAGCAGCGAAGAGGCACTGTCTCGTTGGAAAATACTGTGGGATATGGGATCCTTTCCGGAAAAGCCGATCCGAATGTATTTGAACGAATGGAAAGAGCGCTTTTGGCTCTTTCACCCAGAAAGACCTTTTTACCAAATTTCCCAAGCAAAAGTTGGAACAGAATATGGAGCAGCTAAGCTGAATGGAGAAATCTCCGAAAGTGGAAACAAAGTGCGGCTGTTTGCAAGCTATTCTCAAAATAAAAAAGCAACCATGACCTATGCACAGGCAGCGCGATGGTTGTTATACATCAATGGATTTGATGATAAGTCAGGAAAAACGCAGACAAAGGGAGTGACTTCCTTAAAATTTGGTTGGTTAGCAGAGTTGGGGATTCTATTCGCACAAGGAGCAAATCTAGCAGAAACGTTGCTGCTTAATCTTACACTGCTGAGAGAGGACCGCACTTTATGGGAACCACCGTTGCCTTGCTGGGAGTTGGAACAGCCGCGTTGTGAAGAGCGTACCCAGATTGCGTGGCCCAATAATGCAGCGGAATTGCTGACACTTCAGTCACGCCGATTGTTGTTGAAACGAGAGGATAAGTTTGTAGTGGGTTATTCTGCGGCAGGCGGAGATTTTTTTGACAAAGAAAATGCTTTTTGTGAGCCAATGACGATATGGAGGGCAGTGCAGGAAAAGAAAAACTCTCCGGTGGTTCACCAACCCAAACCACATGACCCGTCCAAACAGTTTTGGCGTGAGTTTCCATCAGCATTTCCAGATAATGCTGGTCATATGCCTGGTGTTGTAGACTGGATTACAATCTTACAAAACGGAAACGGATTAGAACGCCAGCAAATGATTCATTTTAAGAGTGTTGGTATTACATATGATAAAAATAAATGTTCCGTCACCGATACCTTTTCGGATACCCTAACATTTCAGATGCAGCTGTTGAATGAAATGGGCAGACCATGTCGAAAAAAGGTAATTTCTGAAATTCAGAATTGTGAAAAGCTGGCAGAGCAGATAGGAAAGTTAGCCAAGGGCTTAGCTTTGGCAGCAGGAAATGAAGGCGTGGGATCGGTAAGAGATGCAAAGGAACAGTTTTATTTTGAGATTGACCAACCGTTCCGCCAATGGCTCTATCAATTGGATCCGGAAAAAAATGTGGATGCAGCAGTACAAGTGTGGAGAGAACAGGCAAAAAAGATTGCTTGCAGGCTAGGACGCACTATGGTGGAAGAGGCGGGAACCCCTGCCCTTGTAGGGCGGAGTATAACGGTGAAAGGAACGGAACAGAAGCTTTATTATTCTGCACCCAAAGCCTATCAGTGGTTTTTGTATGAGATAAACCGCATTTATCAATAAAAGGAGGTAGCGTATGATTGCAGATGAAATATATCGCATAGTGGATCAGCAGCTGAAGAAACTTGGAGCACTGCCGGAACATCCACGTAAGGCGATGCTTTCTAATTTGCGCCGAGGAGTGGGGCGGATTCCGGGAGATATGCCGGAGCTTTGGGGCATATTCCTCCGGGATTTGCCGCAGGAACTGCAAAGTAAAGATGGAACACCTACGCAAGGGGAATGGGCTGTTTATTTGGCGCTAACCCTTTATGCGTTGCACCAGCAGGGGCAGAGTAGCAACATGAATCAAAAAGGGATGTCGCTGGGAACTGCTGTGCGCCGCTTGGCAAATCCGAATCAGGATCCAGAGGAGTGCCCATCTTATCGGCGGTTTCAGACCTTGCTCACTGCCACAAGTATACAGGAGATTGCACACTATCTCCGTGGCATGATTCAGTTGTTGGGAAAGGAGTCAATCCCGTTGGATTACCCCCAATTAGCAAAGCAGCTGTTCTTTTTGCAGTTTTCAAGCACGGCACCACGCGTTCGGCTGTTATGGGGGCAAGACTATTATCATAATCCGAAAAAAGAAGAGGAAGAAATGTTGGATAAAATCAAGGGAGGAATAAAGTAATGGGTAAGAAGCGTCTTTATGTGGATTTTCATGTGTTACAAACGGTACCGCCAAGCTGTGTCAATCGGGATGATACAGGTAGCCCCAAGACTGCGATTTATGGTGGCACCACACGCGCACGCGTATCCTCTCAAGCTTGGAAACATGCCATGAGAGAAATGTTTCGTGAGGAATTTGCGGAATTATATTCGGAAGAGGAAAGCACCCTAAAAATTCCACTGACAGGGAAACGCACCAAAAAAGTTCCGCAATTACTTGAACAAGAGATACAAGCTATGGCACCCGACAAAGATGCAAAGTCTTTGGCTAAAAAGGTGTTGAAGTATTTGGATTTTAGTATAGAAAAGAGCCGTACGGAAGAAAACCGTGATGAACTCAAGGCTTTGGTTTTATTCAGTTATGACCAGATTAAAAAGATGGCAGAGTTAGCGATAGAGGAGTGCAAGGATAAAGATATCTATCGTAAGGAATTAAAAGCAAAGCCTTCTCTGGACATGGCTTTATTTGGGCGTATGGTAGCAGCTGAGCCTTCTCTTAATTATGATGCGGCTGCCCAGGTGGCACATAGTATCTCAACCCATAAAGTACAAAATGAATACGATTATTTTACAGCAGTGGATGACTGTGCATCCGAGAATAAGGCAGGAGCAGGCCACTTGGATACAGTGGAATACAATTCTTCTACGCTGTATCGCTATGCTACGATCAATGTTTTGGAACTAGCCTCTTATATTGGAGTAGAAGAAACACCAATTGCGGTACGGGTATTTGCTGAGGCGTTCGTTCGATCCATGCCCACAGGCAAACAAAACACCTTTGCAAACCGTACGTTACCCGATGCCGTATATGTGACAATTCGAAAAGACCAACCTGTAAACCTGTGCGGAGCTTTTGAACAGGCAGTCTTGCCAGGGGTAGAAGGTGGACATGTGTTGCCATCGAAAGAACGTTTGGTGACTTATGCAAAGGAAATATACGAAGCATACACGGGTAAGCCGGTACAGTCTTTTGTTGTTGGAACCGGAATGGAACAGTTAGCAGATAAGATGCCGCTGCAACAACTGTTGGATACATTGGAACGTTATATTGCGGATGATTTAAGCGGAAATGGGGTGGAATGATGGCAACCCTGTTGCTGCGGCTAGCGGCTCCCATGCAGTCATGGGGAATGGATTCTAAATTTGAGACTCGAAAAACAGGGCGAGAACCAACAAAAAGTGGAGTGATTGGACTGATTGCTGCCGCCCTAGGTGTGAAACGAGATGACCAAGCGGCATTGGAGCGTTTGAATTGTTTGCGCTTTGGTGTGCGTGTGGATCAGGAGGGGAAATTGCTTTCTGATTATCACACAGCAAAAAAAGAGGGAAAAAACAAATCCGAGAATACAAGTTATGTTACCCGGCGGTATTATCTTGCAGATGCCATTTTTTTAGTAGGCTTGGAGAGTGATGATATTGCGCTTTTACAAGAGCTGAAAAGTGCATTGCAAACACCTGCTTTTTCACTTTTTCTCGGCAGACGATCCTGCCCGCCAACCTTTCCGCTTTGTTTGGGGATAAGGCAAAACTCTTTGGAACAGACACTGCGAGAAGAGCCGTCTTTGCTTCCAAAATGGAAAAAGAGAACCGCAGTGTCCATGCGTTTTGTACTCGATGCTGCTCCACATGAGTTAGGAAGTACATATCGGCAGGATTTACCGATCTCGTTTAGTCCGCTTCATAGGCAATTTGGGTACCGAAATGCCAAGGAGAGCATGGTGATGGTGCCGCAAACAGAGCCTACCACAGAGCATGATCCGTTTATAGAGTTGGGAGGGGATTGAGATGTATCTGTCAAGAGTTGCATTGGATATAAAAAAACGTAGTACGATGGTAGCATTGGCCAATCCTCAGCAGTTTCATGGGGCTGTGGAACAGGCTTTTGCAGGAGAACGCCGTCGAAGATTGTGGCGGTTGGACTCGTTGGGGGATAAACTTTATCTGTTATTGCTCAGTCAAGATGTTCCCAATTTGCAACATATCGCAGAGCAGTTTGGAACAGAAGAAGCACCTGCGACAAAGGAGTATACACCGCTTTTGGAACGTATTACAGATGGAACCGTTTGGCGATTTCGTCTAACAGCCAATCCAACAAAAAGCGTGTCTAATCCAACCCAACCCCAAAAACGAGGAAAAGTTTACGCTCATATCACCACAGAGTTTCAGGAAAAGTGGCTGCTTGAGCGAGCAGAAAAAAATGGATTTCATCTAAATCCCGATAATTTTACAGTGGTTCAGTGCCAGTGGCGAAGATTTCAAAAGGAGCATAAAGGACGACCCATATCCTTGCTTTCTGTTACTTACGAAGGCATATTAGAGGTAACAGATGCAGAGAAATTTCGGCAAGTACTTATCGAAGGCATGGGCAGAGGCAAAGCTTATGGACTTGGTTTGATGACAGTGATGGGGGTACGATAATATGGCAGAAATGCCGGGGATGATACGGCCGGAAATTCAAGCGTTACCGCAGGCGAAAGATCGTATGACATTTTTGTATCTGGAGCATTGTACATTAGGCAGACAGGACGGGGCGATCACGGTGACAGATGAAAAGGGCGTTGTCCATGTTCCTGCCGCGGCTATTTCTGTATTGTTATTAGGGCCCGGTACCCGTGTGACCCATCGTGCCATGGAATTGATGGGAGATAGCGGTGTGGGAGTAGTTTGGGTAGGAGAACATGGTGTGCGCTACTATGCCCACGGTAGACCTTTGACGACGCGTTCTGATTTGCTGATGCGCCAAGCAGAATTGGTAAGCAATACGCGAAAACATTTAGAGGTTGCACGAAAAATGTATCAACTTCGTTTTCCGGACGAAGATGTATCCCAATTGACCATGCAGCAGTTGCGTGGCAGAGAAGGAAGCAGAGTGAGAAAGACCTACCGTTTGGCTTCACAGAGAACGGGTGTGAAGTGGAGCGGAAGAGACTATCGGCCCGAGGATTTTTCAGCCAGTGATAAGGTCAATCAAGCACTATCTGCCGGTCATGCTTGTTTATATGGTTTAGCACATGCAGTTATTGTGTCGCTAGGATGTGCACCGGGATTGGGATTTGTACATGTGGGGCATGAATGCTCATTTGTGTATGATATTGCAGATCTTTATAAAGCAGAAGTTACCATTCCGATTGCATTTGAAGTGGCGGCAGAAGATCCCGAGGATTTGCCAGCTGTTATGCGCAGAAGAGTGCGTGATGCTATGGTAAAGTACCGCATTCTGGAAAGAATGATCCGAGATATACGGTGGTTATTACTGTCAGAGGAAGAGCAGCTGGATGGACAGGAAACGGTTTATCTGTGGGACAACCAGCTAGGTACGGTTGCAAATGGTGTGAATTACTTTCAAAAAAGAGAGGAGGATTTCACATCGTTGTAATTACTATGACAGATTGTCCGCCGAAGTTGCGAGGAGATTTATCCAAATGGCTTTGTGAAATTAATACGGGTGTTTATGTGGGAAATCTCAGCAGCCGAGTAAGAGATGCTGTTTGGAATCGAGTGTGTGAAAACTTAAAAAACGGGCGAGCTACTATGGTGTTTTCCACCAACAATGAGCAAAAAATGGACTTTCGTGTTCATAATACCTCTTGGGTGCCCGTGGATTTTGACGGAATTCAGTTGATGCGTCGACCGTCTTTGTTATCTTCCGAAGAAATGGACACGCTTAAAATGGGGTTTAGTCATGCAGCAAAGCGACGAATGGCAGAAAAACAGAAACATGCTTTACAAAGAAAACAGCATACCTATGTAGTGGTGGATTTAGAAACAACAGGATTGAATGGTTCTAGTGATACCATTTTAGAATTTGGTGCAATCCGAGTGGTAGATGGACAGCCTCTGGAACGCTTTTCACAGTTAGTATTCAATGAAACTGCAATCCCGCGAACAATTATGGAACTCACGGGAATTGACATGTCGTTGATGCAGAAAGAAGGAATTCCCTTAAATGATGCACTAACGTCTTTTTTGGCGTTTATCGGACAAGATACGCTTGTGGGGTACAATCTGCAGTTTGACATGAAATTTCTTCAGGAAGCTTGTAGAACATATAATATGGCAGTGCCTACAAATCGCTGTATCGATGTGCTAAGCCAGGCGCGCAGAAAGGTTTTTGGATTAACCAATTATCAGTTGCGTACAGTGGCAAATCATTTTTTAGTGGAAATTCCCCAATGTCATAGAGCTCTGGAAGATTGTAGAGTAGTGTTGGAAGTATATCAGAAACTAAATGAATTTTGATATGCAGAGTGAAAAAAGAGGCTTAAATACAGGCTTTTTTTAGTGTTTTCCCCGCACCCGCGGGGGTGATCCCTATCTCAAAAGGATATTCGTCTGCTTCGTCATGTTTTCCCCGCACCCGCGGGGGTGATCCTCTCGCTTTTGTGTTACCTGTCAATGGCGACGTGTTTTCCCCGCACCCGCGGGGGTGATCCTTCGGAAGAGAAGAATCCGGCTTTGCTGATGTTGTTT
>CALWNI010000068.1 GCA_944382775.1 uncultured Allofournierella sp.
AACTGTTCAATATTTGCAGGGGTGCAAAACAAATCCGCCGGGCCTCCAATTTCAAAGCTAGTATGTTTTGCAAGAGGTTCGTTGCAAACAAATGCAATGCCGGCATTTTTTAATTCCTGTTGTAAAATGTTTATGCACTCCATGAAAGCGCCTCCTAAAATATATTACAATTTATCCTGGTTACCCAACCAGGCTGCACCAACAACGCCGGCATTATTAAATAGTTCGGCCGGTTTAATCGTAACTCTACGTTTTCCATCACGAGCGTAATCTTCCCAGTTTACAAGCTTACGTACAGGGGCCAGCAAGGTTTCACCTTGCTTAGACACACCGCCGCCAATGCAGATGATTTCTGGTTGAAAAATATTTACTACATTTGTTAAACCGCACGCAATGTATTCTACAAATTTATTGACAAGCAAAGTTGCCAGTTCATCACCGGCAGCCATTCCATCAAATGCAGTTTTTGCATTTACTTTATTAATGTCGCCGTTTACCAATTGCCACATCATGTTCTTAGGATGTGAAAGCATTGCAGCTTTGGTATCCTCTGCCAAAGCGCGAGCCGATGCATATTTTTCCCAACATCCATTACGTCCGCACATGCAGGGGCGGCCATCTTTTTGAATTACCATGTGCCCTAATTCGGCGCCTGCATAGTTAAAACCAGAAAAGATTTTTCCATCGATGATAATGCCACCGCCAATACCGGTACCCAATGTAATAACAACAGCATATTTCGCATCTTTTGCGCCACCTGCAATATATTCACCGTATGCTGCAGCATTTGCATCATTTTCGATATATACTTTACAGCCCAACAGCTTTTCCATGTTTTCACGCAAGGGCCAATCATAATAGCCGAAGTTGGCATTAAAGTCAACAATACCAGTTTTACTATTAACGCTTCCGGGTGTGCCAATTCCGACCCACAGCAAATCTTCAAAGGTAAGATTGCTTTCGGCTAATACTTGGCGGCATAAAGTCGCAATTTTTTCTTCAATTACTTCTTGCGGTTGCGGTAAATCTGTATCACAAGTACAGGTATGTATTACATGAAATTCTTCATCAACAATTCCAGCTGTTATGGTTGTTCCGCCTAAGTCTACGCCGATGGTGTATTTTTTCATAGTAAAAAATCTCCAATTCGATTTACAACTTGCTTATTATGTAGCGTTAGCTCCTGCAGCAAGCGCTCGCCGGAGCTGTTAATAATGAGCTCTTCCGGAAAATCAATTTCCTCCAACATTTTATATAAATGCGACACACCGTTTTCCAAATGATAAATAGAATGTGCATCGGTGTTTAAGGCAACTTTACAGCCATTTTTCTTGCACGCCAAAGCCAACCGCTGCATATTGCCTACGCCATCGGGACGTACGGCATAGGAATTGCCGTTTAATTCAACCACTTTGTTTTTTTGTGCAAATACCTTAGTAACAGCATCATAATCATAAATATGCTTTGCTTGCTCAGAATGACCAATCATATCGACGTATGGATTTTCTGCAATGTTTAACCATAGTTGTGTTGCTTGTTCAACGGTAAGTGTTCCGGGCAAGCAATCGCCATGAATAGAGGCAATGACCCAATCGAACTTAGCGAGCTCTGACGATTCAAAATCTAAAGTGCCATTGATATCCATAACATTTGCTTCAATGCCTTTTAGTACGGGGATTCCCTCCATTACGTCAGGTAAACGGCGTAAATTATAGAAATACCAGATATGAGGAGAATCCGGCATAGCACAAGCGTGATCGGTAACAGCAATTGCTTTATAATTCATGCTTTTTGCCTTTGCGGCCATTTCTGTAATGGTATTAAAAGCGTGATTTGATACCAATGTATGTGTGTGTAAGTCTGCTACAATTTGATACAATGTATCACACCACCTTTCTTATACCGTGCCCATGTCGTCTTCCAGGCCAAGACGAGTAAGCAGTTCTTTCGCAGCATTATAACCCATTTTTTTCTGTCGGTTATTAATGGCAGCGGTTTCTAAAATAACAGCTAAGTTACGTCCAGGCATAACAGGAATAACAGTGCTTGGAATTTGAACACCTAAAATATCATAGAAATCGGTTTCTAAGCCGGTTCGACTATAGTTTTTCGTCTTATCCCAAGGTTCTAGTTCAACTACCAAGTCTACTTTTTCGCTCACCTTAACCGAACCAATACCAAAGATACGTGCTACATTTACGATACCTATGCCGCGCAATTCGATAAAATGTCGGATGTTTTCAGGTGCAGTACCTACAATAGTACGGCTGGATGTTTTTCTTAGTTCAACAGCATCGTCTGCAATTAGGCGATGACCACGTTTTACCAGTTCAACTGCCGTTTCACTTTTGCCAACACCACTATCACCTAGAATTAAAATACCTTCGCCATACACTTCAATAAACACACCGTGACGTGTAACACGAGGGGCTAATTCCACATTCAAAATGCTGATCAGAGCACTCATCAGTGTAGAGGTAGTTTCGGTAGAAGATAAAACGGGCACAGAATATTGACAAGCAAAATCAATCATTTCAGGTAACGGCTGTAGACCACGACTTACCAAAACGGCAGGAGGCTTTAACTGAAATAATTTTTCAAGATGCGCCCGGCGGGTTGTTTGGGGCAATTCCTGTAGATAAGACATTTCTACCATGCCAAAAATCTGAATTCGGTTTGCATCAAAATATTGATAATAACCTGCCAGTACAATGCCCGGACGGTTTACATCAGCTGTATCGATGGGGATTTCTGATAATTCTTTTGGTGCATAAATGGTTTCAAGGTTTAGCAATTCCGCAAGTTTGCTAAGAGGAACAGAAAATGCCGGCATAAGAACACCCTTTCTTATTAGAGTTTGAATTTAACTTTATTATATAATAATGCCGGCCATTTATCAATTTGATTTATACAAAAAACTATTGAGAAGTGTTATACAATGGTTAGTTCGCTGCTAAATTCAATGGCATCTGCTTGGTAAAGTGCATGGCTTTGTTTCATTTGTTCAGTGATTCGTTGATTTTGGTTGAAAAACCAACTTTGGAATGAGAATAAATCTACATTTGGCGTGAAAGCTATGGGAATCATTTCATCTGCAATTGTATTAATGCATTGATTTATTTGGTCTAAAATTTCCTTTTTTTCATCTTGCGAAAACAAACCGTTTTCTCCGAAGATGTTTTGGATATGCCCAATCAGGCGGATTTGCAAAACAAGGGTTGTTCCCTGCTGCTTACATTGATAAAACACTTTTGGTGTTCGTAAATCCAGAACGATAGAATCAGTGGGTAAATCCAATTGAACGGTTTGGAAATTACCGGCTTGTGCATTTAAAAGAGTTGCCAAGCTTTCTTTTGTATCATTCCACTGTGCAATAGGTTTGCCTTGCTCATATATTTTCAAACCGGTTTGTTGTATGGAACCTTCTGAATCATAGTGCAAAAGCGGCAAAATTCCGTTTTCTTCTTTATTTGTCATTTGATACAAAAAGGTTTTATACCAATTTTGTTGTGAAATTTGGTCGATATGATTCAAAAAAACATCGCCGTTTTTTACAAACTCTTCAATTTGATTTGCTGTTAAATCAATTCCGTAAATTGCCATATTCGGTCTGCCAGAAGAATTTTTGGCTAAATAGCGACAGCTTGAAAACAGATCGCCTTGCTGCAAATTAGGGCCGATTAACAGCAGCTCGTTTTGCCCGTAGAACACATCTCCTGTGTAGGAAGTTTCAGCTTGTTGAAATGCTTCAAATAAGTTGGCCCCACTTCCTTCCAGCAATTCGGTGGATTCTTCTGCATTTCCGGCATCGGCACTGGGGGTAGCTTTTATGACCAATAATCGTACGGTATACTCTGTGCTTTTGTCTAATAAAATTGCTTTTACGATTATTTTATCGCCAATTCCCCCTCGCGTACATCCGCATAAAAATATGAAAAACATTAGTATGATAAGTGATTTTACTTGTTTCATTGTAATTGCTCCCTTTGCTTTGTTGGTATAACCAATGCCAGAATAAACAGAATAGCTAGCAGGCTTTGCTGAAGTTTATATGCGGTGTTTTCTGCTTGACTCCATGCGATTAGAAATATCCCAAGTACAGAGGTGACTGTAATATAATACGGCCAGTGATTTTTTAAGTTTGGGAATAATTTTTTTATTAGTAAAATCAACATGGACAAATAAACAGTAACTTTAATTAAGAACAGCAAAAGCCAAACACTAACATGCAATGCATCGAGCCGTCTAAAAACAGAAATTCCCCCTAGTCTCGCAATAGTGAACAAAGGATGTTCTTGCTGTTGATAGGAATACCCTAATGTCATTTCTCCAATCAAAGAAAAAAGACTTCCGGCAGCAAAGAGTAAGCCTAGAACAGGTGCTATATGGGAGGATTGATTTTTCTGATTGGAATCAGAATTTGCGAATAAAATGCTCCAAAAAAATAGTTCAGGCGGAAGATACAGCTGTGAAATAGCACTGTTTGCAATTGTTTTTAAATTCAATATGGCTGGTTGCAGATTGGTGAAACGTAATTGCGAAGAAATGGAGACAATCAATAAAAACATGGAGAATATGGTTAATGCCACAATCATTGCGGCAGTTCGGCTGAGTGCATCTAATCCGGAGTAAACACCATAAAACCCAATTACAAAAACAATGCCTAAAAAAGCCCCAACAGATAATTTCGATTGCATAACATAATTATAAAAACGCTCACCTTGAATAATCTCTAATGCAACCGAAAGTAAAGTGATAATCAAAAATAGTGCAGTCGTTGTTTTCGTTTGCAAAATAGTGTTGTTTTTAGAACGCAGCACTCGAAAGAGAGCTGCAAATACCAGCATTTCAATTGCAAAGCTGAAAATCCCGAGTTGTGCAGATTGTGGTGTGGATTCACGGCCAAAAGGCTGGATGAAAGAATCAGTAAGCAACGAAGCGCCCATCAAGATTGCCAGCTGTTTGGCTTCGATACGGATTGATTTATTCATATTTTTCAGTTCCTCCGGGTAGTTCATTCACGTCAAATGGATGCTGTGCAAGTTCTTTCCATGAGATACGAAATATCCCGTCACGCAATGCACCATTTCCCCATGGAACAAAGGGAGAGGTATAAGGTAATCCGAACGAGTGCATGCCTGATATACTAAGCAGCATTAAAAACAACAAACCTAGTATACCAAAGGGACCAAATAGGCCACCTGCAAGTACAAATAAAATACGCAGTACTGTAGCTGGTTCGTACAAAGAAGGAATCACAAACATAGAGATTGTTGTCATAGCAGCAGTGATAACAATTGGTGTACTTAAAATTCCGGCTTTTACAGCAGCGTCGCCCATAATAACTGCTGCAACTAAACTGACACTATGCCCAATGGGTTTTGGCAAGCGCAGCCCAGCTTCTCGGATAATTTCTAATAAGATAATGACAAGAATCATTTCTAAAAATAAAGGCAAAGGAGTGGCTGTTTCGGCAGAAGCAATTTTATAAAGTAGCTGTGGCGGAAATAGCTCCGGTGTATATTCAGCAATAGAAACAAAAAGCCCCGGAAGAAGTACAGCTAAAAAGAATGCTGTATATTTTAATACTCGAATAAAACTGGCAAAGTATGCTTTGGTGGCATAATCATCCAAGCTTTGAAAATGCTCATTAAAAAAGTACGGTAATATCATAACGAAAGGACTTCCGTTTACCATGACAACCACTTTCCCTTCGCATATCTTGGCACAAGCAGTTACCGGACGTTCGGTATACCCTACTTCTTGAAAAAAGCTAAAGCTGCCTTTTTGCAAAAAAGGTGCCAAATAGCTGGTATCAAATAGAATAGGAATTTGAATGTTTTCTATTTTTTTGCGAATGGCTTGTACAAATTGAGGAGATGCAAGGGCTCGATCGTATAAAATAGCCACTTCGGTTTGTGTGCGTTGACCGCACATAACCGTTTCTATGGTAAGGGTTTCTTTGCGGATTAATCGCCGTACCAAACTAATGTTAATTCGCAGTAAATCACAAAAACCTTCGTGGGAACCGCGTACATTTCCTTCTCCAGAAGGTTCTTGAACCGATCGAAATTGCATGCTCTGCGTAGAAAGCACCACAGCTTTGCAGCATCCGTCGATTAACATAACCGTTGCTCCGGAAGTGAGTCTTACTCGAAGTTGTTCAAAATCTTCCACAGGGACACTTTCTAATGGCAAATCGGTTTGTGTTTGAATATAAGAAAAAAGCTGGTTTCCATCTTGCGGATGGATGTTCTGCTCGCTTAGCATATCCAGCATTACTACCCACAAGCGTTCAATGGTAGACAATCCTTCAAACATACACAAGCAGCAATCAATTCCCATTACCTTAACAGGCTTTGCATATAAATCAATGGAATTGCCAAACATTTGTTTCAGTAAATCAATATTTTGTTGCAATACTGGTCTTAATGGTTGTGTCATGTATTTCACCTCAAGGGTTATTATGCCCCATAAATAAAATTGCCAAACCATTGATGATTCAAATGTTCTAGGAGGACGATATGATTGTTTTGATTTTGCGAACGTTGATTGTTTATTTACTCATTATTGTTGCAATGAGACTTATGGGAAAACGTCAATTGGGACAATTGCAGCCTTCGGAATTGGTCTCCACCATATTAATTTCAAATCTGGCATCTATTTCGATTGAATCACAAGAATTACCTTTGTCCGCAAGTATTGTTCCGGTCTTTTTAATCGTGGCATTGGAACTTTGCATTTCTGCAATCTGTTTACAGTTTCCTAAAGTAGCACAATTGATTTCCGGAACACCAATTGCTGTGATTCGTGATGGAGTTATTGATCAAAAAGCATTGCGAGAGTTACGCTTCAGCGCAAGTGACCTTTTAGAAGCACTGCGAAGCAAAGATATTTTTGATCCACAAGAAGTAAGCTACGCTTTGATTGAAACCAATGGAACAATTAGTGTATGCAAATTGCATCAAAAAGATTTGCCAACACGGGAAGACCTGAACATTGCCCTAGAAGGAACCGAAAAGCCTATGGTTCCCTTTATTGTGGATGGAAAAGTTTTAGTTAAAAATCTATGCTGGTGTAAAAAAAGTACAAATTGGGTCTTTAAGATATTGGAACGAGAACATCTAACATTAAAACAGACTTTGATTCTGTTGGGGAATGAAACAGAAACCTATCAAATTATAAAAAAAGCGGTTTCCAATGAAAATTCATCAGAAACCGCTTTGTAATAGGAGTGACGATAATATGGTAAGAATGCGTTCCACCATTGCAATTTTAATTGCACTTATTGCCTTGGTGATTTATAGCAATTGGTTGGTACATCATGTTACACAAACAATGGTGCTTCAATTAGAAGAAATCCAAATTGCGTGTAATTCGCAAAACTACAAGGAAGGAACAGCTAAAATTAAAGAATTACGAGAATATTATAAAAGTAAAGAACACCTACTGGCACTTTTTATTAAACGAGATTATCTAGGCAGCGTTGGTGTTAGTATCTGGGGATTATCGGCGTATTCACAACAAGAAAATTTGCAGGATTTAAATAGTGAGATCAATAAAACCAAAGCACAACTAATGGTAATTGAACACTTATTTTTCAGTATGCTTTGAACGATTGTTTAAAATATCCTTTAACTCCTCCATAAAGGTGTTAAGGTCTGAGAATTGTCGATATACGGAAGCAAAGCGAACATAGGCAACTTCGTCGATTTTCTTTAGCTCCTCCATTGCTAGTTCACCAATATAAATCGAGGTAACTTCACGTTCGTAGCTATTCAGCAAAGACTGTTCGATGTTATCTACAGCATGTTCAAGCATTTCAAAACTGACCGGTCTTTTTTCGCAAGCGCGCATAATACCAGTTAGCAATTTTTGGCGATCAAAAGCTTCGCGAGATCGATCTTTTTTTACTACCATTAAGGGTACCGTTTCTACAATTTCATATGTGGTAAATCGCTTACCGCAGATTAAACATTCCCGGCGGCGACGAATTTTTTCGCCATCTTCAGTAGGGCGGGAATCAATTACTTTGGAATCCAATTCTCCGCAGTAAGGGCATCTCATAATAAAGTACCTCCTTGTATGGTTACTTCCGCAATAGTTGTTCTAAGGTTGCAATTTGAACACAAATGCATAAAAGATTACTTGCAACTTCTAATTCTTGTGGCGTGGGCAAAGAAGGCGCAATTCGGATATGATGGTCCTCTGGATCAATTCCGTAAGGGTAAGCAGAACCGGCATTGGTAAGCACTACCCCAGCTTCCTTGCATAAGGCGACAGTCCGCTTTGCACAACCCTTCATCAAATAAAGGCTAATAAAATAACCGCCTTTGGGATCGGTCCAATGTGCAATTTCTCCACAAGGGGTCAGCCGTTGGGTAAAAATCTGTTTTACCAAATCAAATTTAGGGGCTAAAATTGCGCGGTGTTTTTTCATGTGAGCCAATACGCCCTCTTTGTTTTTTAGATAATGCACATGGCGCATCTGATTCATTTTGTCAAAACTAATTGCCATAGGTGCCATCTGTTTTAAAATATAATCGATATTTGTTTTGCTTGCACCAATGGCGGCCACGCCTGCCCCGGGAAAAGTAATTTTGCTGGTAGAACATAGCATTAAGGGACGATTTTCAAAACCAGCTTTTTTGCATTCGTCCATAATGTTTAGAGTAGTATAGATGGTGTCGGTTAAATGGTGTACACAATATGCGTCATCCCAAATAATTTTAAAATCCGGTGCAGCGGTTGTCATTGATGCCAAGCGCTGAACAGTTTCCTCACTGTAGCAGTAGCCGTCCGGATTAGAATACAACGGAATACACCAGATTCCTTTAATAGAAGCGTCTTCTCTTACCAAGCGTTCAACACAATCCATATCAGGGCCTTGTGGGGTCATTGGGACAGAAATCATTTCAAACCCAAAATATTCGGTAATTGCAAAATGGCGGTCATAACCAGGAACCGGGCAAAGAAATTTGATATTTTCTTCCAATCTCCAAGGCTTTGGGCTATCGGGATATCCCATTCGCCAACCTAAATCAATCAGATAATACATCATAGACAAGGAAGAGTTGCCGGCAACAATTACCTCATCCATACTTGAAAGTCCAAGCAATTCGGCAAAAAAACGACGAGCCTCCGGCATACCAGCCAGCATACCGTAGTTACGAGAATCAAAACCATTTTCACCAATATATTGATGAATGTTCAATAACTCGTTTGAAAGATTTAACTGTTCTGTACAAGGTTTTCCGCGTGACATATCAAGATTAAGATTCATTGCTTTATACTCTTGATATTGCTGTGTTAAATTATGCAATTCGGAGTGCAACTGTTCCTTGCTCATGGACAGATAATCTTTCATGATAATGCTTCCCTTCTATCGGAAATTTTGGTTTTAATTAAAAATATTATATTATAAATTTTATAATCAAACAATAGATAAAATGTAATATTATATATTAAACAAAGAAAAGAGCGATGAATAACTCATCGCTCTTTTCTTTCCCATCAACGCACAGGATGCGTATTATATGGTGCCGCTGACCGGGGTCGAACCGGTACGGTGTATTACCACCGAGGGATTTTAAGTCCCTTGCGTCTGCCTATTCCGCCACAGCGGCAAGTGATATTATAATACACCATACCCCGGTGTTTGTCAATGGTTTTTTGGAAAAATATTTCTTCTTTTTAGAGTAACCAGGATTCAGAATTGTAGTTGCCTTAAAATTCGTTTATAATAAACAACGTATCACTTGGAATAATTCCAGTAACAACAAGACTTTGAAAGGGGTTTCGATATGCATTCCTTATCGAACAGACCATTGCGCACTTGGCACTATTTCTGTTTGGGCGCTGTGCTAGGTGCGATTGTTTTTCTTTTACTATACGGTATTTCACCTTTAAATGTTACAAATGATAGTTGGCTGCGTAACGGATATATTGAAGCTGATATCCAGCAGCATTATGCGGGATGGTTGTTCTATCGTCAATCGCCGCTTACGCTTCCCTTTTGTTATACGCCTAACATCAACTGGCCTAATGGGATTAGTGTAGCTTTTACTGATTCGATTCCTTTGTTTGCTGCATTATTTCGGGTTCTCTCCCCTATTTTGCCGGCTACGTTTCAGTATTTTGGATTATATACATTTTTCTGCTTTATGCTACAAGGCGGATTTGCAGCAATTTTAATTCAACGTTTCACATCCGTTCTACCGGCAATTTTAATAGGGAGTATTCCATTTGTTGTAAGTCCTATTTTATTAGAGCGTGCTTTCCGTCATACAGCATTAGGGGCGCATTTTCTGGTTTTAGGTACACTATATTATTATATTAGAGGAAAACAAGAGAAGCGATTTATTTATAAAGGCCTATTTGCTTTAAATGCAATTACGTTGGCAATTCATCCGTATTTTGCACCAATGACTTATGCCATAACATTTGCACTTTTTCTGGAACACTGTGTATCGCAGAAGAGCTGGAAAAAACCACTCCTCTTTCTAATAAGCAATTTATTGGTCAGCTTATCGGTGGGATGGTTATTTGGACTTTTTCAGGGAGGCTCAACTTCGGGTGGAAGCGGTATACAGTACGGCTATTTTTGCATGAATTTAAACGCATTGTGGAATCCCAGTAGCCGAGGTATGAGTCGCTGGAGTTTATTTTTACCTACCCAGAATCAAGTGTTAGGCAACTACGATGGTTTTAATTATCTTGGTTTAGGAGTATTGTTGTGTAGTATTGTTTTGGGAATTTCAGTGCTGATACAACGAAAAACACTGTGTTTATTCCAACGGATAAGAGAACATTGGGGACTTTTGCTAATTTGTATTTGCTTAGGATTGTTTGCTGTAAGTAATATAATTACGGCAAACGGTGTTGTACTAGCTAAAATTCCTTTACCACAAACATTCGTCAATCTTGCAACTACGCTGCGTTCCAGTGGACGTTTGTTCTGGCCGGTATATTATTTAATTTATCTTGTTTGTATTATAGGGGTGATCCGTGTATTACAAAGAACAAAGCAATCTATAATGATTGCAGCATTGAGTATGTTGGTGCTGGTTCAAGTGGTAGATATAAGCCCAGCTTTGTTTGAAAAATATAATTCAATGCGAGATTATCGCGAACAGGGGTATAATCTATTAGATTCTACTCATGAAAATGGTTTAGGCGCGTTTTTGTCGGCAACAGAATCACGCTATGAGCACATCATTGCCTTAGACCCCTTAACAAAAACAGGACTGACGTTAGCACTTTATACAGCAGATCATCAAATGACCAGTACGGATACTTCGTTTGTGGCACGTTATGACGAAACACAGGCGGTTGAGTTAAGAACAGAATATATAAATTCCATTTTAAATGGTGCCATGCCGAGGGATGCATTGTTTTTAACGGAGCAAGAATCCACCTTTTTACAGCTAGCAGACAGCGCAAAAGAACAAGGTGCCTGGTGTGGTGTTCTATTAAAAGTAGAAGATGGAGTCCAAAGTCCCTTGCTATATGTGATTGCACCAGACATGGAATATGCCGGTAAGTTAGCAAAAGAGTATGATGAAGCGTATCCATTGCATATCGCAGACTACTCGGATGACTATTGGGACCATGGTATTTTGAGTTTTAATTTGGAGCAAATTGATCGCGTGGAAGACAAGAATCGTGTTGTTTTATTTTATGATACACCACTTGCACGAAGAAAATTAGAAAATGCAACGGCATTGGTAGCGAATGGCGTACAATATCCGATTGTTTCAATGAGTGATAAAGATGCCGGATGGATTATGGTAACCTTAGAAATTGAGGATGCCCATGATTTATATGAAAATGGACAAAGTAAAGATTTGGAGAGTATTGCATGAAGGTTATTAAAGTAAAATCGCTGTTACCTATTCGCTTGGATAAATATTTAATGGAGCAATTCCCTGCTTTAAATATCGGAAAATTAAATAAAGCATTACGAGAAAACAAGATTAAATTGAATGGAAAAAAACAACCACTATCTACGCGTGTGTGTGCTGGTGATGAGATAAAGCTGTTTATTTTAGATGAACAATTGGAACCAACGCCACAGAAAGTAGAAGGTCCCTCTTTTTTGAACGCTTCTTTTCCTGCAGAGGTAATTTATGAAGATGACTTCGTTTTAATTGCAAATAAGCCTGCAGGGGTTGCCGTAATGGATGAAAAGACACCTGATACATTAATCAATAGAGTGCTGCTGTATCTATATCAAAAACAAACATGGACACCCGGCGAATCAGAAACACCAGCACTTTGTCATCGTTTGGACACAGGGACAGCAGGACTTGTAATTGTTGCCAAAACGTCAAAAGCGGAAGCGTTGCTGGTTCAGCTTATTCGGGAACGCATTATTAAAAAACGATATGTTTGTGTTACATTTGGGCACCCGCAACCAGCAAAAAATATTTTAAAAGGATATCTTTGGAAAGATGCTCAAAAAGGAAAAGTTGTTGTATGCAATAAACCAGGTGCGGATCGAAAAGCAATTGAAACCCATTATGAAACCATGCACAAAAGTGGTCGATTTGCTTTATTAAAAGTTGATTTGATTACGGGTAGAACACATCAGATACGAGCTCACCTAGCAAGTATTGGTTGCCCTATTTTGGGTGATAGCAAATATGGCAATAATGCGATAAATCGAGAGTTAAAGTTTAAATACCAAGCATTGTGCGCATATGAGCTTTCCTTCCCTATATTGGATTATCCGGAATTACAAGGTTTGAGCGGAAAAACCATACGAGCAGAAAAGCCTTGGTGGTATAATCAAATGTTGCAACACCAATTAAAATAAAATGCCAGGTAATATGGCTTAAAGTGTTCGCTAATTGTTTAAACAACCGAAAGGGCTTATTGTCTGTAAATCACAGGCGACAAGCCCTTTTGATTTATTTAACAAAAAATGCTTAGGGGTCGTTTTAGGGGTAGTATACTTATTTATAAAAGTAAAAACCACGGTAAACACTGAGTTTACCGTGGTTTTTTATGGCGGAAAGAGAGGGATTCGAACCCTCGGTGGGTTTATGGCCCACACACGATTTCCAGTCGTGCGCCTTAGACCAGCTCAGCCATCTTTCCAAATATAGATTGTGTTTTCGCCTTTAATATAATATATGATTTCGTTTTAAATGTCAATAGAAATTTTTGAAAAAAGAGAAACTCCCTCTACTGTTTTCAGTAGAGGGAGTTTGCACTTAGCAATTGTTATTGTTGTCGCAGCAGGGATAATACAGATTGTTGCAAACAAACTCAAGCTTTTCCTTCAGAATGTTTTCCAAACCGCCAATAACATTTACCATGTTAGCAACAGATTCGTTGACTTCCATCAGCTGACAGAAATCAATGTCTTCCATGGCGATGGCGCGCTGAAGCTTCTCGCCTTCTGCGTTCAGGATATGGCTCATTGCGGTTTCTTCCAGTGCAATACTCTCCAAAAGATCGGTTACTGCTTGGTGCATGCTCACAGGATGGGGATTAGTTGCGATACTTGGCATAGACATATTAACTTACCTCCGTAATTTGAATTACCATACATAAATGTTGGTTATCCCAATATATGCAGAGGCTACTATTTTGTGCATACCATTTTAAAAATTGCAGGCAGGTGTTTTACTGTTTGTTTTCGAACGTTCTGTCCAGAACCTCTTTAAACACAGGTTTACTGTAGTAATAGCCTTGTACAAAGATACGTTCATTATGAAATGCTTTAATTGTGTCTACTTCGCGTTGTTGTTCTACACCTTCTAATACAACATCACGATTTTTAATTCGAGCAATTTGACTGATAAAGTTTACTACTTCTTTTTTTAGGCTATCTTCATCAATTCCATTTACTAAGCTACGATCTACTTTTACGACATCGATATCCAGTTTTAACAGTAAATCAAAATTGGAATATTCGGTTCCAAAATCGTCAATCGCTATTTTAAAGCCAGCTTCTTTCAGCGCCTGAAGATTCTGTGTCGCATTTGCCAGATCTTCCATTTTGATGCGTTCAATAATTTCTAAACATATTTTATTAGCGCCAAGCCCAGATTGCTTTAAAAGGTCACTGGCTTTTTTTGTGAAATGCTTGTTTTCGATTTCATTCAAAGAAATGTTAACAGAAATATAAAAATCTTTATGAAGCATACAAGAATAATTTTGAATCACTTGATAATCTTGCATGGCTTTTTGAAGAATCCATAATGACACATCGTAAAGCATATCGTGCTTTTCGATATCCGGAATAAATTGCAATGGCGGAATCATTTTTTTATCGCACATTAAACGTAACAATGCTTCAAATCCAACAATAGTATTGTTTACCGAATTATAAATCGGTTGATATTGCAAAACATAATTGTTTTTTAGCATGTTTTCTTTAATTTGATTTTTAATCTTTTGATGCCGCCATTTTGGGATAACAATGGATACTCCGATAATCAACAAAAGAATAACTAAAACAACAATCATTCGATTGGTTTGTTTTACTGTGTTTTCTTCAAAATATCGATTATACAGTTGATGAATGGGATCGGGCGATTTTTTATGAAGCTCAAGAATCGCTTGATCAAACTGATCTAAAATTGCTCGGCTATTTTTGTTACCCGCAATATACGCTTGGTCACCGCTAAATTCATAAATCTTAAGGCTTTTGTCTGTTTTGGAAGCGGAAGAATGTGATATAACATCCAATTCTCCTTGTTCAAAAAGCTTCTGAAGGTCATTCCAGTTTTCACCTTCGATAAAATTGGCATGAACACCAATCGATTCAAAATAATTGGATATAAATTGAGCACTTTTACTTTGTGGTACTACACCAACTTTAACGGAATCGGCGAATTTCAGCTGCTCCAAATCACCAATATTAGAGTATAGACCGAAATTTTCTGTTATGATGCTTTGCTCAGAATAAATCATATGTTCTAAACGCTCGCTACTAATCGAGATGCCTAAAACCACATCAACTGTTCCATCTTTAAGCCAACCCAGATTATCTTGAAAGCTACCGATCTTATAGGTATGAGAAAAATCACATTTTGTTTCAAGCAAATTGAGCAAATCATTATAAAAGCCTGTTACATTTCCTTGCTCATCTACAAAGTAATAAGGCGCACATTCGTACACACCAACTACAATAGAAGAACCCTCTGCAGAAATGGGAAATGCGAAACACAGCATCGTCATTACGAGCAGGATACAGAATAACAGAAAAATTTTGTGTAATTTTTTCATGTAAGAAAACCTTTCTGGCTGCTTCAATGTAAAAGCATTGGATTCAATAAAAACCAATAATTTACACAAACAAAAGACCGCAAATTTTCGATATATTTAATAGTATATCATATATCTTGCAGCAAAAACAATAGAACAAAAATAAAAGCAATTAATGCTAGATAAATACTTCTCTAACATTAATTGCTGTTGGTTTATTTTAACACCCCAGATATGCTTTGCGAATTTCTATATTGTTGGCTAATTCGTCTGCTGGACCTTCCATTTTTATGGTTCCGGTTTCCAATACATATGCCCGGTCTGCAATTTCCAGAGCCATTTTTGCGTTTTGCTCAACCAACAAAATAGTAACACCTTCTTGATTTACATCTTGGATGATTTTAAAAATCTCTTTTACTAAAAGTGGTGATAACCCCATAGATGGTTCGTCCAACAAGAGCATTTTAGGTTTGCACATCAAAGCGCGACCAATGGCCAACATTTGCTGTTCTCCCCCGGATAATGTGCCTGCTTGCTGCTTTCGACGTTCTTTTAAGCGTGGAAGGCGCTCGAAAATTCGTTCTAAATCATTTGCAACTGCGGCAGATCCGTCTTTTCTTGTATAGGCACCTAGTGTAAGATTTTCTTGTACCGTAAGGTGGCTGAATACTCGCCTGCCCTCCGGAACTTGCGATAATCCCAAGCGGATTATTTTATGGGCTTCCATTTGTGTGATCGGATTTCCTAAAAAAGATACTTCACCTGTTTTGGGTTTTAAAAGCCCGGAAATGGTATGCATTGTTGTGGTTTTGCCTGCTCCATTCGCACCGATTAATGTAACAATTTCCCCTTCGTTTACATGAAACGAAATATCCTTGATTGCGTGAATGGAACCGTAAAATACATTTAAATTCTTAACCTGAAGCATTTCTCCCATCGTTTAATCACCTCCCAAATATGCTGCAATTACTCTGGGATTGTTACGGATGGATTCACCGTTTCCCTGTGCGATAATACGTCCATATTCCAGCACATAAATATGCTCACAAATGCCCATAACAAAGTTCATGTCATGCTCAATTAACAGAATAGCAACATCAAATTCTTTTTGCACAAATTTAATGGTATTCATGAGTTCTTCGCTTTCGCTTGGGTTCATACCGGCCGCCGGTTCATCTAATAGTAAGAGTTTCGGGTTGGTTGCCAATGCTCTTGCAATCTCAAGTTTTCGTTGTTTACCGTAAGGCAGGCTGGATGCAGGGCTTTGGGCAACTGTATCTAAATCAAAAATTTTAAGCAATTTCAAGGCTTTGTAATCCATTTCTTGCTCTTTCTCTTTGAAACCAGGCAAACGAAAAATTCCTGTAAATGCAGAATACTTTATTTGATTGTGTAAGCCGATTTTTACGTTATCTAAAACACTCATTTCGCCAAACAGCCGAATGTTTTGAAATGTGCGAGCAATACCGGCTTGATTTATTTTAGCGGGAGATTTGCCGGTGATGTTTTTTTCATCTAGGATAATATCACCTTCCGTAGGGCGATATACACCGGTTAACAAATTAAATACAGTTGTTTTACCCGCGCCATTTGGGCCAATGAGACCATACAAATGGCCTTTTTCAAGTTTGATATCCAATTGACTTACCGCTTGCAAACCGCCGAATGCAATACCAACATTCATTACTTCCAGTAATGCCATACATTACACCTCTTCCGATTGGCGTTTTTGTTTGATAAATCTAGCAGCAATGCCACTGCGTGAAATTTTTGAAACAAAGTTTGAGCGCCATGCCAACACCTGTGGACTTTGATTAAATATCATCATTGCAATAAGTACCACTGCATAGATCAACATACGATAATCTTGTAATTCACGCAACAATTCCGGCAATACATACAATACAGTAGCTGCAATAATAGAACCACGAATATTACCAATACCACCGAGTACAACAAAAACCAAAACCAAAATAGAGGTATTGTAATCAAATTTCTTAGCAGCTAGTGTGGAGAAATTCAAAGCATACAATACGCCGGCCATTCCCGCAAAGGATGCAGAAATAATAAATGCCATAAGCTTATATTTTGTGATATTGATTCCGGTGGCTTCTGCAGCAATTCGGTTATCGCGAATGGACATGATAGCACGGCCGGCCCGTGAAGTGATTAAGTTCAAAATTACAAACAAAGTGATAATGACCAAAATGGTTCCGGCTGTAAAGGTAGATGCTTTGGGCATACCGGTAATGCCGATTGCGCCGTTTACAATTACCTCTCCGCTTTCGTCTAATCCCAAAGCAGAAACGTCTTTCATAGAAAAATGGAATCCATTGCTATCCCACCCTACATAAATTGCATTGAGTAAGTTTTTAATGATTTCACCAAATGCAAGAGTGACAATGGCAAGATAATCTCCGCGCAAACGCAGTACAGGGATTCCAATTAGAGCCCCAAAGATGCCTGCAAAGATTCCGCCAATCATGATTGCTAATGTAAACCCTACAACAGGCGACATTTGCGAGCCGGAAATCATCCAAAAAATAGCACCAGAAAAGGCACCTACACTCATAAATCCGGCATGTCCCAAACTAAGTTCACCTAAGATACCTACCGTCAAATTTAACGAAACCGCCAAAACAACATAGGTACAGATAGGAACGAGCATGCCTTGCATTGAATTATTTAGTACACCGGCATTGACGAGTATCTGAACGACAATATAAAAAACAAGAACCATACCATAGTTAATTAGGTTGTTGCAGGTGGAAGGCTTTAAATTTTTAATTGCATTCATTTATACCACCTCACACTTTTTCGTTGATTTTTTTGCCCAACAATCCAGTTGGACGAACCAGCAATACAACAATTAAAACAGCAAATACAATTGCATCTGCCAGTTGTGTGGAAATATAGGCTTTGCTTAGGATTTCAATAATTCCCAACAATACTCCGCCAAGCATTGCACCGGGAATAGAGCCAATACCGCCAAATACCGCTGCGGTAAATGCTTTAATACCAGGCATTGCACCTGTAGTGGGCTGTAAAGTGGGATATGCCGAACACAGCAATACACCTGCCACAGCAGCCAATGCAGAACCAATGGCAAAGGTTAATGCAATGGTGTAATTGACGTTGATACCCATAAGTTGAGCTGCGCCCTTATCTTCTGAAACTGCTAACATTGCATTACCTACTTTTGTGCGGTTTACAAATAGCATAAGACCAATCATAATGACGGTAGAAGTTACAATGGTAACAATTGTTTCCCCGGAAATAACCAGTTGTCCGTTGGCGAGTTTTAACGGCGGAATAGTTACAACTGAAGTAAAAGATTTGGGATCAGAACCCCAAAAGAGCAGTGCTAAGTTTTGGAGTAAATAGCTAACACCAATTGCTGTAATTAAAACCGCCAACGAAGAGGCCCCGCGCAGCGGTTTGTATGCAAAACGTTCAATTATAATACCTAGCAATGTACAAGCTACCATGGAAATGATAATGGCTACAAGTGGTGGAATACCCATTTGGTTTATCCCGATAAAAACCAGATAGCTGCCTACCATAATAACATCGCCATGGGCAAAATTTAGCATTTTTGCAATGCCATATACCATGGTATATCCCAGCGCAATAATGGCATAAACACTGCCCAAGCTTATGCCGTTAATTAAGTAGGATAAAAACTCCATACGCGATTCCTCTTTTCTTTGTTCGAAATCGAAATTTTTCTAATAGTTTGAAAAGAAAAGGGTTGCCCCTCTCAGAGCGAGCAACCCTTTCTATTGATATCGGTTATTCCATGGAAACATATGCTCCATTTACAATTTTAACTGCTTTTGGTGTTTTATTTACTTCACCACTGGCTTCCCACTTCATCCCTTCACCGGTTAAACCGTTTAAGGTAATCTGTGTCATTGCCTCTTTTAGCTTATCGCAGACATCAGATGCATCCATATCTGCGGTTACACCGGCTTGTTCGCAAGCGGTCCAAATTGCATAAACACCGTCATAGGCATCGGCTGCGAATTGGTTGGGGGTGTCGCCGTATGTTTCTTTGTATTTTGCTACAAAGTTTTGGGTAAGCTCATCCGAAGAATCAGCAGCAAACGGAGTCAACAGCATAACATCCTCAAACAAAGAGGTATCGGCACCTTTAATTGTTAATAGACCATCCAGACCATCACAACCAAAAATTGCGGCATCATACCCTTGTTTGTTCATTTCCTGGATAATCAAATTGGCCTCGTTGTAATAGATGGGCAAGAACACCAGTTCAGCCCCAGAATTTTTTGCTTTTTGGACCTGAACGGAAAAATCGGTTTTATTATCCGAGGTAAAAGCTTCATCGGCTAAAACTTCAAGGCCTTTTTCGGCAGCAGCTTGCTTAAAGTTATCATGAACCCCAGAAGAGTATGCCTCGGAGCTATCATAAATAATTGCAATTTTTGTTGCCAGATTGTGATCTGCAATGTATTCGGCAGCTGCAGTGCCTAAGTTTGGATCAGTAAAACAAACTTGGAAAGCATTGTCTTCTGCTACAATTTCCGGTGCAGAAGCAGAAGGAGTCAACAGGAAAATATTATCTTGTGCAGTTTCGGGAGCAACTGCCAAACAGGGTTGTGTAGTTACTGTACCTAAGAGCACTTGCATGCCCCAGTCTTTTAAACTGTTATAGGCATTGATGGATTTTTCAACATCGTTTTCATCATCTTCTACCCGCAACGAAAATTGCAAGCCGCCTTTTGCATTGATTTCGTCCACAGCCAATTGGGCACCGTTTTTTACGGCATTACCATAAATGGCTGCACCGCCGGTTAAAGGCCCAATGGAACCAATTTTAATTGTATTAGAGTTAGCAGTGCTTTCTTTGGAATTACCGGTGGAACCGCAAGCTACACATCCAAACGCCATTGCTGCCGCAAGTACCATACTTAGTGCTTTTTTCATGTGTATTCTCCTCCTTGAATTTTCTCAATTGGATTCCCCTACCCATTTGTTTGAGAAAATTATTGTTTTTCAAATTATACAAAGCTTTTGAAAATACTTCAATTCGCTATTTCAACATACTTTTTACTAAGCTAAAGCGAAAACGTGGTAAAACTGCATAAATTTATTTGTATTTTAGGACAAAACAATATGTTGTTTTGGACTTAAACGGTTTTTAAAAACCTAAAATATTACAATAAATTTGTTTTTTCTATAAAATTACAGGCAATAGGCATTGAAAAAATATAAGTTTTCTGTATAATAGGAGTATTACCTTTTGCTAAATATTTGATAAGAAGTTTATTTGTCGCAAATATTTAGCACGATATTGAGTTTAGGGAGCGTACAGAGAATGAAACTGCTGGAAGAGCGTATTGTAAAAGATGGTCAGGTTCGTCCTGGTAATATTTTAAAGGTAGATGCTTTTTTAAATCATCAGCTGGATGTTAACTTATTGGATGAAATCGGCAAAGAGTTCTACCGTATTTACAAGGATGATGGCATCAATAAAATTTTGACCATCGAAGCTTCTGGCATTGCCATTGCATGTATGACTGCTCGTTATTTTAATGTTCCGGTTGTGTTTGCAAAAAAGGCAAAAAGCCGCAACTTAGATGGTGAGGTGCTGACCTCTACTGTTCATTCTTTTACCTATGGCAAAGAATACGATATCACATTAGCAAAAAAGTTCCTTTCTCCAGAAGATAAGGTTTTAATTTTAGATGACTTTATGGCTGTGGGCAAAGCCATGCATGGCTTACTGGATGTTTGCCAGCAAGCAGGAGCTTGCGTTGGCGGTATTGGTATTGCCATTGAAAAGGGATTCCAATCCGGCGGCGACTCTTTGCGTGCAGCTGGCTATAAACTGACCAGCTTGGCTATTATTGACGGTATGGACGATGACGGAACCATTCATTTCCGTCCGCAAGAAGAAGTATAAAAAAGGAACCCGACTGCAATTTGCAGTCGGGTTCCTTTTTTATACCTGAGGCTCATTCTTTTGCTTTACGCGGTCGATAATCAACTCATATCCCCCATTGCCATACTGAATGCAACGATTAATACGGCTAATGGTAGCAGTGCTGATTTCTACACTTTTTACAATCTGCTCATAGGTTTTTCCATCTAACAGCATTTTAGCTGCCTCTAAACGCTGTGCCATATCTGCAAGCTCTTTCATTGTGCAAAGATCTTCAAAAAAAGTATAGCACTCTTCCATGGTATTTAAAGAAAGGATTGCCTCAAACAACGCTGTGGTTGCTAGGTTTTTTAAATAATTTTTATCAGCCATTACGCACCTCACGAAATGCTTTCTAGTTTTATCGAGGTAAAGTGTATCACAAAACTAAATAAAAAGCAAGGTATTTTCTTTAAAATTTCAATGAAAAATGACAATGCATTTATTTTGTGATAATACTGAGAAAACATGCACGCACAACGCAAAATCAACAATAAATCGCTTTGCTTATTGTGAGATTAGCCTAATTTCTCAACCCTCTATTTTAAGCAGGAACTATTTTAACATGCTACAGTTCGAAATTCAAGAGTTTTTGTAAAATTATCGCTTTAATATTGCAATTTAGTACATAAAAACAATAGTAATGTTACAATTGAACAAAATGCAGCAATTTTTTAATGGTCTCAATAATATGTCATACTTTGCGTTACAATGAAACTGAATAAAAAATGATAGTTTATTCAGTCTAATATACACTAAAATATTTCCCAACAAAAGACCAAGATGTGATATGCGTAGATTGCAATGATCAGCAAATTCTTTTACGATCAACCACTGCTATATTTTGCAAATAAAAAGAGAGGCTCAAAAGAGCCTCTCTTTTTATTTGTTTTGGATAAGATCGATGTGTTAATACACAACCAATTACTTTACCATGCTTGCAACTTCAGCAGCGAAGTCATCGGTCTTCTTCTCCAGGCCTTCGCCCTTTTCATAGCGAACAAACTTGGTGATCTTAATTTCGCCACCCAGCTCCTTAGCAACCTTCTCAGTGTAAGAAGCAATGGTCAAGTCGGGATCCTTAACGAACTCCTGGTCAACCAGGCAGTTCTCCTTGTAGAACTTAGCAATACGGCCCATAACCATCTTCTCTTTGATAGCGTCGGGCTTATTAGCATTCTTAGGATCGTTAGCAATCTGAGCCATCAGGATTTCTTTTTCCTTCTCGATTACCTCAGCAGGAACCTCTGCCTCGCACAGATAGCCGGGGTTAGCGGCAGCAATCTGCATAGCAATGTCCTTGCCGTAAGCTTCGAACTCAGCCTTAGCAGCAACTTCTGCGCTGGTTTCAAAACCAACCAGAACAGCGTGGGTACCACCTGCATGGATGTATGCAGAGCAGGTGCCCTCGAAACGCTCGAAACGACGAATCTTAATGTTCTCGCCGATAACCAGAATCTTCTCCTTCAGAGCAGCTTCAACGGTCTCGTTGCCCAGCTGGCAAGCCAGCAGAGCGTCAACATCAGCAGGATTCTGCTCTGCGATTACAGTAGCAACATCCTTAACAAATGCCTGGAACATATCGTTCTTAGCAACGAAGTCAGTTTCAGCATTAACTTCAACTACTACGCCTACGTTGCCGCAAACGGTAGCGTAAACCATACCTTCAGCTGCGATACGGCCAGCCTTCTTCTGAGCAGCAGCCAAGCCCTTTTCGCGCAGGTACTCAACAGCCTTGTCGAAATCGCCGTTAGACTCGCTCAGAGCCTTTTTGCAGTCCATCATGCCGCAGCCAGTTTGCTCGCGCAGGTTTTTAACGTCTTGTGCAGTAAAAGCCATTTTGTTTATCCCCTTTCGTTAATCGGTGAAACAGAAATCAAGCTTCAGCAGCCTCGGTGGTTTCCTCAGCAGCGTTCTGCTCGCCCTGACGGCCTTCCATTACGGCATCAGCCATAGCACCGGCGATCAGCTTAACAGCGCGGATAGCGTCGTCGTTACCGGGGATAACGTAATCGATCTCATCAGGATTGCAGTTGGTGTCAACGATAGCAACGATGGGAATGTTCAGCTTACGAGCCTCAGCAACAGCAATGCGCTCCTTGTGAGGGTCAACGATGAACATAGCCTTGGGCAGACCGTGCATGTTCTTAACACCGCCCAGGAACTTCTCCAGCTTCTCGATCTCCAGCTCCAACTGAGCAACTTCCTTCTTAGGCAACAGGTCGAAAGTGCCGTCTTCGCTCATCTGACGCAGCTGCTCCAGACGGTCGATACGCTTACGGATGGTGCGGAAGTTGGTCAGCATGCCGCCCAACCAACGAGCGTTTACGTAGTGCATGCCACAACGCAGAGCCTCTTCCTTGATGGACTCCTGAGCCTGCTTCTTGGTACCAACAAACAGGATCTCGCCGCCCTCGGAAGCTACTTCGCGAACAAAGTTGTAAGCCTCATCCAGCTTCTTAACGGTCTTCTGCAAGTCGATGATGTAGATGCCGTTACGCTCGGTGAAGATGTACTTTGCCATCTTGGGGTTCCAACGACGGGTTTGGTGACCAAAGTGTACGCCAGCTTCCAACAGCTGTTTCATAGATACTACTGCCATGTTTAAAATCCTCCAAAAAATTGTTTTTACCTCCGCATTATCTACATGTGTTCCCACCCAATTGGGCACCGGGAGACAAAATAATGCGTGTGTATTGCCGATACAGTATATCATACCCCAAAATAAATTGCAAGCGGTTTCTCAAAATTACCGTATAAATAGAAAACCGCATCACAATTATAAAATTGCAATGCGGCCTTTTTTAATTCTTAGCGTATTGTTGCCCAAACATTAAATCATATTGCAATAACCAGTGGTTATCGAACCATTCTTGCTGTGCTTCGGTTAAGGGTTGTGTTGTAGCGGTACTATCCGGTTCGATGGTAACACCACGGGTACGGCTGCGATAAGCCGATAACTGATTGAGTAAATATTGGAAGAATGGCGGTTGTTCCAAACCATAAAGCTGCATCATAACCGGGCTTATTTCGTAAGCAGCAATTGTGCCTAAATCTACAGAACCATTCCAGTAGTTAGACCAAATCAACAACGGCATTTGATGCAATTCAGGAGATTCACTATTGGCAGAAGAAGCGTATCCGGTTGCAGTATAAACTTCATAGCCGCTTCCAATGGGATTGTAATGATCCCCCCAGAACACAATGATCGTCGGTTCATCTACTTGAGAGAAATAATCCGTTAATGTGCCTAGCATGGCATCGGCTTCTTTTACACCAGTGGCAAAATCTCGTAATGCACCCAGTGTTTTTTCGCTGATACCTTCCGGAGCATTTGTAATGCCAACCAACTCTTCTTCTGGATAGTTTGCTTCGTTATAGCTGGTATGATTTTGCATGGTTACCACATGCATGAACATCGGCTGACTGGTATCACGCGCTTCCCACTCACGAATTACCTGACGAGCCATTTCTGCATCAGTTACCAAACCGTTGCCCCAGTATACGCTGCGTTTCTTTTCGGGATTTACAAAATCCTCCAATGCAATAAAGCGATCAATGCCCAGGTTGGGATACGCTGTATTACGACTCCAAAACTTTGCATAATACCCATGAATTGCTTCGGTGGCATAGCCTTGTTCTTTTAAGTAAGATGCAATGGAGAACATTGAACGGGTTACATGTTGTTGAAATGGTTTGCAACCACTGGGTAAAAATTCTACCGAGTAACCGGTTAGCGCCTCAAACTCAACATCGCAAGTGCCGCCGCCAAAGCTGGGACTATAGGCTTTTCCGTAAGCAGCGGTTTGTTTTAACCGTTGTAAATTGGGGGTAACCTCCTGGTCGAATTGTACCCCGTAAGCCTCCAACTCTGAAACATCCCAAAATGATTCATCCATAATAAAGATGATATTAGGCTGAGTTACTTGTGTTTGTCCAGATTCTTTATAGCTACCCTCAAAAGTGGGAGCTAGGTCTTCACTGCTTGCTTTTTGGAGAATTTCTTTCACCGTAGATTGGCTGTAATTTTCTGGTTTATCTACTTTTAAGTTTTGAATATTGGTTAAAAAACCGGCAATTACACCATAGTTGCGATAGTAGCGATTCTGCATCCACATATCGGGCGTGATGCCGACCTTTAATGAAATATTGGGACTTAAAAACACACCAAATACAATGCCCAGCGCAGCAACGAACGGTCCCCCGCTCCAAGCAAGACGATGTTTTATTGAGGTTTTGGGTTCTTGAATAAAAATAGCTAAAACCAGTAATACAAGATAGATGATTACGGATACCCACATAGCCGTTTGGATTTCCAAGCCTGCTTTGGATATAACGTCAGCTGCTTCTGAAAACTGTGTAATATCCCATGGAAAAAATGGCTCGCCGCGCAATTTTAACTTATAATAAGTAACTGTAGCCGGAATACAGCCCAGCATTCCCGTGATAAGAACAGCAAGCCAATGAGCTCTGGTTAATTTTGCAATTACTTGATAAATGCAACTTAGCAAAATCCATGTTAACAAAAAACTTGGCAGATGTCGCACTACATTATCTGTCCATACCGATTCTGTGAGTGTTCCACGGTGAATCCATTCCGTGCATACCAATGTAATGAGTCCAATAATAGGCGCCATGACCCAACGTAAAACAGAAAGTTTTTCTGTAATACGCTTTTGCAGTGCACCTTTTTCTTTTACCGTCTGCAAAAATGGTTCCTCCTTGCATAAAAAGCGTATAAAATCATTTGTGTACCGCAATAAAACGGTGTTTTCTATACTGATTTTTAATTATACCCCTCTTTATACATAGGATGCAAGGGTTTATTGCTTTACAAAATTGTGAAAAAATGATAGCAATCCTCGGTTTTCTCTTACGGAAACTGTTGGCAGTGCAGTTGTAACTAAGATGACATCCTGCCCAATGGTTTGGATTTCATGCCAAGGAATGACAATATCTTCGTCACGACCCAACAGCCCGAACCAATGTAACCGCCCACGCAATAACAATCCATTTATTTGTGTGGTTTGTTCATCAAAAATTAAATCATCTGTTTTTCCTAAAATAATACCGGAACCAAGTTGAATTACATCTTTTTTGCATAGTTCAGATAACGTCATGTGGCTCTCCCCTTTTATGATGATTATTCTATATATTAGCTATGATTCAAAAATTAAAATTATGTAAGAATCTGTAAAATAAAACTGTTTTTTTGATTTGCAATTGGATTGAACAAGAAAAATCGTGTATAATGAATAAAACAATGCATTTTTAGGTTCAGTTTAGTTCTTATGTTAAGGAGATTTTAGTATGTATAAAAACATCGTATTTGATTTAGGCGGTGTAGTTGTGGATTTCAATCCACGTGAATTTTTACTAGACCGTTTTTACAGCGAAAATATAGAATCTACCGTATACAATATTACCTTTGGAAGTGAAGAATGGTCCAAACTGGATGCAGGCTTATTAACCCGCGAAGAAGGCAATGCCATTATGTTGGAGCATGCAAAAGAACAAGGGTATTTATTTGAGGTTCAGAGCGTTCTGGATGATTGGATGCGAACCTTGAAAACCCGTAGAAAAACCATTGAGATTATAAAGCGTTTGAAGAAAATGGGATTTTCCATCTTTTTTCTTTCCAATATTGCACAGGATACTTTGGATGAATTAAAATCAAGAGAATTTTGGGAACTGTTTGATGGTGGAATTGCCTCCTGTGAGGTACACGTTAACAAACCAGAGGAAGGAATTTATCGTGCACTTCTCAATCAATATAAACTTGTACCAAGCGAAACAATATTTATTGATGATAGTAAGCCAAATACAACTTCGGCCTTTGATTTAGGGATTACAGGAATCCACTATAAAGGCACGGCCTCGTTGATTCGTGCATTAAACACCTGCGGTATTTCCATTAAAGAACATTTACTTTGGTAAATATACATACGCCATACCATTTGCTTATAGCAAAGGTATGGCGTTTCTTTTTTGACAGTATTTTTCTTTTGCATGCGTTACAATTTGGAATAACCCCAGAAAATCCATTTGTACGGAGGTTATAGCTTGAAAACAGTCGTCTATTTAGATGTTTTATTGCTGATTAACTTTCTAATTGCATATCTTTTAATCCAAGTTGTAAGTCTGCTTTGTTCGGTGTCAATTTCTTTTTTTCGTGCTGTAGTAGGGGCAATGATTGCATCGTGCAGCACATTGATTTTGCTGGCCCCAGAACTACCCTCTCCGCTGCTGCTTGCCTTTAAAATTTTTATTGCACTGTTGGTTGTGTTTTCGGCATTTGGATTTTGCGGATGGCGTCCGTTTTTTCGGCAAACCATTTGGTTTTTTCTTATGAATATCGCTTTGGCAGGCTTTGTAATTTTAGCTGTTTTAAAAGGTTCTGTTACAGGGATGCACACAAATAACCTAACAGTATATATTAACGTATCGCCTGTTCTGCTTTTAGGTTGCACCTTAGGAACCTATGTCTGCTTGCGACTTATCTTGTTTTTGTTTGGAACACCGGAACCCAAAGAATATTGGCAATTGCAATGCCATCTGAATGGTATGACGTTTCCGAACATTACAGCACTGTATGATACTGGTTTTTTGCTGCAAGACCCAATTAGCAATAACCCGGCAATTTTAGTTAGCTACCCTTTTTTATGCTCGTTTTTGCCGGATGCAATATCCTGCTTTTTAAACGCTTTTTTCAAAGGCGAAAGCAAAAACCCGCCACCAGGCGTTTCGATAAGAATGATTCCTTGCAAGACAGTTACTGGCTGTCGCATATTACCGGCAATTTCAGGTGTTTCGGTTAACATTATCCAAAATCAAACAATATATCAGATGAGCAATGTGATATTGGTATTTTCGCAGGAAACCTTTACCGATGGTAGTGTACAAGCGTTGTTTGGAAAACATCTTTTACAATCAGCTGAAAGAGAAAGGAGCATTCCGATATGCACAAAATAATTTTAAATTGGGTAAAACAAAAAATTCAGTCCCTATTTAATTGGCTTCGTATGCCGGATTCGGTTTATTACATAAATGGGCCGGAAACTTTGCCCCCTCCCCTAACGCCAGAAGAAGAAAAATTGGTTTTTAGCGGATTAGAAGAAGGGCGGCAAAGTTGTAAAGATATTTTAATTACGCACAATTTGCGGCTTGTGGTGTATATTGCTAAAAAATTTGAGAATAGCGGTGTTTCGGTAGAAGATATTATTTCCATTGGAACCATTGGTTTGATTAAAGCAGTAAATACCTTTACACCGTCCAAAAACATCAAGCTGGCTACCTATGCCAGTCGCTGCATTGAAAATGAAATCTTGATGTATTTACGAAAAAGCAGCAATCGCAGGCAAGAAACCAGCATTGACGAACCGCTCAATACCGATGGCGACGGGAACGAACTTTTGCTTTCAGATATATTAGGAAGTGACCAAAACCAAATTGGTGCTCAACTGGAGCAGGATGCCGAAAAAGATATGCTATTGCAAGCGGTAGGAAAACTGGCACCACGGGAACAACAAATTATGCAGATGCGGTTTGGGTTACTGGATGGCGTAGAACGCACCCAAAAGGAAGTTGCCGATCAAATTGGTATTTCACAAAGCTATATTTCTCGCCTGGAAAAACGTATTATTGTGAGGCTTCGGCGAGAATTAGAAAAAACGATGTAGTTTTTTTAAAACGTCTTTCTGTTTCTCAGGATTCATCGAGAAACAGAAGGGCGTTTATTTATAAGATGTACACCGACAAACCGTTACAAACCGCTCCATTAAGGAACCGGCTAACCCCATTTCGGTATGTGGTAGATAAAGCGCGTATGTAAATCCGTCACGTTCCCATCGAATCATTGCTGCACCGTTTTGTTCTTGGCGCAATTCGGTTCGTATGCCGTCTACTTTTCGTACCGTAAGCTGATCATAATCGATGGTTCCCAATTCCCAAAGTTTTAAGTCGTTTTCTTTTATAGCAACTCTTAATACCGCAGTCCAACCCGGTTGAACAAAAAACTCCATCTGAGCAATTTTGCGCCCCAAAAGATAAATTCGATCCAATCGCAAAAAATCTTCTTTGGGATAATCACTTACTGAAAATCCTGCAAAATCTTTAAAATCAGCTTTTTGTAATAACAACCGTTCTTTTTCAATACGGTCGGAAAAAATGCTGAGTACAAATGCAATTCCGGCTGTAATAACAATGAGCGAAACAATCAGTATTAAACACAATTCTCCTGTCATAGCTCTATTCACTCCTTTTTTTGGGTTTACTATACTATATGCGGCCCACAGTAAAAGGGTGACTTGTTATGAAACTGGCTAATTTTGTTAATTAGTTTTTTGATTTTTTACATAAAAGAACGTCCATACTCTGAGCACAGGCCCTGCAAAAGCCTTTTGGAGTGTGAGAAATTTGTATTGTAATAAAGTGGAAATTTGCGGTGTAAATACAGCAAAATTACCCATGCTAAAAGAAAAAGAAAAAATAGAGTTGCTGCGTGCTGCACGAAACGGTGATAGCGAAGCTCGACAAAAAATGATTCAGGGCAATTTGCGATTGGTACTAAGTGTGGTTCAAAAGTTTTCCAGTCGTGGTGAGTCGATGGATGATTTGTTTCAGGTGGGATGTATCGGTTTAATTAAGGCTATTGATAATTTTGATCCAAATTTAAATGTACGCTTTTCCACCTATGGGGTGCCTATGATTGTAGGCGAAATTCGGCGATTTCTAAGAGATAATAATGCCGTTCGGGTGAGCCGTTCGGTACGAGATATTGCTTATAGAGCTATGCATGCAAAAGAACAGCTACAAAAAGAGCTGGGCCGGGAGCCGCATATTCGAGAAATTGCAGAATATGTTAATCTGCCTGAACATACGGTTACCATTGCCCTGGAAAGTGTAGTAGAGCCCGTTAGCCTTTATGAGCCTGTGTACAATGACGGTGGTGATACCATTTATGTGATGGATCAGATTGGGGAATCTGACGGCGAAGAAAGTTGGATTAGCTCGATCATGTTTCGGCAAACAGTGGAAGAGCTTTCTTCACGCGAAAAGAAAATTATGGCACTGCGCTATTTGGTTGGAAAAACACAGATGGAAGTTGCGCAAGAAATTGGAATCAGTCAAGCACAGGTAAGCCGATTGGAAAAAAACGCCTTAGGACGCATCAAAGAACAAATGTAACAGCAAAAGACCGATGTTGTAAATCCGGGTGATACAACATCGGTCTTTTCTTGGTAAGAATGATAGGATTATTTTAATTCGACAACGGTTACGCCGGACTCGCCTTCTCCATATTGTCCCAAACGATAGCTTTTTACGTTTCGATGACCACGAAGGTGGGCGTGAATTGCTTTACGCAAGGCGCCGGTTCCTTTGCCGTGAATCAGATACACCATGGTTTGACCGTTCAAAACCGCTTGGTCGATGAATTGATCGGTTTCCATAAGTGCCTCGTCTACGGTTAAACCAAGCAAATTGATTTCCATACTTGCTTTGCGCTGTACCCGTTGTACCGTAGCACTGCGCGGTTGCTGTTTCGGTTTATTTGGAGCTGCTTTTTTCAGTTTATCGGGCGCTTTTAAGTTGCTCAAAGGCACCTTTGTTTTTAAAATACCGGCACGCACTTCTACCATTCCATTGCGGTCCGGCAACGAAACAACGGTAGCGGTTTGCTCGATATCGGCAATCACGACTTCTTGACCGATTTTCACCTGCTTTAATGGCACAAATTCTTTTACCACATTATGCACCACATCGGTTTTACCATAAAGAAGTTCGGTTTCCTTGCGGGCGATTTCTCGGGCACGGGCCGCACGTTGTGCTGCACTTGCCTTTTCGTCTTTTTGCAGCTTGCGCAACTCATCGGTCAGTGCATAGGCAGCATCTTGTACCTGTTGGGTCATTTGGCGTGCTTTTAAGCGAGCTGCTTCCAACTCGGTTTCGCCTTGCTGCACCAATGCATCGTACTTTTTGCGGGCAGATTCCAGCTTGTGTTCGGCCTCGGTGCGGGCTTTCTCCACCTCTTCTTGGCTTGCCTTTAACTGTAATTTCAAGTCATCCAATTGAGCAAGAACGCTATCCAGGCGTTTGTCGTCATTGCTTAGATGGGTTTGTGCACGTTGGATAATGCGTGCAGGTAACCCCAGTTTTTCGCTAATCAAAAAGGCGTTGGATTTGCCCGGAACACCTACACTTAATTTATAGGTGGGACGCAGACTTTCCACGTCAAACTCACAGCTGGCATTCATAACACCAGGAGTTTCCAGGGCAAACACCTTCATTTCGGCATAGTGTGTGGTTGCCATAATCAAAGCACCCTGGCTGCGAAGTTGCTCGATGATACTTACCGCTAATGCGGCACCCTCGGCAGGGTCTGTACCTGCCCCTAACTCGTCCAACAAGACCAGCGTTTTTTTATAGGCATTGTCCAGAATACCGGTGATTTTTTTCATATGACCCGAGAAGGTAGATAAGCTTTGCTCAATGCTTTGCTCATCGCCAATGTCAACCAGATACTCACTAAATACGCATACAGTACTTTGTTCATGGGCAGGAATAAGCAAGCCGTGCTGTGCCATAGCACAAAGCAAGCCTGCCGTTTTTAAGGTAACAGTTTTACCGCCGGTGTTAGGGCCGGTAATAACCAATGTATCGTATTCTTTGCCCAAAGATACATCTACCGGCACAACCTTATCTTTGTCAATCAAAGGATGCCGTGCCTTTTGTAAGTCAAACCAAATGCCGTCTGCAACTTGCGGCATATAGGCTTTTTGTTCCAGTGCAAGGTGTGCTTTGGCCAACAAGACATCAATATCCAGCATTGCTTGATAGCTGAAGTTAAACAAGGGTTCAATGCTGGCTACTTGTTCGGTGAAAGCGGCCAAAATTCGCTCGATTTCGGCTTTTTCCTGACTGCGCAGCTGCATAATTTTGGCGTTTGCTTCCACAACAGCAGTGGGTTCCACGAATACGGTGGAGCCTGTGGAAGAAACGTCGTGAATAACGCCGCCTACTTCACCACGGTATTCTGCTTTTACCGGTACAACAAAACGGCCGTTACGCAAAGAAACGACGGCATCCTGTAAAAATTTGTTGGTGGTGCTGTTTTTGATAATGTTATCCAGCTTATCGCGAATGGAGTTTTCCATTGCACGGATTTTACGGCGAATTTCAAACAGCGTATTGCTTGCGCTATCTGCCATTTCGTCCGGAGATAAAATAGCATTGGAAATGTTTTTTTCCAATGTTGGTTGCGGTGTTAATGCGTAAAACAAATCATCTACGGGCAACATGTCATGTTCGGTAAGATGATACCAGCTTACTAAGTTCTGGAAATTTCGCAGTGCAGCTGCCACTTCCAACAATTCGGCCATGGATAAAATGCCGCCTTTTACCGCACGGCGAACAATTTTATCGGTTCCGTTTACACCGCCAAAGCGGGGATTTCCGTTTTTAAGCAGCAAACTATTGATTGCATCGGTTTGTGATAAAGCAAAACGAACCTCTTCCACGGTTTCAAAGGCTTCCGCTTCCAATAAGCGAGTGCGAGCTTCTTCACAAACGGCAAATCGAATTGCCTGTTCCAGAATTTTTTCTAATTCCAGCGTTTTTAAGTAGCTTTTTTCCATTTTTATATTCCTCAACTCCCGTTCCTATGAAACTCACCCATTGAGCATAGTTTTTAAAAAATCCAAAGTTTTTAGAGGTTTATCAAGATGATGCAGCGTATATCGTTCGGTAGCTTGGCCTAATCGTTTTAAGCTATCTTCGGGAATGGCAAACGAAAAAATCTTTTTATCCTCCACAAGCGCAATGTGCCGCAATGCAAGCAAAGCTGCCGGATCTAAATTTACCGCTTTATTCTGTTGGTTTGCACAATCGTTACAAAGCAAAATCCCGGCAGAAGCATCAAAGTAAAAATTGCCGCCATCGTATTTATGACAACTTTTGCAGCACAAAAGATCCGGCATATAGCCAGATTCACAAATGGCGCGAAGCTCATAAACCGCTTTGATTTGTGCCAGCGGCTTTTTGCCCTCGCTGATTAAATAAAGGCTGTTCAGCAACAGGCGTAGCAATCCTTCGGCTTCCTTTCCTGTGGGTGAAAGTGTTAGCGCTAGCTCAGAAAGGTACATGGCCAAGGCAGTGCCTTCGATACTGTCTCGCAAACCGAAAAAAACTTTGCGCACCTGTGCATCGTCTACCAAATATAAGCTTTTGCCTGCAAAGAGTGTAAATTCTGAATAGCAAAAAAGCCCGCAGGCGCTGAACAATTTGCTTTTCAGCCGCAGGCTTCCTTTTGCAGAAACCGATAGGATGCCGTGTTCTGGTGTTAATATGGTAAGAATACGATCGGCTTCACCGATTTTCACTTCTCGCAGAACGAGTCCCAGTGTTACAATCTGCATGCTCACTCTCCGCGGAAAGTTGGTTTTGCGCTACGTTATTTTGCTGCTGCTTATAGCGCAAATATTCTTGAATACTTCCCGTACTTTCAAAGGTTTTCCAACTATTGTCTTGCATTGCTGATCACCCTCCTGTTTCTACTGTGCCACTATTGTAGCGCAGTTATGTATGGAAATGTTGTCCAGCAATGTCGAGTATAGTGCCTACCACTGGGATAGACACTATTACACTTTATTTTTGCAGCTTAAATCCAAAATCATTCAGCAAGAAATCGCTGTCACGCCAATCGTCTTTTACCTTAACCCAGCATTGCAAATTAACTTTTGTTCCCAAAAAGTCTTCGCAATCAATGCGAGCTTGGCTTGCGATTTTTTTCAGCATTTGGCCGCCTTTTCCGATTACCATGCCCTTATGACTTTTTCGTTCACAGTAAATATTTACATCAATATCAATGATGTTTTTATCCTGACGCTCTTTAAAACGCTCTACAGTTACTGCAATGCCATGAGGGATTTCGTCATACAGATTCAGCAGCATTTTTTCACGAATAATTTCGCTGACCAATGCTTTTTCCGGCATATCGGTATAAGCATCTTCCGGGAAAAAGTGAGGGCCTTCTACAGCGTATTTTGCCAGCAAATCAAACAATTCTTCGCAACCTTCATCGGCACGAACGCTTGTAGCTGTTACAATATCGAAAATGCCTAGGTCTTCCAACTGCTTTTTGCGGATGTTTAAATCATCTTCGCTTTTTAAGGTGTCTGTTTTATTGATAACTGCAATGGCTGGGCCGCCATTGGACTTTAACGCCTTTAGCATTGCCTGCTCTGCGTCGGTAAAATCACCGTAAGGCTCAAACAGCATCATGCTCACATCCACATCCGCAACAGAATCACTGGCAGCTTTGCTCATGCGCTCGCCTAACTTGGTGCGTGGGATATGTACACCGGGAGTGTCCAGCAATACATATTGCACAGGGCCTTTGGTAACAATGCCGGTAATACGGGTGCGGGTGGTTTGAGGTTTGGATGTAACAATTGCTACCTTTTCGCCCACCAAACGGTTGGTTAAACTGGATTTGCCCACATTGGGACGACCTACCAGTGCCACAAATACAGAAGATGTTTGCACAGTTATTTACCCTTTCTTTTGGTATTAAAGATAAAATGAATCGACAAAAACAACGATACTGCCAGTAATATGCACGCAATACTATGTTTCGAAAACCACCGAATCATTTGCATCAGCACCAAAGGTTGCCAAAATAGCGCAACGCCTATGGCGACTGCGGCAATGCTATAAACCAATACAGCCCCGGCAGCCACATCTTTGGCTATTCCGGCTGCACGCCAGTGGGCGGGATCAGGCTGCTTTACCGCTTGTTCAATTGCAGTATTCACTAATTCCAATGCAATTACTCCACCAATGCATAAAAATAAGAGCGCATACTCAATTGCACCAAATGGATAAAACAAACTAAAAAACAAAACATAACTTGCCACGCACACATGCACTCGCATGTTGCGTTCGGTTTGAATGGCGGTGCGAATGCCTTTTATTGCATAGCTAAAACCAGCAAAAAATGATTTTATATTAGAGCTCATCGGTTGTATAGGAAACAGTGCGAGGCAGGCCAAGCTGCACCAACACAGCCTCTTCTTTTTCACGCATGCGCACAGCCTCCAAACCACCTGCTTCGTGGTCGTATCCCAACAGGTGCAGCATGGAATGCACGGTTAAAAATGCAACTTCACGTTGCAAGGCATGGCCGTAAAGCTCTGCCTGCTCCATTGCTTTTTCCATCGAAATAACAATGTCGCCCAGCATTGCTGCACCGGTATCTTCGTTTTTGTCGTAAATACCATTTTCGCCAAGCGGAAAACTCAGTACATCTGTGGGCATATCTTTGTTTCGGTACTGTGCATTCAATTCCCGAATCATATTATTGTCCACAAAGGTGACGCTGATTTCAGCGGGTCCCTCAAATTTTTCGTAATCCAAAACCGCATTGCAGCTGCGACGAATCAGAATACGCAGGCCAGACGGAATTTTTACCGCCTTTTGCTGATTTGTGATATATACCTTATTGGACATTTTGCTTACTCCTTAAACTGAAAAATTGCTTTGCTATGCCGTATTAAAATCAGTTACGGCGACTGCGGGCTGCATGTGCCCGATCGTATGCTTTAATAATTTGCTGTACCAACCGATGACGTACCACGTCTTTTTCGGTAAAGTACACCCTGCCAATGCCTTCTACATTTTTCAAAACATGAAGCGCATCGACCAAACCGCTTCGAGATTTGTCCGGTAGGTCAATTTGGGTAACGTCGCCGGTAACCACTACCTTGCTTCCGGTTCCCATACGGGTAAGGAACATTTTCATCTGCTCCGGTGTTGTGTTCTGTGCTTCATCTAAGATGATAAAAGCATCATCCAGAGTTCGGCCACGCATGTATGCAAGAGGCGCCACTTCGATGGTTTGCTTTTCCTGTAATTTTTGGAAGGTTTCGGCTCCCAGCATATCGAACAATCCGTCATACAGCGGACGCAGATATGGGTCTACTTTGTTTTGCAGATCACCGGGCAAAAAGCCAAGCTTTTCTCCTGCTTCAACTGCGGGGCGTGTTAGGATAATTCGACTAACCTCTTTGCTTTTGAACGCTTTTACTGCCATTGCAACTGCCAGATAGGTTTTACCGGTACCGGCAGGCCCAACACCAAAGGTAATTGCATTGTTGCGAATGGTTGTAAGATATTCCTTTTGACCCAGCGTTTTGGGTCGAATCGGTTTTCCTTTTGCGGTAATGGCAATAAAATCTTCGGTTAGCTCTTGCACACGGTCTTCTTCCCCTGCACCGGCTAACCCAATGCAGTACCGAACCGTTTGCTCTTCCAGCGGGGTGTGATTTTCCAGTAAGGTCAGCATTGCATCAATGGCACGCCCTGCTGCCGATACGCCATCCGGTTCGCCGCTCAACTTAATTTCGGTTCCACGGCAAACCGCAGTAATTCCGAACTCGCGCTCCAAGATACGGATGTTTTCATCACAACTGCCGAAAATAGCGAGTGCGACTTCAATACTATTTAATTCAATTCGTTTTTCGGCCATGTTACACCTGCTTTTATTTTTATTATCCTATTATTAAAAAATCAACTGTTTCAAATGCGTTGATGATTCAATCCAATCAATTTTTATTTATAGATTATATCACAAAATCTTTGCTTGGGAACTGTTAATCTTCAACAAAAATATAAAGTTTTCAAGATATTTTTTACAAACACATGTTCTAGCGGTCAATTTGCGATGTCGGCAATGAATTCCAACGTGATTTTATAGGTCAAATCGCCCTGTTCTGTTGTGGATTCTTCTTGCATTGAAAGAATTTGTGCATCGGGAAATTCGCTGTAAAATTGCTGCATACAAGCCATTTTCGCAAATTGCTCTGCTTGCTTTGGCTGTAACGAGATGGTTGTTTGAACTCGGGGGACAACCACCTCTTCTTCTAGTGTTGCCGGCAAACAAAATCCTAATACAGAAAGTTGCTTATGGGTAATCTTTTTCAACGATTGCGGCAACGCAATTTCCTTTTGCAGAAAATACTGTTTTGTTCCGATTTTAACCGATAAGCGTTCTTCAATCTCACCTGTGGGAATCAATGCGGTATATTGCAAAGGTTGTGTGCATAAATAGGTTTTCTTGACTTGCGCTGTCACCGTACCCTTTGCGTGGCTTTCAATATTGGTTTTGCTATAGTCTTCTTTGCCGGCAGAAATCAACAACTCTCCTTGTGCTACCGTTTGCCCACGGGTTTTTACAGCAAATCCTTCCTGCACGTTTATTTCCAGAATGGTTCCGGACTCTTTAGCAACCAAATCAACGGCTTCGTTGCCTTCAATTTCCGGTTTATTGGCCGCCGGGACCGCTTCTACCACCAATCTTCCCTTTGCAAAGTTCAAAGAAATCCAACTAAATTCAGCGGTTTGGCTTAACAACATTTTTTCGGTTTGAACTAATTTTTCTTGGGTTAAAATAGCGCCTTCATAAATATCCATAGAATAAAGCAGTTGCTGAATGGTTTGTTGCTGTGGCTGAGTTAAGCTACTGTCGTACCGAATGGACCACAGCATTTGTTGCATCATGCCGATAGATACCAAAAATACAATAGGGCCAAGCAAAAGGCCCCATCGACCATGATAGCCTTTCAGTTGAAACCACAAGCCCTGCCGCTTGGTGACGTTTAATCGAGTACGGCAACGTCTGGCATGAACGCTGCATTGCTTGTAATAGCGCGCCGGAACAGTGGCACAAACGCCGCCGGGAATTGGCTGAACGTTTATAATCGGAATCCCCTGCTGCGTACATAATGTCAAAAAACGCTCGTATCTACCGCCTTGTGCGGTAAAGTGAATGGTTGCGAATAGTCGATTCCAAAAATTTGCCATGGTTATTCCGCCTTTCCGTAAGAAAACTCTGTGCGAAATACACGCCCCGTTAATAATAGCTGCCCTTTGTTTGCGTTACAAAGCTCCAGTGAGTCACCAAAAATCGATACCTGCCACAGTCCCATATCCAAACAAATTTCTTGCTCGTTATAGCGTAAGATTTGTTTGCAGTTTTCAATTTCAATTTGGCCAAAGCAATTGATATGTAAAATCGGCTGACGATAAAACCCTTCCTCAGGTTGACGCACCAAAGCTTTAATTTCTTGCCAAGGTGTTGCTTGATTTTTCTTTTGTTTTCGCTTCAATTTTGTTTACCCCCGTTATTGTTTCTTATTGAATGTATATATTGTTAGGGAGGAAAATAGTATGAAGAAACACTACAACACGCAATTTTTCTATGGTATTTTAGGACTTGTTTTATTGGCGGGCATTTTATTGTACCCGAAACAATCTGCCAATGGAATTTGGATTGGGCTTATTAGTTGCGGCAAGCAGATTATTCCGTCGTTGTTTCCTTTTTTTGTAATTTCAAATTTAATCATTGCAAGCCCGCTGGTAAATTGGCTTGGAATTGCAGCAATTCCTTTTACAAAATTTGCTCTGAAAATTCCTGGGCAAAAATCGGCAACAGCTTTGTTAATTAGTTGGATTGGCGGATTTGCAGTTTCGGCCAATATCATTTCTCAGCTTTATGAGAAAAAACAAATCAGCCGTCGAGATGCACTTTTACTTTTGGTGTGTGGTGTAACATCAGGCCCTGCATTTGTTATCAATGCTGTTGGAATTTTTATGTTGAACAGTATGCCGTTAGGGGTTTGTTTAATTTGTGCTATGATTTGTGCCAATGTATGCACCGCCTTGTTGTTTCGGATTTTTATGGAGGTATTCAAAAGCAAGGCAGACGAATCTTATGTTGATTCATCTGATTTACAGCAAAACAGCATTGCGCCGGCCGGCAACGAGTTAATCATTGCTTTAAAAAAAGCCATCGATTCCACCATTACGGTATGTGGGTTTGTGATGTTTTTTCGTTTTATTTGCAACATGATTGCCAGCGTTGCGCCGTTTTCTGATCTATCCTTTTTTTCGATTGCGGCCCTTTTGGAAGTAACAGCCGGATGTACAGCAGCAAGCCTGCTAAAGGGAAACATGGCGGTGATTGCTTGTTGTGTTAGCCTGAGCATTCAAAGTTTATCGGTTTTATTGCAGGTGAAAGCCCTTTTGCATCCCGAACTTTCGATTCTTCCGCTTATCCTTACCAGACCCATTCATCTATGCTTTTCGTTAGCCTTTTTAAAGATATTTGTACATTGGATTCCAGGCACATTATCTGCTGTAAACACTTTGGTCCCCACCGTAATTTCCACAACAAGAACCGCCCCCGATGTTGCTGCTGTTTTGTTCTTTCTTTGTTGTGTAGTTTTATATCGAGTTAAAAAACAAGAGAAATAAAAACTTGTTTTGATTTTCTCTTGACGGATTTCTTTTTTTTGGTTATTATATATGAGTCAGTTCTATCAGCCAATATGCTACTGTGGCTCAGTTGGTAGAGCAGCTCACTCGTAATGAGCAGGTCGCCCGTTCGAACCGGGTCAGTAGCTCCAAACACCTTTGCCTCATATTGATGCAAAGGTGTTTTTTGTACAATATCGCCGCTTTTATAGGGAGTTTCGGAAATCGTGATTGATTCTAAGATTAACCATAACTTGGACATGATCAAAATCATGTTGTTCCAATTACAGATACCAATCATGTTCTTTTGAACTATATGCAAATCGGTGAATCAGTCTGCTCCGTCTATTTAAAAACCTTAAAGGGTTTCAGAAAAAATCTGCTGTTCTTACATATAAAAGCTACAAAATTCCGCTAACCTACAGCATTGGCGTTTCTGAAACAAACTGCAAGGGTCTCCCTTATAACGATCTTGTGCGCTGTGCTGACGATGCTTTATACAAAGTAAAGTCTGAAGGAAAAGACAATATCTCAGTTTATCAATTTGACTAATACCGCTACCCGAAAGGCCCTGATTTTGCAAAATCAGGGCCTTTTCTTTTTGAAATATATAAAGGAAAACAAATTTAATTTTATAATATTACTTTTCATTAAAAAAGAAATTTAGTATAATGAAGGGACATTGATAACAAAAGGTGATTTTTATGAAAGATGTGTCAAAAAAATATGGCTTATCCACAGCTATAGCAATGATAATAGGAATATGTATTGGCTCTGGTATTTTCTTTAAAAGCGACAACATTTTGGTTGCTACAAATGGAAGTATCGGGCTGGGCGTGCTTTTATTTTCACTTGCTGCCGTATCCATTATCTTTGGTTCGTTAAGCATTAGCGAACTGGCTTCCCGTACCGATCAAGCCGGTGGATTGGTTAGTTATGCAGAAACCTTTTTAGGCAAGCCCATGGGCTGTGCTTTTGGTTGGTTTCAAACATTCATCTATTTCCCTACAATAACAGCTGTTGTTTCCTGGGTTGTAGGTGTTTACATCTCGATTTTATTTCATTTGGGCAATTCTCTTTTGCTTCAATTGGCAATCGGCTATGTGTTCTTGATTGTATGTTTTGCTTATAACCTGTTGATTCCTCGCTTTGGTGCAGCGGTACAAAATGCCACTGCAATTATTAAGTTGATTCCCCTGTTTTTGCTTGGTATCTGCGGTATGATTTTTGGTGATCCTGTGGGTGGGTTTTCTGCTATCGACCATACCACTTTACAAAGTGCCGGTATCTTAACCGCACTGGGTCCCATTGCCTATTCTTTTGATGGATGGATTGTATCCACCAGCATTTCGCATGAATTGCATGATGCAAAACGCAATATGCCCCGCGCCTTGATGATTGCCCCGCTGGTTGTTTTGGGAATTTATATCTTCTACTTTGTAGGCATTTCCTGCTATGTTGGCCCGGAACAAGTTATTGCATTGGGCGATGAACATGTAAGTGTTGCCGCAGAGAATTTGCTGGGCGCTTGGTTTAGCAAAGCGGTTATTGTATTTGTTATTATTTCTGTAATCGGTACTGTAAACGGATTGGTTACCGGTTATATCCGAATGCCCTATTCCTTGGCAATTCGCCCCGGAATGTTCCCTGCCGCAAATGTATTTTCTCGGCTTGATAAACATGATATGCCCGCTAGCTCTGCTGCGTTAAGTTTTGCTTTAACAACCTTTTGGATGGTAATTCATTATTTTGTTACAACATTTGACTTGTTGCCGAACAGCGATATTTCCGAAGGTGCCATTGTAATTTCGTATCTGTTTTATGTTTTGCTCTACTATCGTGTATACAAAATGTACCGCAGCGGCGAAATTAAAAGTGTGTTCCGTGGCATTATCTGCCCTGTTTTGGCCACATTCGGTTCGCTAACCATTCTTTCAGGCGGCGTTCAAAACTCAATGTTTTGGGGATACTTGGCTTTTAGCATTGCATTTTCTTTTTTGGCTACGGTTTACTATCGAAAAAACTCCAAATGAAACACAAAAAAGGTCTAACCATTGGTTAGACCTTTTTTGTCATTTTAATCTTGCATTTTACATCAAAACAAATTACTATACAGATATAGAAATATGCATTTTGCTATTTTAAGGGGTGAGTTGTTTGATTTCAGAAGATTACAAAAAAGCACAAAAAATGGGACAGCGAAATTTTCGTGCCTGTATTTCAAAAGGTCAATATCCCTATTTGCAAGTATTGGATGATATTTTAGAAAATACCGATTTATCTGCTACTGAACCTTTGGGAATTGTGGATATTCCCTTAGATTCCATTGTCGGAACAAAAACCGAAGGCAGAAAGACCGCATTTGCACGCAATTTTATGCCATTGCTTGCAGAAGGTACTGAGTTTGCACAAAAATGGAGCGTACTATGTGAATCTCAGATGGAAGAAGGCATTCGTGAGCCTATTGTAGCCGTTGAGTTTTTAAACCGATTTTATGTGATTGAAGGAAACAAACGCGTTTCTGTTTTAAAATATTTAGGAGCCGGCAGTATTCCGGGAAATGTGACCCGATACATTCCAAAACGAAACGGAACCAAAGAAAACAATATCTATTATGAATTTTTAGATTTCTATAGGCTGACACAAATTAATCTGCTGTGGTTCACTGAAGAAGGCCGTTTTTCCAAATTTATCTCGCTGGTTGGGAAAAAGCCGGGAGAACGGTGGACGGATGAAGATAAAAGTATACTTGCTTCCCTTTATCGGCGCTTTCAAAGTATTTACAAAGACAAGGGCGGCGATCGCTTCAGTATTACCACCGCAGACGCGCTATTTGCCTTTTTGGGGGTATACTCTTACAAACAAGCCTGCAACATGAGCATGCCGGAACTGCGAAATGCCATTCAACGGGCTTGGAGCGAGATTCTGGTTCTAACTCAGCCCGATGCCATTGAGCTTTCTATGGAGCCATCTTCTCCCCCTTCTCCAAGCTTTTTCTCCAGATTACATAGTCCCATTCGTTTTTCCCAGCCGCACCTTAAAATTGGTTTTGTTAACGAAAAAAGCGCCGAAACTTCCGCATGGACATATGCTCATGATTTCGGTCGGGGTGAACTGGAGAGCCATTTTGATGGTCAGGTAGAAACGGTTTCTTATGATAATGTAATTGCGGAACAAAATGGCGAAGAGACGCTGGAAAAAGCGATTTCCGATGGTTGTGATGTGATTTTCACCACAACTCCTAAGTTAACAAAAGCAAGTTTAAAGGCATCACTGGCGCATCCGAATGTGAAAATCATCAACTGTTCCCTGAACATCTCGCATCCATCCATTCGCACCTATTATGGACGAATACATGAAGCTAAGTTTTTAATTGGTGCCATTGCCGGCGTTTTAGCCGATGATAACAAAATCGGCTATCTTGCAACCTATCCGACCTATGGAATGACGGCTGCAATCAATGCCTTTGCACTGGGGGCAAAAATGACAAATCCCCGTGCAAAAGTCTACCTGGAATGGACTTGTGACAAAAACACAAACCCCGAACAACGATTTGCAGAACAAGGAATTACCCTAATTTCAGATTTGGATAACCGTGCTCCACAACAAGCCCCTTGGAAATTTGGCCTTTATCGAAAAGACGGCGATTATTTTTGTAATTATGCCATGCCCTTTTGGAACTGGGGTGAATTTTATGTACGCATCGTGCAATCCATTTTTAATGGCGGTTGGGCCGATGATGCTTCTGATACACGTGCCCTAAACTATTGGTGGGGTATGGATTCCGGTGTAATTGATGTAATTTGTTCGCGCAATCTTCCGCCCGATACACAAAAACTTGTTACATTGTTACGGCAGTCCATTTGCAGCCGTGATTTTGACCCGTTTGCAGGCGTTTTATATGACCAAAGTGGAAAGGCTGTTTTCCAACAAAAACACGCCCGCTTAACCGCAGAAGAAATCATCACAATGGACTGGCTAGCAGATAATGTAATTGGCCATATTTTGAACTTTGATGAATTAACCGAAGAAGCAAAACCATTGGTATCTTTAATTGGTGTAAACAAAGATGTTTAAGTAAACTGTTATATAAAACGGCGTTAATCAGGAGAGTTTCATGAAAATTTTACTTCTTGCTGATATCGAATCCAAAGGGCTTTGGGATTATTTTAGCCCCGAAAAAGTAAAGGGATATGATCTTATTATATCTTGCGGAGATTTAAACCCACACTATCTTACCCTTTTAGCCACATTTACTGCTGCGCCTGTACTTTATGTGCACGGTAACCATGATACCCGATACGAAACGGACCCACCCGAAGGCTGTATTTGTATTGAAGATACTGTTTATAATTTTCGGGGGCTTCGTATTGCAGGATTAGGCGGTTCTATTCGATACAAGCCCGGCGCATTTCAGTATACTGAACTGGAAATGCGGACTCGCGTTCGTAAATTGCGTCGTCAAATTCGGCGAAATAAAGGGTTTGACCTTTTGATTACCCACTCCCCTGCAAAAGGGTTGAACGACGGCGAAGACTTACCGCATCAAGGGTTTGAATGTTTTAATGAGCTTATTGATGAGTATCATCCCCAATTTTTCGTTCATGGGCATGTTCATTTAAGTTATAGCACCACATTGCCCCGTTGCTGCCAAAAAGAGCACACCCAGGTAATCAATGCGTACGAAAAGTACGAACTGGAAATCGAAGACCCGGAAATGCCACCGCCAACCTGGCGCGATAAGTTAAATAACTGGAAAAAGCAATATCTTTCCCGTCTGTGATAAAGTTGCTTTACAAATTTCATTCATCGGCCTATACTTCGTTACATAAGATAAAACGAAAAAAAGACAAACATATAGAATCGTATTAATCAACGAAAGGGGTTTTGATTATGAAATTGTTAGAAAACAAAATTGCTATGGTTACCTCCTCTACAAAAGGCATTGGTCTGGCTTGTGCAAAAAAGCTTGCAGAAAATGGCGCAAAGGTTTATTTTGCTGTTCGTCGTTTGGAGGCAGGCAAGGAACTGGCTGAAACCATTCGGGCCAACGGTGGGGATGCGGATGTTTGCTATTTTGATGCCGACAAACCCGAGACCTTCCGTTCCAGTGTGGAAGAGGTAATTGCAAAAGAAGGCCGCATTGATATTCTGGTAAACAACTATGGTTCTACCGATGTACGAAAAGATTTTGATTTGCTGCACACAAATACCGAGGATTTCTTGCATGTAGTAAACGATAACCTACGCAGTGTATACGACACCTGTCAAGCAGCGGTGGGTGCCATGGTTAAAAATGGTGGCGGTGCCATTGTAAATATCGCTTCGGTAGGTGGCAAATACCCCGATATGTATCGCATCGGCTATGGCGTAGCAAAATCCTCGATTATGTTTTTAACCAAGAACATTGCCACACAGTATGCAGCTTATGGCGTACGCGCCAATACCATTTTGCCCGGTTTTGTTGCCACTGATGCGGCTATGAAAAATATGAGCGAAGAGTTTTTGAATACGTTTTTGAAAACTGTTCCTTTAAATCGCCCCGGTTTGCCGGAGGATATTGCAAACGCTTGCCTGTTCCTGGCCAGTGAGCAGTCTTCTTTCATTACGGGTGAAGACATCCCGGTTGCAGGTGGTTTTGGAATGCCCTCCCCCATGTACAACCATTACGGTGAAATGAAAAGCAAAGGATAATAAAAAGAATCCCATTGCAATGTTGCGATGGGATTCTTTTTTGTTAAATTCATTGGTTACTTTGCATTTAGCGCAGCCATTGTGATGTAATTGTAAGGCTGGTTAAAGTGCGGCAAGAAGAACAAATCCAGCAATTTTAATTTATCAATGGTTAACTTTTCTTGAATTGCCAAAGAGAACATATGCAAACCCATAGACACATCATAATCCGACATCATCTGTGCACCTAGGATAATACGAGTGTTTTTATCGTATACAATTTTTACGCTGGTATGGGTGTTTCCGGATTCAATAAAGGCTGCCTTTTGCCAATCGGTATACTCCGTAACCAAAACATCCATGCCCAAAGCTTTTGCACGATGTTCCGAAAGTCCCGTACTAAATAGATTCAACCCCCAAATGGAAATACCGTTGGAACCTTGTACACCGGGGCTTTCCAAGGTTGTACCACATGCGTTGTGTGCAGCTAAAATACCAGAACGAACAGCGTTGGTAGCCAGTGCAATATAGTCATCGCTCTGTAATGCATTGTTATATACGGTAGCACAATCGCCTACTGCGTAAACATCTGCATCACTGGTGCGCTGGCAGCGATCGACCAAATATGCACCGCGTAAGGTTTTTAAATGCTCCCCGCCCAAAGCAGTGTTCGGACGGAAGCCGATTGCAAACACTACCATATCGGTTTCAAAGGTTCCGTTGGAGGTTACCACACGAGTTACTTTTCCGTTTTCGCCCTCTAATCCACAAACGGAACGGCCAAAGCAAAGTTCTACACCGTGTTCCGCCATATTTTGTGCCATTTTATCACAATAATCCTTGTCGTAGTAATTCGACAGGCAGGTTTCAGCACAATCAATCAGCCGAGTTTTTTGACCGTTGCGTACAAAAGCTTCTGCCAATTCAACACCGATATAGCCGGCTCCCACAACGGTTACGCTGCGAATGGTGTCATTGGCTAATTTATCCACCACCTGCTGTGCATCTTGGAACAATTTCACATACTGTACGTTCTCTAGTTCCATGCCGGGCAAATTGGGACGAATGGGATTGGAACCGGTTGCCAAAATCAATTTATCATAAGCCTGCTCATAACTGGTTCCATCGGTTCCTTTTGCGTAAACGATTTTATTTTTATAGTCAATGGAAGTAACTTCGGTTTCCATGTGAACCATGGCACCTTTTTGCTCCAACTGTTCTTTCGAGCTGTAAAACAAGCCTTGCGGCCCACTAATCTGATGACCAATCCATAAAGCCATACCACATCCCAAAAAACTAATATTGCTATTTCGATCAAATACATGTACCTTTGCATTTGAGTCGTTATCTAAAATTGTGTTAATTGCAGCAGTACCTGCATGGTTTGCGCCAATGACTACGATATTCATATATTTATACCTCTCTTTCATGGTTGAAACCTTGTAACCTAACTATACCTTTTTACTCCACGTATGTCAATGCTAAATTTATAACAATGTATTCAATTTGTTGTATTTTTAACCACCTTTTGCTTTTAAAACAAAACCCTCTCTTGAAAACGGTTTCAAAAGAGGGTTTTATCGGTATTTTCTTTAATCGCGGTTACGCATTAAAACTAAAACAAGGAGAAATGCTACCGCTGTCACGATTGCTCCATAAGCAAAAAATCGAGGGGTTTTCCAAGCAGCAGCTGTTTTATCTCCTTTTTCTGCGGTCTGTACTTCGCTTATAGCATTTGATTCGACCGATTCGGTTGGAGCACTTTGTATCGAATCCACTGTTACCACCTGACCTTGCAGTAAAGTGCCAATTGTATCGGCCATTAAACTGCATACGGCATTTAAAGGCTGCTGCATTGAGGGAACAATTACGGTGTTTTTCTCGTCATCTAAGGTGATGTATTCTTTTGACATTAAAAACAGCTGCACCCCGGAATCGTTAAAAAAAGTATCTTTTACAGTTGCCCGAAAGGATGCAGTATCACCGGTATCAACGGTTCCAAATTGAGTTTGTACAAACCGATAGACGCGGCTATACTCGTCGATTTGTTTGTAATATGCAGCTAATTGTTCGGCCAAATTGGATTGTTTGGTTAAGGCACTGCCAATGTTTACGCCATCCAGGTCTGCAATCCAATCACTTTGTGGAAATAGGCTGTCGTTTTCCTGTTTGGTGGCAAAATACGGTGCAAGTGCTTGAATACATTCTTCTTCGCTTTTCGAAGAACCCTTTATCTGCTCGGCCAGCTGAATGCAATCGCCACCCCAGGTGCAAACCACCGCTACCCCTTTATAAGCTGCTCCAATACCTGCAATTAAGTGTACAAAATCAAGCTGTTCCCCTGTTTCCTTAATTGTTATTAGCTGTTGTTGCTGAAGTTGCGCCAAATGCGGTGACTGGTTTTCCACATACGATGCAAAGGCGGTATCAACAGAGCCTAAAATCATGTCCCATGTAAAATCGGTATACCGTTTTGAACGAATATAATTGATGGTCAAATCCAACGCTTGCGCATTGCTCTGGTTTTGTTGAATATACGCATCTGCCAGTTGTTGCAGTTCATCCACTTGCTGAATTAAGCCGGTTAAATTTTTGGGGGATTCTGCATAGGCATTGCCCGGAACAATCGAGAAAAGCAAAACTACACTTACAATCCAAGCAATCCAGCGCACGTTTTTCTTTGTTTGCGCCATCGTAATTCCTCCTTTTAAAACGATTCCGGCAGTTCAAATAATTGGAATTTGCTTTTTTCGCAATGCAAGATACCCTCACGTTGCAATTTGCTTAATTCGGTGGACATGGCACTTCGGTCAACCGATAGATAATCTGCCAGCTCCTGCCGATTGTATGGAATAACAAATTCGCTTTTGCCCGCACGTGCAGCTTCCCCCGATAAATATGACAGCAGCTTTTCCCGTGTTGTTTTTTGTGCCATGTGCTCCACCTTCTGGGTTAACATCAGATTTCGTGCTGCTAATACAGTGAGCAGATTTTGAATCAGCTTTGTGTGAAAATTACAGGCGGCTGTGCAAACCTGTAAAATCCGCCCGATATCCAAAAACAAAATTTGGCTATTCTTTGCGGCGATTACACTAACGGTCAATGGTTCATTGGGCAAGCAAGCATACGACTCTGCAAAGATTTGACCGGGTCCGGAACGGCCGATAATCACCCGATTGCCCCAAAAATCTTCTTTTACAATGTGTACGGTTCCGCTGATAACAAAGCCCATTTTTTGAATGGAGTTTCCCCGATGAAGTACAAATTCACCTTTTTTGAAATCAACGGTTTCAGCCTTTAAGCAATTTAATAGAATGCTCAGTTCGTTTTCTGAAATCCCTTGAAAAAGCTTTGCATTTTTAATGGACGAATTGATTTCCAATGTTTTTTCTCCTTTTTTATTTTGTTGGAAATACAACAGACTGTTTGTGATAATTCTAGTATACTTAGCGTGTCAAGTCAATTACATGACGAAACAAAAGCAATTACACATTGGAGAAATAACCGATATGAGAATGAAAGTAAACGACACCTGCATTGGATGCGGGCTATGTGCAGTCACCTGCCCAGACGTATTTTATATGGAATCCGGTGTTGCTCATGCCATTGATGCAGAAATTGATGAAGCAAACCTTGACACTGCACAGGATGTGTTGGAAAACTGCCCTGTTAGTGCAATTGAAGAAGTATAACAATCTTACAGAGCAAATAAGGAGATACTACAATGGAAAATAAAATGTTTTGTTATCAATGTCAAGAAACCGCAGGCTGCACCGGATGCACACAGGCCGGTGTTTGCGGCAAAACCCCGCGCACTGCAAAACTGCAGGATTTGTTGATTTATACCACCAAAGGCCTTGCAGCGGTAACCACCCAGCTGCGCAACGAAGGAAAAACGGTTGCTCCTGAATTGAATCATTGGATTAGCGAAAACCTGTTTATCACCATCACCAACGCAAACTTTGATGATGAGGTTATTTTAGGCAGAATCCGTGGCACCATGCAGCATGCACAAACTTTGATTGCTCAGCTGGAGGATTCCACCCACCTGCCCGAAGCCAGCTTGTATCAGGCACAGAGCGATGCCGAGTTGGAAGAAAAGGCTGCTCAGGTTGGTGTACTCTCTACCGAAAACGAAGACATCCGCAGTCTGCGTGAACTGATTACCTACGGCCTAAAGGGTATGGCTGCTTACACCAAACACGCCAATGCACTGGGCAAAGAAAATGAGGCAACCGATGCCTTTGCACAGTCTGCTCTGGCTAAGTTGTTGGATGACACTCTGTCTGCCGATGAGCTGATTGCACTTACTCTGGAAACCGGTAAGTTTGGTGTGGATGCAATGGCTGCTTTGGACGCTGCGAATACCGGTGCCTACGGCAACCCCGAAATTACCAAGGTAAACATTGGCGTACGCTCCAATCCCGGTATTTTGATTTCCGGTCATGACCTGCATGATTTGGAAATGTTGCTGGAGCAGACCGAGGGCACCGGTGTGGATGTTTATACTCACTCAGAAATGCTGCCTGCACATTACTACCCTGCCTTTAAGAAATACAAGCACTTTGCCGGCAACTACGGCAACGCTTGGTGGAAGCAAAAGGAAGAATTTGAATCCTTCAATGGCCCCATTCTGCTCACCACAAACTGCCTGGTTCCTCCCAAGGAAAGCTACAAAGACCGCGTTTACACTACCGGCGCCGTTGGCTTTGCCGGCTGCAAGCACATTCCCGGCGGCGTAGGTGAAACCAAGGACTTCTCTGCCTTGATTGAGCATGCAAAACGTTGTGCTGCTCCCACCGAAATCGAAACCGGTGAAATTGTGGGTGGTTTTGCTCACAATCAGGTACTTGCTTTGGCTGATCAGGTTGTTGCTGCGGTTCAAAGCGGTGCAATCAAAAAGTTTGTGGTTATGGCTGGCTGTGATGGCCGTGCTAAGAGCCGCAACTACTATACCGAATTTGCGAAAGCATTGCCCAAGGATACCGTTATTTTAACCGCTGGCTGTGCAAAATACAAATATAACAAGCTGGATTTGGGTGATATCAACGGCATCCCCCGTGTTCTGGATGCAGGTCAGTGCAATGACTCCTATTCTTTGGCTGTTATCGCACTGAAGCTGAAAGAGATATTCGGTTTGGATGATATTAACGACCTGCCCATTGTATACAACATTGCATGGTACGAGCAAAAAGCTGTGATTGTACTGCTGGCATTGCTGTACCTGGGCGTAAAGAACATCCACTTGGGACCCACCCTGCCTGCGTTCCTGTCTGCGAATGTGGCAAAGGTTCTGGTTGAGAATTTCGGTATTGCCGGTATCACCACTGTGGAGAACGATATGAAGTTATTCTTTGGTGAAGAAGTTACCGCAGGTATCACTTCCGATATGCGTATTGGTGATATTTTAAAGCAGTATCCCAATGCTGCTGAAGTTCTGACCGGTTTTGGCATGCATTGTTTGGGCTGCCCCGCCTCTCAGATGGAATCGTTGAAAGACGCCTGCATGGTTCATGGCATTGACGTGGAATCTGTTTTGAGCAAGCTGAACGGCTAAGCTGTTTTATCCCCTAATTTCATTATGTAACAGGAGATTTTTTATGAGTGCTTTTTTAGGCCCCATTCATCATAAGATGTATCAGAAAATCATGGCACAAAGCAATTTTGCCCTGCAAATTGCAGCATTTTCTGACCAACAAGGTTGGACCGTTGATTTAGAAAATCAAATCCGTTCTGATTTTCCCCTGCCGCAAGGCAATTTGGAAGAAATTATTGATTTAAATAACATTCATGGTTGGCTGAGCAAACATGTAGAAGATGCAGAAATGCGCTTGGCTATTGCGGTTCAATCTTCTGTAAAAAACAATCCACAACACGCACAAGCACTGCTTGATTTTATCCAAAGCAATGCCGAGCAGGCTGCATCGTTTGCGGTTTCCCCTTCTCAAAATTGCAGTGAATTGTGGCAAAAGATGGACTTGTATTGGTTGGACGGTATGCCCTGTGATCGTGGCGTTCAGTTTTTGTGCACCGATGAAAACAAAGTAACCTGGAGCATTGACCCTGCACAACATACATTTGGTTGGGATAATTCTTGTGTTTTGTGCTATAATGAACTGCGTTGGACTTGGCTGAATGCGTTTGTCAGCCGCCAGGGTTTTGTATTAAAACGTTTGAACGATTTAACCTTCTGTTTAACAAAGGAGTAACACGAACATGATGGAACTTGTTAAAACCTTACGCCAAGAGCATGACGAAATTTGGGCATTTACCGAACGCATGCAGCAGATGTGTGTGGATTTTATGGAAAACAATCAGTTTGACGAGCAGGCATTTCGCCAAGCCATTCAATTTATCCGTGAATTTGCAGATAAAGAGCATCATCAAAAAGAAGAGCGGCTGCTGTTCCGTGCTATGACCGATGAGTTAGGCTCGCTGGCTGTTAATCTAATTCAGCACGGTATGTTGGTTGAGCATGACCAGGCACGTTTGTATGTATCGGATTTAGAGCAAGCTGTAACCGCTTATGCACAAACCAAAGAGGCTGTTCATAAACTGAACATTTTGGCAAATGCTACAAGCTATTGTGCACACATTCGCCGCCATATCGAAAAAGAAAACGATGCGGTTTATCCTTTTGCCGAGCGTTCTCTGAAGCCGGAAACCATTGCGGCTTTAGAACAGGAGTTTGCATTGGAGCAGCAAAACAAAAACAACTAAGCTACGGTTAGCACATTGTTTTAGATTTTTGTAACAGAACACACCGAGATTTCCTTTGTTTTTATCAAGGAGTCTTGGTGTGTTTTTTTGTTGAATTTTGTTACCCATTGATTTAAACATGGACTTTTGTTGAATAATCTGGTATACTAAATTGCATTACAGCCATATATGGATTTTCGTGTATTTGGCTGATGGTTTAAGTCAATCTATTCGCTTTGGAGGTGCCCTATGGCCGAAACCTACAAGCAGTCCTTTAAACAAAATTATACCGATAACGTTGAATTGTCCATTTTCAATTGCGGGTTACAATCCTGTGCCCCCTCTCATACCTGGGGCCCCGGTGTGCGCGACCATTATCTGATTCACTTGGTAGTAAGCGGACACGGTCAGTATACTGTATGTGGTCGCTCTTATACCCTTGGTGAGGGTGATTTGTTTTTGGTAAAACCCAATCAGATTGTTACCTATTGCGCCGACCCCAACGACCCATGGGAATATTATTGGGTTGGGTTTAATGGTGCATTTGCCAATAAGTTGATTCAACAAATCCCCTTTACTGACCAAAATCCGGTATACCATTGTTGTGAGCGAGATGAGTTGCAACAGGCTTTGCTGGCTATTTACCATGCCAGAGGACCGGAACCGCGACACGAAGCGGCTATGGTTGGACATTTATACTTATTTCTTTCCAGCTTGATGAAACAGGCGCAAGAATGTGATTCTCGCGTGGGCAATGCCAGCTCGCAATATGTTCACGGTGCTATTAAATACATCCAATTTAATTATTCCCATGATATCAGCATTGACGATATCGCTCATGCCGTTGGGGTAAGCCGAAGCCATTTATATCGAGTGTTTATGAGCAATGTGGGGCAAAGCCCGATTGATTATTTAACCAACTATCGCATTGGGGAAGCGTGTAACTTACTGCGCGATTCAAAACTTTCCATTGCAGAAATTGCTGTTTCGGTGGGTTTTTTCGACCAGTTTTATTTTTCTCGTGTATTTAAAAAAACAAAAGGCGTTCCGCCCAGCCGTTATTTAAACAGTTTAGATAAAAACTGATTTTCATCACACCAAACAGGAGCACTTTATGAATCGTTTTTCTCATATTATTATTCAATCGTTGATTGTTCTGCTTGGATTTGCCCTTTGTATCTTATTTTATTTCTATAGCATCGGGGCGTTTCAATCGCCCGCTGCGGTAGGCTACATCCATTCCCCGAAAGAATTGCCTTATCTGGATTTGGATGCGTTAAAAACGACTTTTTCGCAAGAGTCTGTACCATTTTATGAAGCAGACTCCAGCCTTTCTTATGCACAGGCAGCGGATTACTTAATTCAACAAGGTGCACAGGTTTTGATTGTAAATCAAGATACGGACACCATCGACAGTGATTTGCTGCAAATAGCAAATGAAACCGGAACTACGCTACTATTTGTAGGGCGTGCCCCTTCGGATGATGCTTTGAGCAGTTATGACAAAGCCTGGTATATTGGCAGTAGCTCTGCCTTAGGCGGCGAACTGCTTGGTTATCAACTGGCTCTTGCTTTTCGCGATGGAATAATTGCTGACAGCAACGGCGATCATCTTTTGCAATATTCCTTTTACTTAAGTAACAATGGACCGTATTACCAAGAACTAGCATCCCATACTATGGAAGAATGCGAACACTATGGTGTTTTTTCGGACCAAATTCAATACGTTTCAGAAAACGGCGAGGCTTTGGAATTCACTGCTGAACAGCTGGCAGGACAACCAAAACCGGAAGCTTTATTGTGCAGTACCACACAAGATGCCCGTATGTTGCATGACTTAGCTGCTCAATTAGGGTGGTTAGATGGCGATGCACCTGTTCGTATTGCTGCCATTGCACAAAACCCCACCGATGCGCAAGCCTTAATTGCAGACGGCATTTGTTTTGCGGTTTCTTATTATAACCCCACTGCCATTGCTCAAACGGTGGCCGATTTTGCTCTGAACAGCTTAATGCAGGAGTATGCGGCACAAAACATTGAGCTTCAGCCCGATGAATCCGGCCACTTTTTTGTGCCCTTTGAATTAATTACTTCCCTTGAATCTCAAAACTAACAAGAACAGGAGAATTTTTGTGTCCATCAGCAAAAACTCAATCATTCCTCTTACCATTGAAAGCCTTTCCAGCGACGGAAGTGGAGTTGGTCACTACGAAGGCAAGGCAATTTTTGTACCTGCAACCGCCCCCGGTGATGTACTGCAAGCACGTATTGTAAAAGATATGGGACGGTATGCATTTGCAATTGTAGAAGAATTACAGCAAGCCGCCTCACACATCGAACCGGACTGTAACGTTTATAAACCTTGTGGCGGTTGTTGTTTTCGTCATTTAACCTATGAGCAGGAAGCCCAATCAAAACAAGGATTTGTAGCCGATGCCTTTGCTCGAATTGGCGGATTGCAGATTCCTGTATTGCCCATTCTTCCCTCCTCTCTTGAAAATCGCTATCGCAATAAGGTTCAATTTCCGGTTGGGCTAGATGCAGATGGGCATGTAATTGCGGGTTTTTATGCAGGACGAAGCCATCGAATTGTGCCGTGTGATGACTGCAAGTTGCAGCCTACAGAACTAAATCAGATTGCGGCATTTGTTTGCCGCTTTATGGAAGAGCATCAAATTCCGCCATATCAAGAGCAAACACACAAAGGTTTGGTACGCCATATCTTTTTGCGAAAAGGCTGGCATAGCCAAGAAATTCTGGTTTGCCTGGTTATCAACGGAACCAGCCTACCCCATTCGGAACAGTTTTGCGAAGAGCTTCGGCAAACATTCCCGAATGTTACTACCATTGTATTAAATGTTAATCAGCAAAAAACCAATGTGATTACCGGCAAAAAGAACATCTGCTTGTTTGGTCCCGGATTTATCCGTGATACCCTTTGTGATGTACCGGTTCAGCTGGGGCCGCTTTCTTTTTATCAGGTAAATACACCCGGCGCAGAACAGCTTTATGCTGTTGCCAAAGAGTTTGCAGAGCTAGAGCCCAATGATACGCTATTGGATTTGTACTGTGGCATGGGTACCATTGGTTTGTCCATGGTAAAGGACTGCAAAGAATTGATTGGCGTGGAAATCATTGATGAAGCGGTAAACAGCGCAAAAAAGAACGCGAAAGAAATGGGCGTTCACAATGCGCGATTCTTCTGTGCTGACGCAGGCAAAGCCGCAACACAACTTGCCGAAGAAGGTCTGCAACCGGATGTTATTTGTCTGGACCCGCCCCGAAAAGGCTGCGACCAAGCCACCTTGGATGCCGTTATTGCCATGGCGCCCCGCCGCATTGTGATGGTTAGCTGTAATCCTGCCACCGCTGCACGGGACTGCCGCTATCTTGCGGACCACGGCTATGTACCGTTAAAGGTTCAGCCTGTGGACTTATTCCCCCGAACCAAGCATATTGAGGCTGTAATTGCTTTGGTAAAACAAGACCGATAACACATTGCTTCTATGGACTTTTACGCAAAATCATTGTATGATAAAAGCACCAAAATCTCTGGATAAAAGGAGTTTTAAACATGAAAGACCAAAATTGTGGCTATTGTATGCGTGGCGAATTGCTGGACAAATTCGGAATTTTCATCTGCGATTTGGATGTTAGCAGCTTGATTTTATTCAAAGAGCAGAGCCATCCCGGCCGTTGCATTGTTGCTTACAAAGACCATGTAAGCGAAATCGTAAACATCAGCGATGCTGAACGCAACGCCTTTTTTGCGGATGTTGACCGTGCAGCAAAAGCCATTCATGCTGCTTTCCATCCCAACAAGGTGAACTACGGCGCATACGGCGACACCGGTTGCCATCTGCATATGCATCTGGTTCCCAAGTACAAAGATGAATTCGAGTGGGGCGGCGTATTTGAAATGAATCCCGGTAAAACCTACTTGTCTGATGCAGAATATGCAGAAATGATTGAAAAAATCAAGGCAAATCTGTAATTTTTATTGTTTATTTTTTTAAGCAAGGTAAGTCAATTGGCTTGCCTTGCTTTTTTATTTAAAGCTATTTTGCATATAATTTGTAATTTTATTTCTATAAATGGGTATGGTGCAACGGATTATTCTATGATAAAATAAAAAAAGATACAGCAAAAATACACAAGAGAAAGAAGGAATTGATTGTTGTAGCAATGCTGTGGAATTTATATTGAAAGCGAGTGTACTTATGAAACAACAAAGAGCAAAACGTAAGCCCACTACATTTCAGGCACTTTTACCGATTGTGTCCATGTTTGTGATATTGGGGATAGGATACGGTGTTTTGAAGCTGAAAACAGAACCGTTGATTTTAATTGCTTCCATTATTGCCGGATGTGTTGCCTATTCACTGGGATATAGCTGGAAAGAAATGCAAGACGCCATTGTAGAGAAAATCGCTTCCACAATGCCCGCCATGTTAATTCTTTGGTCGGTTGGATTGCTGGTTGGCGGCATGATGTTTTGCGGTGCTGTTCCTATGATTATCTATTACGGTGTTCAGATTATTAACCCGCAATTCATGTTGGTAACCTCCTTTTTAGGCGCAGCTTTGCTTTCGCTTGTAACCGGTACGTCTTGGGGTTCTGCCGGTACCATCGGCGTTGCTATGATGGGCATTGCCGGTGGCTTGGGTGTATCCTTGCCTGCTACCGCCGGTGCAGTTGTATCCGGTGCCTTTTTTGGCGATAAGCTTTCCCCTCTTTCTGACACAACCAACCTGGCACCTATGGCAGCTGGTTCGGAACTGTATGAGCACATTAAACACATGCTGTACACCACCATTCCTGCCACATTGGTTGCACTGAGTGTTTACACTTTTATGGGCATCAACAACCCGGTTGGTACCACTGAGTCTGCCACAGCAGAACTGATGAAGCAGCAACTGAGTGAAATGTTCACCTTTAATCCTATCATTTTGCTTCCAATGGTAATCGTTATTGTTGGCTCCATTGCAAAATGGCCCACCTTGCCCACTATGGTCAGCGCCGGATTTTTAGGTATCTTTTTGGGCGTGGTGGTACAAGGTTTCTCTTTAAATGACGGTTTCACTGTTTTGGTATCCGGTTTTGATGTAACCATGACCAACTTTGGCGGAGAACCCTCTGCCGAAATTATCCGTTTGCTGAATCGTGGCGGTATTACTTCCATGATGAGTACCAGCACTTTGGTTTTTGCTGCTATGTGCTTTGCTGGTATCATCAATGTTTCCGGAATGCTGAACACGGTATTGGAACTATTGCTCAAGCGTATTAAGTCTACTACCGGTTTGATTTGCTCCACCATTGCAGCCTGCTTTACCGTTGCACTCACCACCGGAAACTCTTATTTGAGCATTTTGGTACCGGGCCAGTTATTCAAAGATGCTTATCCCCAAAAAGGATTGGCAGCCAAAAATCTTTCTCGTACCTTGGAGGACTCCGGCACAGTGCTGGTTCCTTTGATTCCCTGGTCGGCAGCAGGTGCTTATATGGCCGCCACATTGGGTGTAGATGTTCTGGATTATCTGCCCTATGCAATTCTGTGCTATACCGGTATTATCATGGCCGTAATTTGTGCCATTACCGGATTCGGCATTGCTAAGGATACCAGCAATACTGCAATTTCTTCCAATTCTTTACCCGAAGCAGAGGCATGTAACGTATGATTTTATTAAAACAAGCTGAAGTATATTCTCCTGAATATCTGGGTGTGAAAGATGTTCTATTATGCGGTGGAAAAATTGAGGCCATTGAAGATGCCATTGATGCTTCCTTTCCCAGCTGCAAGGTAATTGACTGCAAAGGAAAATACCTGACCCCTGGCATTATTGACCCGCATGTCCACATTACCGGCGGTGGCGGCGAAGGAAGTTTTCATACGCAAGTTCCCGCAGTAAAACTTTCGGAACTGCTGCAAGGCGGCGTAACTACTGTTGTAGGTCTGCTGGGAACCGATGGCATTACCCGCAGTGTGGAAAATTTAATTGCCCGTGCAAAAGCATTAAAAGAAGAAGGAATTTCTGCCTATATTTGCACCGGTTCTTATGGATTCCCCAGTAATACACTAACCGACAGTGTAAAAAAAGACATTACCTTTATTGAAGAAATCATTGGTGCAAAATTGGCCATTTCTGACCATCGCGCGCCTAATGTGACCGTTAGCGAGTTAATTCGGCTAGCAAGCGATTGCCGTGTTGCAGGTATGATGGCCGGTAAATGCGGAATGGTAGTTCTTCATATGGGTGATGCTCCCACCGCATTGGAGCCAGTTCGTGAGGCTTTAAAGCAAACTGCGATTCCCGCCAAAATTTTTCGTCCTACTCATGTAAACCGTCAGCGCAAATTGTTGGAAGAAGCCTTTGATTTTGCAATGCAAGGCGGTTACATTGATATGACCTGCGGCATTAAAGGTGCAGGTCGTCCTGCTGCTTGCATTGCAGAAGCCCGTGCACTGGGTGTTCCCACAGAACGCATCACCATTAGTTCCGATGGTATGGGAAGTTGGTCCGTTTACGATGAAGCGGGTAACTTAATTAAAATGGGTTATTCTTCTGTGGATAGCGTATATCATGAATTAAAAGTAATGGTAACCGAATACGATATTCCTTTGCAGGAAGCACTCTGCTTTGTTACCCAAAACACAGCACAAGCCTTGGAATTATATCCGAAAAAAGGGTGCATTCAGGTTGGTGCAGATGCTGACCTTTTGTTAATGGATGCCGACTTAACACTGCAAGGTGTGTTTGCCAACGGTATTGAAATGATGGCGCAAGGAATTTTACAAAAACGAGGCACTTACGAAGCATAAAAGAATCCCGTCTGCTTAGATTAAGCAGACGGGATTCTTTTTATTTAATAATTACTTTATCGCTTTTTGGGCATCTGCCATGCATTATGGTCGGTATGCAACAGTTGATGTGCTTTATGCGATAAGGGGCTACCCAGATAAGATTCGTATAATTTATGAATATCCGGATTTTCATGCGAAAAACGAATGGATGCATGTTCATCCAAGAAATATAGGTTTTTGCCGCGTATAAATGCGCGTTCCTCTCCGTCGTGAATCGGCTGGCCACCGCCGCCTACACAACCACCGGGACATGCCATAATTTCAACAAAATCGTATCTTGCTTCGCCACGTTCTATTTTTTCAATTAGTTTGCGTGTATTGCCTAGGCCACTGGCAATGGCTGCACGGATCACTGCATCCCCCATCTGCACCTCAGCTTCTGTGATTCCCGTTTCTTGGCTTTGGGCACGCACTACGCGGAATGCTTCCGGTTCGGGATTTGTACCCATAACCAAAAAGTATGCTGTGCGCAATGCAGCCTCCATTACGCCGCCGGTTGCACCAAAAATTACACCGGCACCAGAACCCTCTCGCATCAAAGAATCCGACAAGCGATCGGTTAATACATCGGGATGAATGTGCGCTGAACGCATCATTCGGGTAAATTCACGGGTGGTTAATACGGCATCGATATCATGGCCTGCATATTCGCCATAAAACAGTTCCATATTGCTCTCGCCTTTTTTGGCAACACAAGGCATAATCGAAAGGGTGAAGATATCTTCCGGTTTTACTCCAATCGATTGGGCAAAATAGGACTTCATAACGGAGCCAAACATTTGTTGCGGTGATTTTGCTGTAGATACCTGTGGAACCAAATGAGGGTATTGTGATTTAATAAAACGAATCCAACCAGGGCAGCAGGAAGTAAACATTGGTCGCAATTTTGTTTCGCCTTTTTTATAGCGTTCCAAAAACTCATTGGCCTCTTCCATAATGGTAAGGTCAGCTGAAAATGTAGTATCAAATACATAATCAACACCCATTTTTTTGAGTGCATCCATAATCTTTCCTACCGTTGCTTGTTCCGGCGATAGGCCAAAAGCCTCACCCCAAGCAGTACGTACAGCAGGAGCAACCTGAGCTACTACAATCTTTTTAGAATCGGCAATGGCATCCCATACCTTTTCGGTATCATCGCGCTCATGCAAAGCACCTACCGGACAATGGGTAATACACTGACCACACAGCGAGCAATCGGCTTCGTTGATTGTTCTGCTTTTGGATACATTGATGGTAGAACGAGAACCGGTGCCCTCCAAATCCCATACATTTAAGCTTTGAATTTTATCACAAACCTGTACACAGCGCATACATTTGATGCACTTTGCCGAGTTACGAATCAATGGGAAGGTTTTGTCCCACGGCTGACGTTCAATCCGCTCACCAAACGGGATGTCGTAAATGTTTAAATCATTTGCAATTTTTTGCAAGGAGCAGTTACCACTACGCACACAGGTAGCACATTTGCAATCATGCTGGGACAAAATCAACTGAACAGTATTGCGGCGATGTGCTCGTACTTTTGGGCTGTTGGTGTAAATCACCATACCTTCTTCTACCACGTTATTGCAAGAGGTAATCAAGCGTTGTTTTCCCTCTAATTCTACAGCACATACACGACAAGCAGCTATTTCATTGATTTCTTTTAGATAGCATAGTTTCGGGATCGGGATTCCAATTTGTGCGGCAGCATCCAAAATGGTGGTGCCTTCCGGCACTGTAATAACTTGATGATCAATTGTTAATGTTACCATACCTTTTCGCGCCCTCCCTTAAATAGACCAAAGCCAAAATGATCGCACCGCAAACAGCGACCTGCTTCCTGGCAAGCTTCTTTTTCGCTCATACATTGTTCCACACCATTGAAATCATGGATGCGTTCCCCTGCTTCTCGCTCGCCCAATTGAACACGACCACAAGCAGAACGATCGCTCAAATCCGGGTCTGGAATTTCCACATCACAGGTAATCTTATGATTAAAGCCCAGATATTCGTCAATATTTGCAGCAACTACCTTTGCAGCTGCTACCGCACGAATTACCGTTGCCGGACCGGTTGCGCAATCTCCACCGGCAAATACACCGGGAATATTGGCAAAGCCACCAAACTTTTCTGCCATAATTTTGCCGCGTTCTACCGGAACACCTGCATTTTTAAAATGCTCTGTTTCAATGCTTTGACCAATTGCAACAATCAATGTTGTACAAGGAATGAATACCGATTCTTCCCCACTGGGCACTACACTGGCTCTGCCGTCCTTGATTTTGCTAATCATCTGTGGTACAGTCCACAGTCCTTTTACTGCGCCTTGTTCATCCAGTTCAATTCGTTCGGGGGCTTGCAAGGTTCGTACTTCTACCCCTTCTGCAATTGCGCCTTCAATTTCGGCAGGCAATGCGGTCATATCTGCCACTCGGCGGCGGTATACAATGCTTACCTTTTTCGCACCCAAACGCACGGCAGTGCGTACCGCATCCATGGAAACGTTACCGCCACCCACAACGGCAACTTCCTGACCGGTTAAATCCATGGCTTCGTTTTTTCCGACCATTTGCAAGAATTGTACGGCAGAGATTACACCCGGTGCATTTTCGTTTTCCAGGTCTAATTTTTTATCGGTGCTTGCACCAATGGTAATTAAAACTGCATCGTAGTTTGCACGCAGCTCTTGGATGGTGATATCTTGGCCAATTCGTACACCACATTCTACCTGTACACCAGTTTCCAAGATGGCATTGATATCGTCTTCTAACCGCTCTTTCGGCAAACGATAATTGGGAATGCCATAACGAAGCATGCCGCCCAGCTTTGGCAGCATTTCATATACTGTAACCTGATGCCCCATAAGTTGTAAGTAATATGCCGCCGATAAACCGCTTGGACCGCCACCTACAACGGCCACGCGTTTGCCTGTGCTCTCGGCACAAGGAGGAGGTGGAACTTTGCCTGCATAATCGGCTGCCATGCGTTTTAATCCGCGAATATTAACGGCATCGTCCACCATATTGCGACGGCAACGAGCCTCGCAAGGATTTTCGCAGATAAAACCACAGGTTGTGGGGAACGGATTGTCCTTGCGAATCAGACGAATGGCATCTTCATATCGACCGGCTGCCACCAACGCAATATAGCCCGGTACATCCACATGAGCCGGACATAGCGCTACACAGGGCACCGGCTGATGATATGTACAGGTACACCGCCCAACCTGAATATGCTGTTCATAGTCTTCTCTGCAGCCAATTAGGCTTTTATATACCATGTGTGCCGCTTCGTATCCAATGGCACAATCGGAAGTTTCCATAATCGACTGCGCCGTTTGCTGCATCAGCTCAAGGGTTTCCATGGTTGCTTCGCCATTTAACACATTGGTAATAAGATGCTTCAGTTGAAGCAATCCAATACGGCACGGTGCACATTTACCGCAAGTTTGTGCGTGGCAGAGCTCCAAAAAGGCACGGGTAATATCTACCGGACATAATCCAGGAGGGCTGGCTTCGATTCTGCGCTCTAAATCTTTATAAAGGCCTTCGATGACCAGTTGTGATTTGCTTGGTGTGGGGATTTCCAATCTACTCATAACAACCACCTTTTTATTAAAGTATTACTTTTCCGAACATTTGCTATCTTTATTGTATTTTATGCACAGATTATTTTCAATATATGATATTTTTTAGTCAATATTTTGCAGTATTTTTTATTGATTGTCAAAAGAAAAGGTTGCTTGTATAGAATACAAACAACCTTTTCTTTTGATACTTCCCCAGTGCTAAATAACAAACAGCGGAATATAATTCACTAAATAAATATTTAGCGAATTAATCTTTTTCTTTTTATAAACATTTCAATCCCATATACAATTGTAGCAATTAGAATCATAATAGAAACATAACTACATACCACTTTTATAGCATTTCCTAATTTAAATTCAAACCCTACACTTCCCGCCTTTGTTTCAGATTTTGGAGTCGGCATATCATGAGATTCTCCAAACTTCTTCCGTTCCCCTTTTTCTGTGGGGTTATTTTGAGAAAAGCCTTTTGCTCCATAGCTATGACCGTTTGAAAAATCTCCTTGTTCACCCAACTGTACCATAGATACAATTGGCATTGTAAGCCACTGCATAATATTTGTGGTTTTTATACTATAAACACCAAACAGAAGGCTGGCTGTTAAACACACCATGCCAATGGGTTTTGCTGCTTACTTCATCCACAAAGCACCTATTGATACAATTCCTTTCAGCCAAGGTCCATGCAACCCCAGATGAATTCCTAGCAAAATTAATGATACTGCTGCCGATGTATAGTGTACCGTTTTCCATAACATTCCGCCAACATTTATATGAAACACAACTTTAGAGATCAACACGCCACTAATGCTCACCAATGCCCAACTAATCACTAGCAAAGCGTTAATAACATACCCTAGTTTTGTTTTCGTTGGCAAGGTTTTATCCAAGATTCGCTTGGATACGTGTTTAATCCATCTTTGATTAAATACTAGATGAATAAGAAAGAGAAAAAACACACCCAAACCCACAATTTCATGAAATGACATGGATATAACACGCTTTTCATAAAGCAATGCCACAATCAGCAGCATAATAACATCTAGCGTAAGTTTTACCGTATTTTTTACATTCATAACGCTTCCCTCTTTTGATTTTAATATAGTAGATAAATCCAACAAGATAAAAATACGCTATCAACCTTAGATGTACCTTAAATATAAAAAGATGCGAGCGTTACACAATGACGCTCGCATCTTTTTATATTTAGATTGCATCCAGATTATAGTATGCAGTATCCTCCACTGCTTCCAACCATTCATTGGAGGTTTCTTGTCCCGGAACCTCTATGGCTAAATGAGAAAACCAACTGTCAGGCGTTGCCCCGTGCCAATGTTTTACTCCAGCCGGAATGTTAATTACGTCACCTGCCTTTAATTTACGGGCAGGTTTGCCCCATTCCTGATAATATCCCGTTCCATTGACACAAATTAAAATTTGACCGCCACCGCTTTTTGCGTGATGAATGTGCCAGTTATTGCGACATCCTGGTTCAAAGGTAACATTATGAATGCTTACTTGTTCCGGCGATACCGGGGCAAGATAGCTTTTTCCAATAAAATATTGAGCAAATGCATTGTTTGGCTGTCCTATGGGAAAAATCATCTGATTTTGATGTTTAACCTTCCCCTCCATTTCATCAGATTCTTCTGCCCAAACTTCTTTTGCCATATAAAATGCTGCCCATGCTTTCGGCCACCCCACATAAAATGCCGCATGTGTTAAAATTTCAGCAATTTCACTTTTGGTGATACCATTGTCTTTGGCCGTTTTGAGGTGGTATTGAAAGGACGAATCCACTAGCCCTTGTGCAAGTAGCGATGTAACCGTTACGATAGAACGCTCCCGCAACGATAGCTCATTTTCACGGCTCCAGATTTGACCAAATAAAACATCGTCGTTTAACTCGGCAAATTTGGGTGCAAACTCACCTAAATTATCGCGACCAGCCGTTTGTTTTGCTGCCATTGTTCTCACTCTCCTTGCATGCTTTGCTTTAAAATCTCCACTACATCTTGCTTTGTTAATACTTTATACCCGCCATCCAAAAGAAAGGTACCCTGTGCAATACCTTCCAGCATATCTTCCGTTACACCTAGCTCTTGAATGTTAAGTACAAGACCAATCTCCTGCATCCATTCTTTCATGCGCTGCAAACCTTCGGCTGCAATTTGTTCATCGGTTTTTCCGTTTGGAAGAACATCCCATACATTTGTTGCAAAGCGCTTAAACTTTTGTAGGCCGTACGGACAAATCATGCGATAATACGGCAACGATACTGCAGCCAAGGTCATACCGTGGGTTGCGTCGGTATAAGCCCCCACCGATTGCCCAATCATATGAACCATCCAGTCTGTTGCTTTGCCCTTAGCCAGTAAGGTATTTAACGCCCAGGTTGCCGTCCACATAATATTGCTGCGAGCTTCGTAATCTTCCGGATTTTGAACGGCAACTCGGCTGCTGTGAATTAATGAACGCATTAATCCTTCGGCAAGATAATCAGTGGTATTATCATCTTCACCTGAAAAATACTGTTCCGTTATGTGGTTCATGATATCGTAAATGCCCGCCACCATTTGATACTTTGGCAGTGTGTAGGTTAATTTTGGATTTAAGATAGAAAATTTAGGAAATACATTTTCTCCAAAAACGTGACCAATTTTCAACTTTTGCGCATGATTGGTAATAACAGCACCACCGTTCATTTCGGAACCTGTGCCCACCATTGTTAAAATGCATCCAACCGGAATAATTTTGTTGGACACATCTTCCATACGCAGATAATACTTATCCCAGGGATCCTCTTCACACCAAGCCGATACCGAAAGTGCTTTGGCATAATCGCATACCGAGCCACCGCCTACTGCAAGAATAAAATCCACTTGATTTTCTTTTGCCAGTTTACAACCCTGATATAATTTTTCTACGGTAGGATTGGGCATCACACCACTATCCTCTACAATGGTTTTTCCGCAGGCTTTTAAAATTGCCACTACCTGATCGTATAAGCCACTTTTTTTAATGGAACCACTGCCGTATACCAATTGCACAACGGTTCCGTAATGCTTTAATTCATCGGTTAAATATTCCAGCGCATTTTCACCAAAATATAACTTTGTAGGATTTGAATAACAAAAATTACCCAACATATTGTGGCCCTCCTTTGCCTATTTCGTATAAATTGTTGTGTTCGTTTATTCTTAGTATAGCAACCTATTTTTTATATAACAAATACTTATAATAAATATTTTTATATGCCTTTAAGGCATATATGGTATACTGTAGTTATTACATACAAAGGAGACTATTCGTGGAATTACGGGTTTTACAATATTTTTTAGCAGTAACCAGAGAGCAAAGCATCTCAGCTGCTGCACAGTCATTGCATTTATCGCAGCCAACCCTTTCACGTCAGCTAAAAGACTTAGAGCAAGAGCTTGGAAAAACCTTGTTTTTGCGAAGCAATCGAAAAATTACACTAACGCAAGAAGGCATTATTTTGCGAAAACGTGCTGAAGAAATTTTGGATTTAATTCAAAAAGCACAAAACGAAATTGAACTTTCTGACCAGTTGATTTCCGGAACCTTTATATTGGTGCAGGCGAAACCGAAACGGTGCGCCTTTTAGCCCAAGCAGCTCAATTATTGCAACAGGCCCATCCAATGGTACAATTTCATATCATAAGTGGTGACCGTACCACTGTACTGGATGATTTAGACCACGGAATTATCGATTTTGCGCTGGTATTCGGAAAAATTGACACGTCACGTTATGATCGTTTGGTACTTCCTCAAACGGACTGTTTCGGGGTTATGATGAAAAAAGATGACCCGTTAGCCGAAAAAGAGATTATCACACCGGACGATTTACGAAACAAACCATTGATTGCTTCCCGCCAGATGATTTTAGAGCATTACTTAACCCAACTATTTGAGTGTGATGAATCCGAACTGTATATTGCAGGCACATATAATCTTTTGTTTAATGGTTCGCTTATGGTAGCGGAAGGTATGGGGTACGCCATCTGTTTTGATAAAATTATCAATGTGAGCGGAAACAGCAACTTGTGTTTTCGGCCGTTGTCTATTCGCCTTTCTCCGGAAATCAGTTTAATTTGGAAAAAATATCAACTATTGACTAAACCAGCTGAAAAATTTTTATTAACACTTCAACAACATATGAAAGACGAAACGGTATTTATTTAATTTATTTAAACGAAAGAGGGCTGCTATGAAACATCATGTACTAATTACCGGCGGTGCATCCGGAATTGGAAAACATCTTGCATTAGGGTTTGCAAAGCATGATTACGAAGTATTTGTTTTGGATATCATAGATGCTGATTTTAACCAAAAGAACATCCATTTTTTTAAGGCTGATCTTTGTAATGAAAATGAGATCGTATGTTGTTTTCAAGAGATTGTAAATCAATTTGGTTTTATTGATATCCTGATTAATAACGGTGCAATCAGTAAATTTGAGAAACCGATTCAACAGGTAGAGCTATCAGAGTTTGATCGTGTCATTCATACCAATTTACGAGGCGTATTTTTATGTTGCCGAGAATTTGTACGCATAAACCAGAAAACAAATTTTGGGCGCATTATCAACATTGCTTCCACCCGATTTCATCAAAATGAAGCGCATTGGGAAGCGTATGGAGCTTCCAAAGGCGGGATTGTATCACTAACCAATAGTTTGTGTGTGTCCCTAAGTAATACCAATATCACGGTAAATGCCATTAGCCCCGGTTGGATTGAAGTGGAGCACTATGATTCGCTTTCCTCTTCTGATCATCAACAACACCCTTCCGGGCGCGTCGGGAAACCAAGTGATATTGTGAACTTATGTTTGTTTTTGTGCCAACCTGAAAACAATTTTATCAACGGTGCTAATATCCCGGTAGATGGCGGTATGACCAAGCGGATGATTTACGAATAAACGAATCGAAAAAGGCAGTATCTCCAAAGTAGGAGATACTGCCTTTATTTTATGCTGTTACTTGTTCTTGTTTTTCTTCATTGCACCAATTGGATTTTTTATAATAAATGGTAAATGCAATGGAGCTAAGTGCCCAGGTAAGCGGATAAACCCAATAAACCATTTGAATGCTGTGGGTAATGGGAATTGTAATGGTGAGAAAGGTAACACGAACCACGCACCAAAATGCCAACATAATAATCATAGAAACCAACGCTTTGCCTGCGCCACGAAGAACCGCTGCAATGGAATGGGCATAGGCAAGCAAACAATAAAACAGTGCTGCTGTGCGTGCTTTTTCAATGCCAAATTGAACTACTTGAACCGTGGGGTCAAAAGCAGCAATAAACTGTGGCGCAAAGATAAAGACGACAACGCCAATTAATTCTGCCAAAACCACTGCCACTAATGTGCCAAATCGAACCCCTTTTTTCGCTCTTTCGTATTGTTTTGCGCCTAAGTTTTGGCCCACAAATGTTGTTAAAGCCATAGTAAAACTATTGATTGGTAAAAATGCAAAGCCTTCTACTTTCGAATATGCCCCGTATCCCGCCATTGCCATTTCGCCAAAAGCGTTTACATTGGATTGTACCACCACATTTGCAAATGCAATAATGGAGTTTTGAAACCCTGACGGCAAACCGATTTTTATAATTTCACCCAATAATTTGCGGTCGAATGCAATCTTTTTGATGTGCAGCCGATAAACCTCGTTTGTTTTGGTTAATTGCAGAAAACAAAGCCCAGCACTGAATACTTGTGAGATAACCGTTGCCAAAGCTGCGCCCCATACTCCTGTATGGAAATTATGGATAAAAACAATATCCAGCACCAGATTGATCACCGATGAAACAATTAAGTAATACAGCGGATATTTGCTGTTTCCCACCGCTTGCAGAATACCAACAAAAATATTGTACATTACAAAGAATAGCGAACCTAAAAAATACACCTGTAAATATGAAAGTGATTCCGGCATTACACTTTCCGGGGTGTCCATCCAGGTCAAGATATAAGGCGAAAGCCATACTCCCAACACTGTCATTAAAACGCCTGCAACCAAACCAAATGCAACCGTTGTATGAATGGCTTTTTGCAGTGTTTTAATATCTTTTGCTCCAAACAAGCGCGCTACTACCACACCGGCACCGGAGGAGATTCCGCTTAAAAATCCAATCAACATAAAAATTAAACTACCAGATGAACTTACTGCTGCCAGTGAGCTGCTACCTAAATAATTTCCAACAATCAGAGAATCCACCGTATTGTACATCTGCTGAAAGAGGTTGCCAAGTAAAATAGGCAGTGCGAAAAAGGTCATTCGTTTCCAGATTACGCCACTTGTCATTGGTTCTGTGCTTTTCCTCATAATCCCTCACCCATTCTTTGTATCAAATTCCCTATCAAACACAATCCTTTGTCCAAAATCACAAATCAAAGGATTCATTGTTAGAAATTATACTCCTCTAATATTTTAAGTGCAATGTTTTATTTGTGCATTAATCTGGTCAAATCATCCTCTGTATACTTGAAAATGAACAGCAAAGGAAAGCTATAGCCATAAAGACTACAACTTTCCTTTGCTGCTTTGACAAATCAACCCTTATATTAAGGTTCGATCATCCAATCTAGAATTTTGTTGATTTCTTTATCCCAATAATCCCAGTTATGCATTGCTCCTTCGGTTTCAGAGTAGGTAATGTCTGCACCTAAATCTGTTAAACGTCGATAAGCGTCCACATTCATCTGGTACAAAAAATCCGCTGTTCCGCATGCTTGGTATAACTTTGGAAGAATTCCGTTCTTTTTGCATTTTTGATACAAAGCAAAAATGTCTTTGTCAGTGCCAGCCAACTCATTGGGATTTTGAAAAATGTCGTTCCAAGCAAATGGTCCATCAATAGTGCCTTTTTCGCACTCTTTTGCGAGTTGAGCGATATCCATTGCCGCAGACATACCAGCAATTCTGGCAAACCGAAAAAAAAAGGAAAGCCCCAGATACCATGCGCCATATCCACCCATTGAAAAACCTGCAATATAAGTATCTTCCCTTTTCTTCGA
>CALWNI010000069.1 GCA_944382775.1 uncultured Allofournierella sp.
CAGCAATTTTACCATAGCGTTCCGGATAGGAAAGCCCCAGATACCATGCGCCATATCCACCCATTGAAAAACCTGCAATATAAGTATCTTCCCTTTTCTTCGATACAGGAAAAAGTGTTGTAATAAATGCAGGAAGTTCCTCTGTTAAGTAGGTAAAATACGGATTACCATGTACCATATCTTGATAAAAACTATTTTCCACCGATGCCATTACAGCTACTACTTGATGTGCCTGTGCATAGCGTTCAATGTTGCTGAAGCGAATCCAGCTGCTACAATCACCATATGCGCCATGCAACAAATATACCACCGGCAAACCTGCCTCATAATCATATCTCTTTTTGGTATCTTGATTGGTAATCTGTTCATTTCCTTCCGGTGTGGGGATGATAACATTGATTTCTGTATTACGTTTCAAAACAGTACTATAATAGTGGCAATTTAAGTACATAATGTTCGCCGCCTTATCTTTTGTTAGCCGTTAATGTCCTTAAGTTTTACAGCATTTTCATCTACTTTCTTTTTATCCAGAGGATACAGGAATACCAAAGAAAGGAACATCAATACAAAAGCTACTCCCGGTGCTAAGCAAGTAATATTGTAGATGCCGTCGACAACCGGTTGGTCAAATGCGGTTGCGGTGGAGTAGCCAACCATAGATAGCAATGCACCGATCAAACCGGAAGAAAGAGTTTGTCCCAATTTACGGCAGAAGGAATAAATGGAATAGACCGTACCGTCCGAACGCTTACCGGTTTTTACCTGTGTATCATCAATAACATCCGTAATCATTGCCCAGCAGATCAGAATGAAGATAGAAACGCCAATCCAGGTGATGCAGTAGCATACCATCCATACCCATACATTGGTGGTGTGCAGCAAAAATGCAATCAGCATGGGAACTGCACCCAAAACCGAAGCTACAATTGCCAATTCTTTTTTGCCAAATTTTTGAGCCAGTTTACCAATAAAAGTAGAAATAATTAAAGTAATTGCATGGCCAATAAACGTAATAACAGACAAAATTGTAATGTTTCTAAAATAGTTGGGATACAAATAAGAGCCCATATTGCCCAGTGTTAACTGCGCAAAAATCAAAAACAAAGAGGTAACGGCAATACCAATCAAAGCCTTATTTTTTACTAAGCTGTTCACTAAGAACATCATAGTGAATTTTTCGGTTTTTTGTTCGATTTTAACACGCTCAGTAATTAAATGATAGCAAAGCAGATAGCAAATAACCGCTAAAACCGAGCAAATAACAGCAGCAATGGTGAGTTTAGTACCAGAAAGATACTTTTTGCCCTCCGCATCCGAGTAGTATACGAACAAGGGCAAAATTACACCAATTGCAATGTTACCTAAAGTTGCACCAATGGTACGCCAGTTGGAAAGTGCAGTACGATCTTCCGGATTAGCCGAAATGGCAGAAGCCATAGAACCATAAGGGATATTAATGCCGGTATAGCATACACTGCCCCATAGCAAATAAGAGAAGAACATCCAGAAAATCTTAAAACTCATGGGCATGTTTTGGAACCAAGTTGCGTACAGCAATACCGATGCTACCGCAACAGGGCCGCACATACGAACCAGCCAAGGTGCAAATTTGCCTTTTGCAGTCGGTTTGCTGCGGTCTGCAATCTGACCCATGGTTACATCAGAAAAGGCATCTACAACACGTGCAATCATCATCATTGCACCCACAACAGCTGCCGATACCCCCATAACGTCAGTATAGAATTTCAACAGCATCATAGAAGACAATACAAACGTTAAATCGTTTGCAACGTCTCCAAACATATATCCAATTTTATCGCGCATGCCAAATGGTTTAATAGTATTATTTGCTCCGGTCATTGTAAGCTTTCCTCCATTTGTTTTACATTCCAATCATGTCAAATTGTTCAAAGGACACAACTACTTCGTAATTTTTCTTCGGATTTGGATACTTAACCTGTACAGATTTTAGGGTCTGGCTGTAATACCAGCCACAATCTGCATCTTCAAATTTTCTTCTGTGCAAGAAATGCGGAATTACCTGCCCGTCTACCTTTACCCAATAAGGAGCTTTTCCTCGATGAATCATATCAATGTACATATCCTGTACATCGGTTTGATAATTGCCTGTGTTCTCAAATGATAGAATCGTTTGCTCACCCGCACGCATGGTAATCTTTGTTTTGAGATAATCGCCCTTGGTATAATTCATCGTGGAACCATCATCTTCGTACAAATCGAACGCACCGTCATGATCAGGCGCGCAAATCAAGCGGATTCCTGTTGTTTTTTGCGTCATTAGGTTGTTCATCTGATTGATTGCCATCGGAATCAACGAACCACCACGAATAAACATGGGGATACTGCCCAAATCTACCGGCACTTCGATGACTTTGCCGCCTTGATATTCTTCACGGGTATAGAAATCGTAGAACACTTCGTTTTCGGGCAGATATACCTTTCTGGTTTTTGCACCTTTTTCCACAACGTTTGCGACCAAAAGTGCATCACCAAACATAAAATCTACACCCTCGTTATAGCATTTTTCATCATGCTGGAATGCGCTGCACATCGGCTCCATAATCGGCAAACCGGTTTGATGCGCACGTTCCATAAGGGAGTATAAATACGGAATCATACGGTAACGAAGTTCAATGGCAGATTTTACATGCTCTTTGCAATTGCTGTACATCCAAGGCTCGGTTACAGTATTATCAATGTTGGTGGAATGAATTGAGAAGCGAGGCTGGAAAATACCATTTTGAATCCAGCGAACCATTAGCTCTGCTTCGGGTGCAGGGCCGTAGAATCCACCAATATCACAGCCTTGGTTTGCTACACCGGAAAGGCTCATACCTAAAATGGTGGCAATGTTGTATTTTAAGGAATCCCAACAGGTTAAGTTATCACCTGCCCAAGTTTGTGCATATTTTTGGATTCCTGCATGGCCTGAACGACATACGATATACGGTCTTTCATTTTCATATGTTTCGCCAATGGCTTCTTCGGTAATATGGCACATAATGCTGGACATAACCGATTTTAATTGGCCAATTGTTCCGCCTTTGCCTTCGAAATAACAACGACAGTCTTTATCAATCATACTGTCATATTCACAGTTATCATTCCAAATGGAACTGGTACCGTAGTCCAGCACATGCTCTTTTAAGTATGCTTTCCAGTGATTACGGGTGGACTCATTGGTAAAGTCAACAAACATACCTTTACCGCCCCACCATGTACCTAAACCGGGCTCTTCGAAATCACTTGCTTTTACAAACATGCCTTTTTCTTTCATTTCTTCCAACATTGGATGAACCAGCAACATACCCGGTTTTACGTTAGGCGATACACAAATGCCACGTTCAGCCATCTGCTTAAAGAAATCTTTCGGATCTTTAAAACGCTTTTTATTCCAAGTAAAGACACACCGCTTAATTCCCTGCTCGGTTTCAATTGCACAGTAACCCGAGGAAAGTTGAAATCCGTCTGCAGGAATCCCCTCCTCTTTTGTGGTGTCGATAAACTCTAAAATTGCATCATCACAATCGGCTTCTAGTTCCGGGTAATACATAGAAGACCCTAAATAGCCTAATGCATAGCGAGGAAGCATTGCAGATTTACCGGTTAAATCGGTATAGCGTTGTACAACATCGCGTACTTTGGGGCCTTCGATTAAGAACAGGTCGATATCTCCGCCATCGGTGCGAAAACGGCTATGTCGTTTCCAGTAGTTGCTCTTTTCGCGGCCCATATCAAAATCACATTCATATGTATTATGATAAAAGTAACCAACCGCTTTATGGGTACCGCGATTGAGTTTGATATAAAACGGAATGTGCTTGTACAAAGAATCCGTTTCTTTGGGGTCATATCCCATTGCATCCTTGGGGCTCATGCTCATAAACTTTTGTGCTTTGTTGAAATCCCCACTCTTTTCACCAAAACCATAGAAACAGTCATCCGCTGCAATTTCACTGGTGTGAATTCTTCTATGATTGCTGTCTTCCATGTAAGCCAAATCCACGATATCGGCATGGATTTGTGTGCCCTCTTGGTCATACACACAAATACGAAATGGGTCTTTTTCCACTTCTACACGCAGACGCTCACCTTGGATAATCGCTTTGTCTTTTCCGTCAGTTAATACCGCGTTCGCCGTTTTAATGCGTTTGCGATATTTTTGCATAAATCCATCCATACGGTCTTCCCAAGCGGTGGTAACCAGGCTATAGGATTCTTCCGCAAAACTACCGTCAAACCCTGCACGAATTCGTACAATGGAGTCAGTTAAAAACCAAATTCTAATTTCTACGCTGTTTGTAGAAACAGAAAAATAGTTGTTAACTTTTCTAACATCCATTGCTTGTAAGCATAGTTTCATCATTGCTCTCCTTGTTATTTTTTTTGCAATCTGTGCATTTATTATAAAAAACTATTTGCAACAAAAGTAGATTATTTTTGCTATAAATATGCTATTTTTTTACTTATCTTGCTCTTTAATCATCCATTATGTCTATATTTATTTGTTGAATAATAGAAAATTTTATCTTTTTATGATATACTGCAAAACGTAATTTTTATTGTTTTGTGAGGCTCAATCTATGATTGATAACGCAGCAATCTATATGTCGCAAGGAGAGCGACTGGCTTTAGCATATGCAGAAGGCATAAACAGCAATATGTCCAATTCACACTTTCATGATTTTTATGAACTGTATTACTTGATTTCCGGCGAACGCTTTCATATGATTGAAGGCGAAATTTACCATATGAAAGCCAACAGCTTTGTTCTATTTCCACCTCATACTATGCATCATTCTTACGGAGATCGAGATATTCCTTTTAAACGAATTGTATTGTATTTTAAAGCGGATTTGTTTTCATCCCCGGAGTTGGATTCACTGCTGTGTGACAAGGTGCGCATTTTTTCTTTTGGAAATACAAAGTTTTCTTCGGTTTATCAGTTGCTTGAATCCATTGATGAGGAACTGAAGTCCAGCGAAACATTTCATTTTGAATATGCATCTTCTTTATTAAATCAGCTCATGTTTACCATTTTGCGCATTAACTTTCCACCTGTAGAAAACCATCAGCAAAACCTAATCACCAAAGCCGTTGCCTACATTCACGAACATTATGCAGAAGAAATTAAAATTTCAGATTTAGCAGATTTTCTTTATGTAAGCCCGTACTATTTATGCCGTAAATTTAAAGAAACAACCGGACAAACCATTATCCAATACTTGAATATTACTCGTATTTTACGGGCAGAACGCCTTTTATTAGAAACACGCAATTCTATTACTCAGATCAGCAAAGAGGTTGGATTTTCCAACCTGACCCATTTTAATCGAATGTTTAAGCGAATTACCGGTTGTTCCCCACGCGAAAAGAAGAAAGAATATCTTACGTTACAAAACACAAACAAAGACAATAAAAAATAAAAAAAAGAACCTTGGATATAAAACATCCAAGGTTCTTTTTTATTTTAATACCGCAAACCGAAGTTTAGTTCATAGTAATTTCCCATGCAATCACGATATGCATAGGCTTTTCCATTTTCGTCTTTTAATGCATCGGGCATGTATTGGTCTTTATCATATCCCGGTACATCGTTGGGGCTAATGCATACACCATCTTCATTTACCTGAAGCACTGCATCGTTTTTAGGCAATGTAATAGGCAAACGACCTGTTGGATTAAAACGCCCCAGCATAACATCCAGCACGGCTTCCGGATAGGTATCAAACCCTACCGTTAGCGCATCCAGATAGGGCTCCACATTTTCAAGCTGCCATGCCAAAGTAACGTTTACATTACCAATTACCTTACCGTTGTTGGCATGAACCAATTCGGAAATTTCTTTGATTTTGCTTGCACCGAACAAGGTTGTTTCAGCATGGGTATCTTGCGTGGGACGTCCCCGCTCGTCCACGTTGGGCACTACCTTATCTTGGCACAAATCAAGCTCCAGATAACCGGGTGTTGCATTAAAGTACTCACCGGAAGAGGGATTCATGAACAAAATTGCATAGTCGGCTTCTTGCGGATCGGTGGTCAAGTTCAGTTCTTGTTCCAGCTGCTTGCGCAGTGTTTCGGTTGCCACCTGTGCATCCTCCGGCTTTTTATAGAAGCACTCCACATATACTTTTTTGTTGGTTGTTTTGGATTTTGTTAAGGGCAGTACATCTGTATTTTTTAGCAGCACAACCGATTTACGGTGCACATCCATTGCTTCGTCCCAATCCGCTTTAGTATCCGAAACTACCTGCTTTGCCTGAATGGGATCACGGTATGGATTCTCAAACATTTCCAGTTGGAATAACTCCACCAAGGTTCTGGTAACTGCACGATCCAAAGCTTCTTCTGTTAAAACCAGCTGTTCTTTTGTGAATCCTTCGGGAACGGGGTGTGTTTCATAATAATCGTTGGTTGCACGGTTTAACGCTTCAAAAGCGTCCTTTACATCAAATAGACCACTGATTAAGTCTACACCAACATGATTTACAGCAAACCCGATACGCTCGGGGCCATCCAGCATTTCTACACCCCAGCTCATGTTGTGCAGAATTCCCGTATCCGAGTTGATATAGCCTTTAAATCCCATTTCGTTGCGCAGCATACCATCGATAAATGGCTTATTAAATGCAAATCCATAAGGCTGCATTTCTACTTCGGTACCGTTTAAGCTATGCTGTACAGCGCTTTTTTCTTTTGCCGGCTTTGAATAATACGGCATAATGGAAGAGGCATTGTAATCCACCGCCACTTGGAATGCAGGCAAATGATACGTTTCCAAGCTGCCCGGTGTTTTGTAAACATTCCACTGCCCCATGGAATAGTGCGGATCGAAGCCATTTTCACGGGGACCACCGCCGGGGAAGTGTTTCACGGTTACCGCTACACCATCTTGTGTAACGCCTTCCTTGCTGCCTTGAATGCCCGGAATAAGGCGTTTGAAAATTTCTGCAATCAATTTGGGGTCTTCCCCAAAGGTACCATAGGTGCGCTGCCAACGTGGGTCACTCATCACATCGGCCATATACATATAACCTTTGCGCAAGCCTACTGCATTCCATTCTCGGCGCACACAGTCAGCAAAACGGTCGATGATTCCCATATCCCCTGCACGCACAGCTGCTGCAATGCCTAATGTGCCGGGCCATGCTGCAAAAACGCCGGAAGCGTCGTTCATGCCATAAACCACTTCGCCATTTTCATTGCGAGAGTTTGAAACCACCTGAACCGGAACAAAATGTTCACACTCTTCTGCCACTGCATGCAGTTGGTTCAAATAGTTGGTTAAATCCTCCGGAGTGGGGTTTTCACGCAAAATCAAATGACGTGCCCACCAGTCTTTTAATAAGGTGCTGGTTCCGGGCAAGTGCTGTTCGCCAAAAATGGTTTTTCCGTGAAATTCGCCTTCATCCAAATAACCGGATTCATCCAACTTGCTTTTATCCGGTTGTTTTGCAGCTGTTCTCCAATCGGAAATAAACAATTGACCGATTTTTTCTTGCAGTGTCAACACCTTTACCAGTGCTTCTGCTCGTTCTTGTGCCGGTAAGCGCCAATCGTTAAAAGTGGTAACTTTTCCGGAACCATCAATATCTTTGAAATAGAATCCGTTTTCTTCGATTACTCTATTATACATGGTTCCAATGGTCGGACCATTCTTATTATTAAAGTATTTTACATATTCTGCTGCTTTTTTTGCCATCTGTAAAATTCCCCCTTTAATCGACTTTGCTACCAAATGATTTCATTGCATCAACTCATTTTGTACGTCTCTAATACAGCATAAAATTGAGCGCAACAACCTATTTTATGCTGTTGTAAATATAGAATCACTATACGGTGATTGATATTAAAAGTCAAGGTTGGATTTGTATTATTATTGTGAAAGTTTTTAATACAAACCAAATAGACTCAAAAACTTTTGCCACACGGTAAGCGAAACTTCCGGTTCGGCCACTTCTTTTTCTTTATCTTTTTCAATTGCCTCTGTTTTGATAACAAATTGAACCGATTCTACACTGGTGTTTTTATCCGAAACAAAGGAATACGATTCACTATCCTCCGCCCCTATGGATTTTAAAATTTCATCAATTTCCTCTTCAATCTTAGCATCCATTCCGTCGGTCTGTGTGTATAGTTCATTGGTACCATTGGATAGCTCTTGTGTTCCACTGCAAATCTCAATTACACCGTCATATAAACTGTTAGTTCCTTGTATTAATGCACCTGCACCGTTGAGCAATTCTTTGCTTCCGGAAGCTAGTCCGGAAACTCCATTGATGATTTGCTCATATCCTGCTACAATCGCAGCACCCCCCATCAGTATATGCATTAATTCCGGAATCCAATGTGGAGTAATGACTTACAAGCTGATTAATTCCATCCGAAAGCTCTGCCAATTTAATTGTCATAAAAGAATTCATTGCATGCGGCATTTTCTGTAATAAAAAATTTAATTGTTAGGCTTCCGCTTTTGCCTGCAAGCTCTTCCGGGGCGTTTAATTCATACCGAATTGGAATTTTGGGATTCACATCCATAGTGCCTTGGCCAAGCAACTACCCCAACTGGGAAAGTAATCCGTATGTGGAGATATATCCAATCAAAAGCCTACTACTGTTAATGCACTTGCAGAATTTAAAATAGACACCAATACAGCTGACAACATGTTAATGATTGCGCCTTTTTTGTTTAAGATTTCTCTAAGTTCTCTATATCTGTCAGTTAACAAGATTGCATAATCCACAGTTGCACCCAATTGAACCGAACTAATGATTAGGTATGTAATATGGAAAATTGTGTTTCCCGTAAAATATGGAATAACCAGATTGATCCAAACTGCTGTTTCAATGCTAATCATCATCAAAAATGACAGAACAAGCGATTTCATTGTAAGCAACAGCAATACCAAGCCTGGCAAGTATTACAAAAGGCTCTGCCCAAGAAGTTGTTGTCATAATTAAAACGAACATTACAAACACAACTGCAAACAGTGCAATTTTGAAATTTCTCTTACCGTTTGTTCGGTAGCATCCGCACTTGAAACCACGCTGCCCTGATTGCATTTTCTTCTCCAATCAGATCGCAAATTTCCCTTACCGCAGTTTTGAAAACATTTATGCACTGTTAAAGTGGATGTTAGAGCAAGAAGCCATTAATGTTGTAAAGAATTATGATTTAGCAGTTGATTATAAAGATGCTATTCTTTTTGTTATGGAATATGTAGAAGCCAATACCTATATCTTAAACTGTGCCTATAATTCCATGGGACGAGAAGAAATGAAGCGATTTTTTTATGCCGACTTCGTCGATATTACGCAAAACATTATCTGCAATATCGAACAAGAGCTAAATATACACGTATCCGAGCATTTCAAGAATATTCTTTGTGATTTATACACCGAAGCCATTGCAGGCCTTTTGATCAACTGCTTTAAGTGTAAAGAAAAGATCAATAAAGTGCGTATGCTAAACTACGTATCTTTAATGATTTACACAGGTTTACCGGCCATATTAAAAGAAGCCGCCAATCAATCTTTGTAATATACAAAAAAGAAGCAACCAGAATATCTGGTTGCTTCTTTTTATATGCTTTGATTCTTTGGGTGATAAAAAATTCTAACGATACCGCTTTCATCTGTCATAACACTTGCTTGTACACCATATATATTGCGAATAAATTCCGGTGTTAATAATTCCTTGGGGGTTCCCATGCCAACAATACTTCCATCTTGCATTGCAACCAGCTGGTCACAATACAGGGCGGCAATATTCAAATCATGAACCGCCGTTACTACCGTACAACCAAGACCGCAGACAATATCCATTAGTTGCAGTTGATATTTAATATCCAAATGATTGGTTGGTTCATCCAAAATCAAACAAGAAGTTTGTTGAGCCAGAGCTCTGGCCAGAATGACTCTTTGCTGTTCACCACCCGACAAGGTGGAGAAAATACGATGCTCAAAACCACCCATGTCCACAACAGCAAGGCTTTTTTCAACAATTTTATAATCTTCGGCATTGTCCCGTTCCAATGCTCGTTTATGGGGACTGCGCCCCATGAGCACAACATCTTGAACCGTAAAATCAAAATTATAATAGTTATGTTGTGCTACCACTGCCATTTTTTGCGCAGATTGCCGCATACTATATCGTTCCAGTTTCACACCATCTATAAAGACCGCCCCTGTTGTGGGACGAAGCACGCGGTAAATACATTGCAGCAGCGTGGATTTTCCGCTTCCGTTCGGGCCAATGATTCCAACGGTTTTGTTTGCCGGTAGCTCCAGTTCAATTCCGTTTAAAATGGTTTGTCCGCCTAATGTAACGCCCAGCTGCTCCAGTGAAATCTTCATCCTTCTCTTCCCCCTCCAAACCCATAGCGTTTTCGGGTAATTAAATAAATGAATATCGGCGCACCCACCATAGAGGTGAGAATTCCAATGGGAATTTCATTGCCCGGAAGAACTATGCGACAAAGGACATCTGCCCAAATTAAAAACAATGCCCCCAAAAGAACTGAAACAGGAATCAGTTTTCGATGCTCTGTGCCAAACACGAGCCGAACCACATGCGGAACAACCAAACCTACAAATCCAATCATTCCTGCAGAATAAACTGCAAAACCAATCATAAGCGAGCTGATTATCAAATATATAATGCGGTAAACATGCAAATCAGTACCAAGTGTAATTGCAGTGGAATCTCCCAGTAGCATTAAATTCAGCGTGCGGCACTGGGTGAGAAAAAACACCGAACAAACCACCGCTACCAAAACCATAATACCGTTGTTAGGCCAGTTTGCTGCAGCAAGACTTCCCATCGTCCAGCGCATAATCTCGGTTGCTGCGTGGTCTGCGTTATTGATATAAATCAAAAAGTTGGAAAATGCGCCACATACAGCCGAAAGTGCCGCGCCGGAAAGTAATAATTTAATGGATGTGGCACGACCGCCGATATTCGCACAGCCAATGACTGCAAAGGAAACTGCCAAAGCGCCCAAAAAAGCAACCATACCCACATAGTTTCCACCCCATGCAGAACCAATCCCCAATATTACGGCAACGGTAACACCCAACCCTGCTCCGGAGGAAACACCGAGAATATAGGGATCTGCCAGAGGGTTTTTGACAACTGCCTGCATGACAACACCACATAGTGAAAGGCAAGCCCCTACCGCAGCAGCTAAAATCAAGCGAGGCAGCCGAATCAGCCATACTACATCATGTAAGGGTGCTCCATTTGCCCATTCTGCGGGGATTGGTTGTCCGGTGATGCGGTGCATTACCTCATACCGAATTGCGGTATATACATCACCAATCGGTAATTTGGTTGTTCCGAATGTTACTGCCAGTAAGATTGAAGCAGGTACTGCCACTATGAGCAACCCTAAAATTGCACGAAACGCAAAATTGCTCATCCGGTATTCTTTTTTTGATACGCTACGCTGTTCCATTTACTCACTCTTTCAGTGTAAATCAAGGTTGGGATACATTCCTTTTGCAATGGTGTTGATGCCATCTATGGTGCGGGGACCTGCTGCGTATACATCACCCAGCATAACTAACTCGATACGGTTATTTTTTACCGCCGATAAACTGGCTAAAGCAGGGTCCTCTTGAATCGCAGCCATCTGCTGCTGCATAACCGTTTCGGGATTATCGCCTGCATACGCCATATAAACCACAAAAATCACATCGGGATTTGCTGCAATCAATTCTTCCTTGCTGATTTCATTGCCCTGAGGCTTTACCAGCGTACCACCCAACTGAACCACCATATCGCCTGCCAAAGAATTGGCACCGTAATTGCTAAGGCTGCCATTCATGGGTTCTACCACGGCTACACTTACCGACGACTGCCCTTGTGTAGCCTGCAAAGTATGCTCTACACTGGCTTTCATTTCATCCACCAAACTTTGTGCTTTCTCTTCCACATTGAAAATTTTACCGATATTTACAATATCCTGATATTCATTTTCCAATGTACGGGCATATCCGCCCGGGCGGGTGTTCGAGTTCATATAGGTTGCTACATTTTTACTGTTCCATGTTTTCACATCACCCAGATTCTTATCGCTAAACAACGAACCCCAAGAAAGAATCAGGTCAGGCTGTAACAAAGTAACGGTTTCTTTGTCCGGTGTAAAAATGTCCTGCTTGTAATTCATCTGTTCAAAGCCGGCTTTCCACTCTTCTTTTACCTCGTTATCCAAGCCAAAGGAAGCAACAACATGGTCTTCCAAACCAAGCGCAATCATTGTTTCAATCGACCCTTGATACACTGCAACAACGTGTTCGGGTGCTTTTTCGTAGGTATAGGTAACTTCGTTTCCTGCGTAATCATAGTTTGTAATGGTAACGGGATAATGCCCATCGGAATTGCTGACATTCGCCGTGCTGCTTGCTGTATTCATACTGCTTACGCCAGAACTTGCGACGTTGCTTGTGGATGCACCACAGCCAACCATCCACATTGTCATGGAAAAAACAAGTAAGCTTGTGGTAATTTTTCGTTTGAATTGCATGGTAAATACTCCTTTTCTTTTGCCCACATACAAGAAAACGAGCTTTTTCTGTTTTCAAAGCAGAAAAAGCCCGCACTAAAACAACGCATCACCTTAGTATGGCGTACATCTGTTTTACCGTACAAACGTTTTGTCCGTCCGTTGCACGGGCTCTGCTTTGCATATTCCAGCGTTTTTCAATGCTGCAAGCAGTATTCGAACAAAAGGCAGGTCTTCCGGCTTTGGTGTCATCGTTTCAATCTTACGCCTTCCCATACATACTGCACAGTGGCTATACATATCAATTAAAACTAACCCATTACGGCGGCGGTCCCGCGCAGGTTTTGCACCTGCTTCCCTATTCTCCCGACCAGTAAATACCTCGGGCACCTTATGTTGTTTTGTATATATAGAATAGCATAATCCCAAGTTGTTTACAAGTATCTTATCCATCACATTCCACATGAATAATCTGCAAATGCTTATCAAACAATGTTTGGTAGCCGAAATACAGTGTTCCAAAGCAAGCCAATGCAATGGCCGTGCAAATTGAAATCATAATTGCAATTTGGTATAAAATTGCTTTCACTGGAACTGTTCCAGCCAAAATTTGCCCTGTCATCATTCCCGGCAAGAACACAATGCCCATGCCTAACATGGAATTAAGTGTTGGTAACATGGCTGTTTCTAATGCTTGTCTTACAAATGGAAGTAAAATATTTTCCGCCGGTGCACCAATACACATAAGTGCATTGATTTTGCTTTGTTGCCCTTGCAAGGATTCTTGAAACGATTTCAACCCTAAGGAGATTGCTGTCATTGTATTGCCCAACAACATACCTGCAATTGGTATCACATATTGTGGGTCAAAAAGATTTTGCCCAATGACAATGGCAATAAAATATGCCAAAACCAAAAGCCCCGCGCCTGCAACGGATGCGGCAATAATCACCTTAAATTTCAAGTTTAAGGTTTTATGTTTTGAAAGGATTCTATGAATTGTAAAGAGAACCATTGCGGCTAAGTACAACAATGTGTAAAGCGGGTGATTTGCTCTAAAAATATATTCAATCAGCAAACCTGCTACAATAAGCTGCAATGTCATTTTCATGCTGGCCACAAACAGCAATTTGGTTTGTTCGATTTTGCATTTTTTCATAATGAACAAAACAATGAGCAGCAAAAGATACACAAGCGCAAAGCGAATCAGTGACAATTCAATGTTCATTTTTCTTTGTTCCCTCCAGATGAATCGTTGCATCTGCAAACACATCAACCAAGTGGGCATTATGCGAAATGCACACCGCCGTGATCCCCTGTGTTTTACAATACTGCTTGATATTATGCATCAACTCAATAGATGTCTTATCATCTAGCGCTGCGGTTGGTTCATCCAACAATAAAACCTCGTTTGCAAACGAAAGAAAAATTGCAAGAAAAACTCGTTGCCGTTCTCCGCCGGACATCTTATTGCAAACGTCTTGCGGGGTAAAGTTACTGCAGCAAATTTCAAGAAACCGAAGAATTTGCTGGTCGGATAAACATTCGCTGCTCCTTGCTTTAGAATAAAAATCAAAGTTTTGGCGAACCGTACCCTCAATTAAAAACACTTCTTGTGGTACAAGCAACACACGTTTTCGATAGTCTAAAACAGGATACGAATTAATGTTTTTACCTCCATACAAAACGGTTCCGGCAGTTGGCAATATGGTTCGGTTAAGTATTTTTAGGTAGGTGCTTTTCCCGCAGCCACTTCTTCCTGTAAGAAACACAAAGCTGTTTTTCTTACAGGAAATTTTCGGGTATTGAATCACGTTTTGAAACTGCAAATCTGAATCGGATTCAAACAAGCACATTTCCGCCCCTCCTTTATCCAATCGCAAGCTTATTTATTCTTGCACCGTTATCTTATTCTGTTTCAAAAAAGTAATAACGGCACCTTTTACAAGAT
>CALWNI010000070.1 GCA_944382775.1 uncultured Allofournierella sp.
GTCGAGACGGTTGTCTCGCTTTCAAGAGCAAAACCAATTATAAATGGATGAGGTTTGAATGAACTTTTTGGAAACAGACCGGCTTATCCTTCGCAATGTAAAAGCAAAGGATGCAGCCATCATATACGACTACCGAAACAACGAAATCTGTGGAAAATATCAGCGTGGTCAGATAAAAGATTGCAACGAAATTGCGGAATTGGTTGAAAAAAGAAAAAACGATGTATTTAGCATGGACAATCCGTTTATGATTGCTGTAGCCTTAAAAGATACAGATGAGATGGTTGGAGAAATCGTTATTATGCCAAAGGACGGAACTATTTCTCTGGGTTATACGTTTTCTTATCGTTACCATCGAAAAGGCTATGCTTATGAAAGTTTAGCTGCTCTCATAAGCATGCTCCATGAGCGTTATCCAGAGTGGGATTTCATCTGCTTTGTAGAGCAAGAGAATGTACCAAGCATGAATCTACTCATAAAGCTAGGCTATACCAATATAGGTTACCTTTCTCAAATGGAGTCTCAAGTCTTTGGAAAGTGGACCAAATCGACAACCGAAAAAGAAATTACAGAAGCCATTCAAAAACAAAAATGTCTTTTGGAAAGCAAGATCCGTAAATAGCTTATTCCAGAAGGTTACAGCAAAACACCAACATTCTTAAAACGGGTAGTATGCTATTCTTTTTAATAGCATACTACCCGTTTTCTTTTTATCTGTAATATCCCTTTGTTTTCTATTTTCTACTAAAATCTAATTTTTATTGTTACAACCAATCGTTTCTTCAGGATATAGCATTCCGCTTTCCATGCGCAAAATTTGATCGTAACGAGCCAAACTTTCGACATGCGTTTTATGAGTTACTACAATACAGGTGATGCCCTGTAACCCCAAGATGCTATCTTCAATTTTTGCCGCGTTCTCCTCATCCAGAGCAGATGTGGCTTCGTCCACCAGCAGTAAGGACTTTTTGTGCAGCAAAGCACGGGCTATAGCGATACGCTGCCGTTCACCACCAGAGAAGCGCGCCCCATTCTCCGCAACACTTGTTTCCAATCCATCCGGTAAGTTGGCTACCATTTCCTCTAGGCCTGCTGCATTGATGGCAATCTCTACTTGGGCATCGGTATAATCGCCATGCAAAGTAATATTATTGCGAATGGTATCATCAAATAGAAAAACATTTTGATGAATAAAAGCACAGTTGCACCGCACGCCATCCCTACCATCCACCAAGATTTTTCCGCTAAAATTATCATAGTAGCCTGCCAGCAGCTTTAACAGGGTGCTTTTACCGCTTCCGCTTTTGCCCACAACGGCATACTTCTTCCCCTGCTCGAACCGGATACTGACATGAGTTAATACGGGGGTATCTTCATAACAGAACGTGACATTGTCAAGTGCAAGGCTGTGCTTGACTTCATTTGTAGGGGCAGATGGGGCTGAGGACTTTAGTAACACCAACATCTGGTTCACAATTGGTCGCGTAGATTTCAGCTGCGTGATTTGTCCTGTAATCTCGAACGCCGGAGATACCACCATGCTAGTCAGATTCACCACAGCTAGTATGCTACCCAAAGAAATCAGCCCGCGCACTGCAAACACACCCGCCAGCAACATAATGAACAGCTGCACGATCACCGAAGAAATATTCGCCACGCTATATACCATAGCACTGGTTGCAGTCAACTTCAGCTTGCTACTCTCCATATCATTGGCTTGGGCTTGACAAATGGCTTCACTCTGCGGTTCAGCATAGTAGGTTTTCAGCACCTCGTAGCCGGTCAGTGCATCCTTAACCTTTCTGGTGTAATCGGTGGTTTGGTTTATAATTTCTTGCTGACAGTCGGCCATTTTTTTGCTGAACAACTGGGGCAGTAGCGTAGAAATGCACATAGCCCCAATGGAGATTATAGCCACCAAAGGATTTATAATAAATAACAGCACCACTGCCATCACAACGCTTACCACCGACTCAAAAATTTTAATACTATTTTTTAAGTAGTTTTCTTCAAAGGTTCCCATAGACTGGGTCAGTAAAGTTAAATCCTCTGCGCTGCTGCGGTTTTGATGGGTAGCCATGGACTGGTGGAGTATTCCATGAAATAGAGAGTTTTTTAGGTGTAACATAATTTTTTTAACCCAAAGACCTTGGGTGTACATGGATGCAAACACAACTGCCCCCACAAACAGCGCAAACATGATACAAAGGATTGCCGCATTGATGATCGGATCAGTGTTGCCGCTGGAAATAATCTCGTTGATTGTATCAATAATCCAGCTAATCATCAAAGCCACCATAGCTTGCGCTGCTGTATGCAGAAAGGTTACAGCTGCCACGAGAACCGTAAGCAGCTTGTTTTTCTTAAAAAGATAGTCGTTCATCTTTATTCCTCTTCTTTCTTTTTGAAGCGCGGACATATCGATGATATTTGATTTCTGCATGGTAAGATCCCTCCTTTTCTTAACTTATAAGAGTTATTTTATCTTAAAACCAGAAAAAGACCATAACAAACCATGTAAAAAATAAACTTACAGGATTTGTTATGGTCTTTTAACAACATTGTTACGTAGTAGTTTTTACAGCTCAAGACTCAGCTTGTCACGGGCAAAGCGTTGAATCAATTGGAGATATGTAGTTTGTTTTGTCAACGCTGTGTAGCTTGCTAACGTTTTCAAAATATTAGCACATTCCTCTTTGCTGCCTGTAAGACAGTAAATTTCTGCCCGACGAAATTCAATCATTACCAATAGGCTGTGTTCGTTACTTTTCAAACTCAAGGATTGTGCCTCATCGATATATTGCAATGCATCTTGATACATCTTCATATTGGCTAGGATGGCGCCTAAGTTCGTTACCACATTGATCTTGATTCGTTCATAGTTAACCACATCGCTTTGATGCTTTTTCAGTAACGCATATAATCGTTCTCCCAGGCGTAAAGCATCCATATTACGGCCCATACCTGCCAAAGCAGCTACTATAATATGCAGCAGGTTTACCTCAAATATGGTTAGCACTGTACTGGGAAGGTTTTCATAGTCGAAGTTTGGGCGGGTCAGCGTTAACGCCTTTTGAGTCAACTCCATAGTTTCTTCAAGCGGATAATTCTCTGGATCAATATTGTGATATTGCAGCCGCAATGTGGCCTCTACGGTCAAGAAAAGCTGGCGGCTTCGAATATCATCGGGACAGTCTTTTTGCAGCTGAGCCAATTCTTTCCATGCTTGCTCCATGTTGCCCTCTTCCCCCAGATTGATAATCTCCTGCGCTTTTTCCTCAAAATCCTGCTGCCTTTCACTGCGGTAGTACACGTTACAAATTTGGTAAAGTCCAGTGCCCAGTTTTTCCAGCAGTGCCTCCAGCACTTGCTGTGACGGTATTTGATTCCCATTCTCAATGCGAGAGATAGACACTGCAGAGCAGATTCCATCGGCCAGTTCTTCCTGTGAAAGGCCTTTTTGCCTACGCAAATCACGCAGGGTATTCCCCAATGAATTTTTTCTCATGGATATAACCTCTCGTTTCTGGGTAAATTCACCTAATATTCCATGTGTAGTATAGCATATTGTCTACAAAAAACCAATCCACAAAGTAGGGGCATAGAAGGATTTTTTACTGTACACAACAAAATGAATGCACAATATACCGTTCTCTGATTCGCAATGTACAAAGGGTTGGAGATTTCCAATATCGAAGCTCAGCTACAGTCGCATCAAAGGAAATATGACAGCAACCCTAAAACAACTATATTCACCATAATACATATGGATAGCACCGAAACATTTGTAACTCATGCGTTACATAATGGCTGTCTGCGAAACTGGGCTGCTAACCCGGTAATTTATCAGTATATCAGCGGTCAGCCCTACACATCACAAGATATAACCGCATGGCTTTCCACTGCAAAGGAAGCCTATGCCTGCCCAGAAACCTACTATTGGGCTATCGAAGAGCGAACCAGTGGCGAAGTCATCGGTGAAATTTATGTGGATAACTTCAGTAGCCGTAACCGCTGGTGTGAGCTGGATTGGAAAATTGGCTGTGCTTTTCAAGATAATGGATTTGCCACCGAGGCAGCTCAGGCTATTATCTGCTATCTTGTGGAGCAAGTCGGATTTCATCGGATACAAGCTAAGTGCTGTGTAGAAAACATTGCATCCGAACGAGTGATGCAAAAGCTTGGCATGGTGCAGGAAGGAATTTTACGCAGGTATTTCCTAGACCATGAACAACACTGGCAGGATGTTGTTTTGTATAGCTTGATTTTTGAGGAAACTTCTATCCGTTAGGCAACTTGTTCCAACTGTTTGCACAAAAAATATAAATACTTTGTATAAGATAAAAGGGCTGAAAACATTTAAGTAAGTTTTCAGCCCTTTATTTTAATGCCAGTAAAGGCAATCTTAACGCCCTAAGCGGTTTTTAAACTCGTCATACCCAAAGTTTGTTAACCGGAACAGCTTGCCTTGCGGATCAAGCTTCCAAATATTAGGCAAAGGCATTCCGTTAAATGTATTGTTTTTGCAGGTGGTATAAATGGCCATATCGCCAAACAAAACCAAATCCCCTTCGTTCAGCGGCTGGGAAAAGAAATAATCTCCAATGACATCGCCAGCCAAACAGGTTGGGCCTGCCAGTCGGTACGGATGCTCTGTTTTTTCCTCTAAGCTGGCTTTGTAAATGGGTGGACAATATGGCATTTCCAGTACATCCGGCATATGACATGCTGCGCTTACATCCAAAACAGCAATCTTTGTATTGCCGTTTTCTACCACATCCAAAACACGGCTGACCAGATAGCCCGCATTTAAGGCAACGGCTTCCCCTGGTTCCAGGTATACCATAACACCCCATTGGGACTGGGCATACCGAATACATTCTTCTAACTTTTCTATATCGTAATCCTGCCGTGTAATATGATGTCCACCGCCCATATTCAGCCACTTCATCCGAGAAAGTACATCCCCGAACTGTTTTTCTACCGCCTGCAAGGTCAATTCCAGTGCATCGGAATTTTGTTCGCACAGCGTATGAAAATGCAAACCATCCAGCAAAGACAGGGTTTCTTCGTCCATTTCTTGATTCCACACAGCCCGCGTTACGCCCATTCGGCTGCCCGGTGCACAAGGGTCATAAATGGCATGGCCTTCCTGTGTTGAACGCTCCGGATTGATACGAAGTCCCAGACTTTTTCCGTACTTTTTCCCTTTTGGCCCAAACTTTTTCAGCTGATGAATGGAATTAAACACAATATGGTCGGCATATTGGAGCAATTCTTCAAATTCATCTTGCCGATAGGCTGCACAAAACACATGGACTTCTTTTCCATTCATTTCCTCCCAACCAAGGCGGGCTTCGTAAAGGCCACTGGCTTCTGTACCTGCCAAATACGATGCAAGCAAGGGATAAAAGTTATAGTTGGAAAAGGCTTTTTGTGCTAACAAAATGCGGCAACCTGTGCGCTGGGCTAAGGCAGCCAAACAGCTGCCATTTGCTTGCAACCGTGCCTCATCAATCACATAGCACGGACTGGGAATGGATTGAAACAGCTGTTCGGGAACATACTGGGAAAGGCCTAAAAACGGAATCATTTTGCAAGTTAATTCTTCCATCAGTCCACCAAAACAGGGTTATGATTTTCCGAGCGGGGCAAACCGTAACGGTCCAGTGCATCCAGGAATGGGTCGGGATCAAACTCCTCTACGGTATGTACGCCAACTTGATTCCATTTGCCGGTAAGCAGCATCAGTGCACCGCACATGGCAGGTACGCCTGTGGTATAGCTGATTGCCTGGCTGGCAACCTCTTGATAACATTCTTGATGATCACATACATTATAAATATAGTATGTTTTATCTTTTCCGTCTTTTTTACCGGTGAAAATACAACCGATGTTGGTTTTTCCATGGGTGCGAGGGCCTAGGCTTGCAGGGTCCGGCAGGAGTTCTTTCAAAAATTTAATGGGAACAATTTGATGTCCCTCAAATTCAACCGGTGCAGTAGACAGCATTCCCACATTTTCCAAGCACTTCATGTGGGTTAAGTAGCTTTGACCAAAGGTCATGAAAAAGCGGATTCGCTTTACTTCCGGAATATTTTCTGCCAGTGATTCAATTTCCTCATGGTGCAAAAGGTACATATCTTTTTTGCCAACCTGGTCAAAGTCATATTCCCGTTTGATGCTCATAGCCGGAATTTCAACCCAATGACCATTTTCCCAATAGCTGCCGGGAGCCGACACTTCACGCAGATTTACTTCCGGATTAAAGTTTGTGGCAAAGGGATATCCGTGGTCGCCGCCGTTGCAATCCAAGATATCAATGGTATCAATGGTGTCAAACTCGTGTTTTTTTGCATAGGCACAGTACGCTTGTGTAACACCAGGATCAAAACCACAGCCTAACAACGCAATAAGTCCCGCTTTTTCAAATTTTTCCCGATAGGCCCACTGCCATGTATAATCAAAATAAGCAGAAAACCCTTTTTCTTTGCAGCGTTTTTCATAAACAGCTTTCCATTCCGGGTCTTCGATGTCTTCCGGCTCGTAGTTTGCGGTATCCATATAGTTAACACCGCATGCAAGGCAAGCGTCCATAATCGTCAAATCTTGATAAGGCAATGCAATGTTCATGACCAAATCCGGCTGATAGGCTTTAATCAGTGCAATTACCTCTTCCACCTTATCGGCATCTACCTGTGCGGTGGTAATGTTTGTTGCGGTCTTTCCTTGCAGTTCGGCAGCCAACTGATCGCATTTTGCCTTGGTACGGCTGGCGATGCATAGGTCGGTAAAAACTTCGCTCACCTGGCAGCATTTGCGAATTGCTACAGAGGCCACGCCTCCACATCCAATAACCAATACTTTACTCATGTTTCTTTTTCCTTTCTGACGATTTATGTCTATAATTTTTGTGCAGCCATACTATGAACCAATGTACCCGGGTTTCCTGTAAAGCTTGAACATACTTCCAAAGGAATGTTATGGTGCATTGCTAAAATAACACAACGGTCGTGTAAAACCTGCGCTCCTGCATTTACCATTTGCAACATTTCATCGTAATTGATTTCGTCCAATTTGGTAGCGTTGGGGTCTTTTCTTGGATCTGCGGTATAAACACCGTCCACATCCGTGAAAATTTGGCACGCATCTGCATGCAAAGCTACTGCCAAAGCCACGGCAGTTGTATCTGAGCCACCCCGCCCAAGCGTTGTGATTTCCCCTTGTGCATCAATGCCTTGAAATCCTGCCACAAAAACGATGCGCCCTTTTTCCAGTTCCCGTGTAATGGCACCTTTACTAATCTTAGTAATTTTAGCAACAGAGTGCTCCGAGCTGGTTTCAATTCCCGCCTGCCATCCGGTTAGGCTAACCGCCGAATATCCCATACGTTCCATGCACATTGCAGCCAACGCAACGGAAATTTGTTCACCGGTAGAAAGCAATACATCCAGTTCTCGAGCGGACGGGCACGGATTCAACTCTTTGGCTTTTTCAATGAGTAAGTCTGTGGTATCGCCCTGTGCAGACAGCACAACAACCACTTGATTTCCTGCATCGTAAGTTTTTGCAATGATATTGCATACATGTTGAATGCGGTGGCTATCTGCAACGGAGCTACCGCCAAATTTTTGAACAATAAGCGCCATGATTCCTACTCCTCTTTTAACTAAGTGCCAAAATCAATTCTCGTAATACTTTGCAGGCAACAGCTGTGGAAGTGCCGCTTGCATCCAGCATGGGCGCCAATTCGTTTATATCGGCTGCCACCACATTTAATCCGCTCATCTGCTGAATGGCTTGCAGCAATTGCTGAAACGTAACCCCACCTGCTTCCGGCGTTCCTGTTCCGGGGAATATGGATGGGTCTAGGCAATCCAGGTCAACGGTTAGATAAACCGGCGATTGTGTTTGTTTCAGTTCTTGCACTACCTTTTCAAGTCCCTCAAAGGAAAAAGGGTGAAAATCGGTGTGGGTTTGTGCAAATTGAAATTCCTCCCGTGCCCCACTACGGATGCAAAATTGATGAATACGGCCATCGCCTACCAGCTCATGGCAGCGACGAATGACGCAGGCATGGCTCAATTTCGCTCCTAGGTAGTCATCCCGTAAATCTGCATGGGCATCAAAATGGATGATATGCAAATCGGGAAATTGTTTGCACACAGCACGCACGGCGCCAAGGGTAACCAGATGTTCGCCGCCAATCATCAACGGAAATTTTCCATCTGCAAGAATCTGCTTGGTTTGACTTTCAATTTCCTCCAAGGCCATCTCTGCATTTCCAAAGCACAATTCTAAATCACCGGCATCAAAGATACGGTAGTCCGTTAATTCTTTGTTTTGATAGGGGCTGTAAGTTTCCAGCCCAAAACTTTCGTGCCGTATGGCAGAAGAGCCAAAACGGGCACCCGGCCGAAAACTGGTGGTGGAATCAAACGGAGCCCCAAACAAAACCATGCTGGCTTGTTGATAGCCGCTGTCGCACCCGATAAAAGTTTCGATGTTAGGTTTCATTTATTCTACCTCCTCCAGCATTCGTTCTAAAAAGGCAGGAAGACAAAATGCTCCCGTGTGCAAACGAACGGTGTAATATTGCGTTTTCAGATGCAGTTTTAACCATTGGTTGCGGTCAAAATCATCAATGGGATGATACTTTTTGCTGGCAAACCCAAACAGCCAGTACCCTGCCGCATAGGTGGGGATGTGGGCTTGATAAACCCGACTAATGGGGAATGTTTTTACAATTCGCTTATGGCTGCGTTGCATCGCTTCGGCATCGTGCCGATAAAATGGGCTTCCCTGCTGATTTACCATAATACCGTCGTCACGCAAGGCATTGTAACAAATGCCGTAAAACTCTCGGGTAAAATACCCTTCCAGAGGCCCAAACGGGTCGTTGGAATCCACAATGATAAGGTCATACTGTGCCTGCCGCTGGCGGATAAATCGCAATGCATTTTCAAAGTAGATATGCACACGAGAATCATCCAATCGGCAGGCATTTTCCGGCAGATAATGCCTGCAAGCCTCTACCACCTGGGCATCCAGTTCCACCAAATCAATGGATCGTATGGATTCATACCGAGCCAACTCTCGCACTACTCCACCATCTCCTGCACCAATCACCAAAACATCTTGTACATTGGGGTGAACTGCCATAGGAACATGGGTAATCATTTCGTCGTAGATAAATTCATCCCGTTCGGTAAGCATTACGTTACCATCCAAGGCAAGCACCTTGCCAAACTCGGGGGTATCGTAAATATCAATCTGTTGATAATCGCTTTTGCAGGAATACAAATGCCGATCTACTCGGATGCTGTGCTTTACATCCGGTGTGTGAAATTCGCTAAACCAAAGTTCCATTGCAGTGCCTCCTAGGTAAGAATGTTGATTCGTTCAATTTCCGAATCTTCCGGGCCGGTCATAGAGCATCCTTTTGCTTTTGCATAACGGATATAGTCTAAAATTTCTGCGGTAATGCGTTCTCCGGGGGCAAGAATCGGAATGCCGGGAGGGTAACACATAACAAACTCGCTGCATACCTGCCCCACACTATCGCTCAGCGGTACACTCTTTTTGTTTGCATAAAATGCTTCTTGTGGGCTGGTAACCACTTCCGGATCGATATATTCCTGACTCATCAAGCCGCTGTTTTCGGCTGCATGTCGTCGCCGAATTTCTGCCAGCGCACTGACCAGCCGCTCCACTTCCTGCGGTCTATCGCCAATTGATAAATAGGCCAGAATGTTTCCGATATCACCAAACTCAATTTGAATATCGTACTCATCCCGAAGCAGGTCATAAACTTCAATGCCTGCCAAGCCAATATCACGAGTATGGACGCTTAATTTTGTGGGGTCAAAATCAAAGATGGAATCGCCGTTGATCAGTTCGCGCCCAAACGCATAATATCCACCAATGGCGTTAATCTCATCTCGGGCATATTCTGCCATGGAGATGACCTGCCGAAATACCTCCTTACCGCGCAGCGCAAGATTTCGGCGGCTGATATCCAAACTGGACATTAACAGATAACTGCCGGATGTTGTTTGTGTAAGATTGATGATTTTTCGCACATGCCCCTCTTGGATGTTGGGGCCGATGAGCAGCAAGCTGGATTGGGTCAGGCTTCCGCCGCTTTTGTGCATGGAAACAGCCGCCATATCCGCACCGGCTTCCATAGCCGAAACCGGCATATTCTCGCCAAAATAAAAATGCGTTCCGTGGGCTTCATCTGCCAAACAGTACATGCCTGCATCGTGTGCCATTTTTACGATTGCTCGCAAATCACTGCAAATTCCATAGTAAGTGGGGTTGTTAACGAACACGGCCACCGCATCCGGATTTTCTTGAATTGCTTTTGCCACCTGTTCTCGCTTCATGCCCAACGAGATGCCCAGCCGATGGTCTACTTCGGGATTCACATAAACAGGAATTGCACCGCAAAGCACCAGCGCATTGATCACACTGCGATGAACATTGCGCGGCATGATAATCTTATCGCCCCGTTTGCAGGTAGAAAGTACCATACTTTGCACCGAACTGGTGGTACCTCCAACCATCAAAAAAGCGTGTGCTGCTCCAAACGCTTCTGCTGCCAATTCTTCTGCCTGGCGAATTACCGAAATGGGTTGGCACAGATTATCCAGCGGCTTCATGCTGTTTACATCAATACCAACACACCGTTCCCCTAAAAATTCCGTTAGTTCCGGATTTCCTCGTCCTCGTTTATGCCCGGGCACATCAAAAGGGACAACTCGCATCTGCCGAAACGTTTGCAGTGCTTCATAAATTGGCGCTTCATTTTGGTCTAGGATACACTTTTTCTTCATTTTCCTCACCTCAAACACAAAAAAACACAAGCTGCATTTGAGCAGCTTGTGTTTTGATCAAGGCGTACAAAATAAATTTTCAAAATTTGTATTTCTAGTTATAAAAAAGCATACAACAGAAAATATACTTAGGTACTGAGAGTCTATACAGCAACAAGATACTTTTACCACTCTTTTATTGACCGTTTCACAAGTCTGCGCAAACACGCAATTTCGGTTATAGAGTAACCAACTTATAAAATTTGAGCTTTTAACTCAATCAATAAGGCGGAAAATCCGCCGATCGGCATTGGACCCGGCTGTCCGTATGGCCTTAACTCCAAAGAGTGGTCCTCGTATACTTGGCTAGATAAACTCCAGTCAAATCTGTGCTAAGGATAGCATAAGTATTCATCCGTGTCAATTATTTTTTTGAAAAAATTTTTTAATTATTCATTCTTTTCGGCTTATTTAAAATATTTTTCAATAATATAACACGAGTTTGTTTTTGAACAATATATCTATAATATTTTTATTTATTTTAATTTATTTGCACAATATAACCGCATTTGGTTTTTGGTTATTTTATTAAGATTTTCTTTTAAAAAGCTATCGCCTTAGTATTTTCTTAATACCATTTTAGTGAGAAACCGTATAGAGCGAGTAGAAATAGCCCTTTTGTTCAATTAATTCATGAAAGCTACCCTTTTCAATAATCATACCGTTTTTCATTGCTAAAATACAATCGTATTGAGAAAACAAAGTTTCGTCCAGAGAATGGGTTATTACAATTCGGGTCAGGTCACAAAATCCCAAAATTGCGGAGGAAACTTGATAGGCTGTTTTGGCATCCAGTGCGGCCGTTGCTTCATCCACAAGCAATACCTGGGACTTTTTCAAAAGACTTCTGGCAATGGAAATTCGCTGTTTTTCACCACCAGACAATCCACTTCCATTTTCACCACACAAATAGTGCTCCCCTTTTTTAGCAATTAATGCAGAAAGGCCCGATAACTCAATGGCACGGTCTACCTCTGCTTTTGGAAAGTTACTAAACATGGTAATGTTATCCCGAATGGATGCGTTAAAAACAAATACATTTTGCTGAATTAAGGAAACCATATCATACAAGGATTCCCCGGCAAGATCGGAAATATCGGTTTCATCGTAGGTGATGCTGCCATCAAAATGACTGCTGGAAGCCATTAGAAGATGGAGCAAGGTGGATTTTCCGCTACCGGAAGCTCCTACTAAACAGTAACTTTTTCCCGCCTCAAAGGTATATGTTATATCTTTTAGTACTGGTTTTTCTTTTTCGTAGCCAAAAGATAGATTTTTAACATAGATGCCCTCATTCAAATTTTTCTTGGTTACCTTGCCTTCGCTGCGAACATTGGCTGTTAATGCGTTATCCAACTTTGCAATTAAAGCTTTGGAGGCTTTGCACTCTGTAAGTGCCTGTGGGATACTGGTAACAGGCTGAATTACAAAATTGAGCAGCTGCACAAAAACCAGTACAGCACCCGCCGAAAGCTCATTTTGAGACAATGCTAACCATGCACCAACAAAAAAGATACCAAATTGAAGAATTGCCCCTGCCAGTCCGCTTAACGACTGCACCAAAACCGCCATTTTTCTTCTATGCTCTTTTGCTTTGGTAACTGCCATTACCTGTTTGGCATACATCTTACACATCTGCACTTCTGCCCGAAATGATTTTATTACAGAAAAACCGGTTAAGCTATCGCGTAAAGTAGACATGTAGGCTTCGTTTTTCTTTGAGACCTCTTTTTCCGCCTTTGCTACCAGGTTTCCGGTGAACATTCCATTTGCCAGCGGTAATATTGCTAAAATAATAGAAATAACGGTTAATGTTGGGCTATACCAGAACATCAGGCACAGTGTGCCCAAAAACAATAGCGTCATGCGCACAATAATAAATATATTTTCTAAGTATCCGGTTTCAATGGATACCAAATCATTGGAAAGTGCTGAAATATACACCGCGGAATTTTCGGCAGAAAATGCGGAGATACTCTTTTTTAAAAGCTGCTCATAAACAAAATCTTGATATTGCCTAAGTGCCTTTGCAATAAAACGTGGGCGCGAAAGATAATTGAACAAGTCTGCGCAACCATCCAAAGCGATGGATACAAAGGTAAGCATTGCTACTTGCCAAAATGCAAAGCCGATATCTTTGCCTGTAATCATATCAATGATTAACTGAATGATCCAAGAAATCATTAACGTGGCAATAACCGATAATACAATCCATGCAAAAGCCAACAATAAATACCCGATATTGCCCTTATAAAATTGCTTTAAATAGGGTGCTATATTTTGATTTTTTATATTGTTCTGTTTCAAAATTTGCCTCCTATAGTTTTATTTTCACATAATCCCCTTCTTTGCTTTGTACCTCAACCAGAACCCAATCACGATGCTTGCGACGAAACCGATTAAGCTCTTTCACAAGTGTAATTGCCTGTTTTTGTGAAATATCAATTCCATATCGTTTCAAGTAGCTGGATCCAATTGCTGCAGAAATTCGATTAAGCAGCAAACGCGACGGAACAGCTATATTGATATTTGCTGTGTCTTGACTTTTTACAATAATTTTCATAGTTTACTCCACAAAAATTCGAACCATGTCGCCTTCCGATGATTCAACCTCAACCAAGTTACCCATAGCACCGTGACGCACAAGCTCTAGAATTTGCTTCCAGTCAATATTTTTCATTGCTCCATTGCTTGAAATCTGGGGCAAATCCATCTCCGTATCCAATGCAATTTGAAGCAATGACATCGGTAGATTTACCCGAACCTTATCCCCGGCCGAAGAATCCACCACAATTCGCAATACCATATCTTTGACATCTTTTCTTTTTTCCTCTTCAACAAGGATAACTGCCGCCTGTGATTCTTTTTTGCCCGATAACAGTTCATCTACGGTTATACCAAGAATTTTCGCCAACTGAGGCAACAAGCTAATATCCGGACAGGTTTGGTCGTTCTCCCACTTACTAACAGCTTGTGCACTAACATTCAGCATTTCTGCTAAATCATCCTGCTTTAGCCCATTTTCTTTGCGTAAGCTTGCAATTCTTTTTCCAATTGTCATATCCATAACACACACTTCCTTTTTCTTTGTTGAGTCTATTATAAGCAATAGCATTGCATTTTTGAATGGATAAAACGTTGAAAAAAGCATAATTGAAACAACCAATGGTAGATTATTCGCTCAACCAATGGTTGAATATTTCAATGTTATAAATTTTACCACAAAAAAATCCCCTAACACTTATTCGTGTTAGGGGATTTTTTAAGTTACAGTAAACCCGTAATCAATTACTTGAAGTAACGGTTCAGCAGGCCCTGCATGCCACGGCCGTGACGAGCCTCGTCCTTAGCCATCTCGTGAACGGTGTCATGGATGGCGTCCAGACCCAGCTCCTTAGCCTTCTTAGCCAGATCCATCTTGCCGGAGCAAGCGCCGCACTCAGCGTCTACACGCATCTGCAGGTTCTTCTGGGTGCTGTCGGTCAGAACTTCGCCCAGCAGCTCAGCAAACTTTGCAGCATGCTCTGCCTCTTCGAAAGCGTAACGCTTCCAAGCCTCTGCGATTTCGGGGTAGCCTTCACGGTCAGCTACACGGCTCATAGCCAGGTACATACCAACTTCTGCACACTCGCCGTTGAAGTTCATACGCAGACCCTCGATGATCTCCTCGGGTACACCTTCTTTAGCGATGCCAACAACGTGCTCGGTTACGTAGCTGTTCTCGGTCTGCTCAACGAACTTATCCTTGGGAGCCTTGCAAACAGGGCAGAAATCAGGAGCGGAACCTTCAGCGATGTAGCCACATACGGTGCAAACAAACTTAGACATAGTATTTTCCTCCAAAATTAAATTTGAAATTAACATCCCAGTAATAACTAGGAATGATTCCTTGTTATGGCTAGAGTATAGCACTTCTAGCCGACTTCGTCAACACATATTTTGAAAATATTTTGTAATTTCTATATTTTCTTGTCATGAAACCCCATACGGCCCAGTGCAGGCAAAAGCAAGCCCAGGCTAAAGCTTGTAACCCAGCCCATAATTAAACCTGAAACAATTAAAATTGGTGCATAGGTTAGTGCCAATTTGCTGCCTAAGATAAAACTGGCAGCAATTAATTGTCCCACATTATGGCTTAATGCACCGCAAACCGATAATATAAAATAGGTAATATGGTTTTTAAAAAGCCGATACAGCAGCCACATGACCAACAACGAAACAATGCCGCCTGTAAAAGATAAGGCACCCGCCACAACGCCACGAGTAATAACTACAAACAGTGATTTTAATACCGCCAAACTAAATGCTTGTTTTGGCCCCATAAAAAACAGTGCGTACATTACAACAATATTAGAAAGCCCTATTTTTACACCAGGCGTTAACCCCAGCATAGGTGTTATAGCGGATTCCACAACCGATAATACTATAGCTAGCGCAAACAGCATACCGGTAAGTGCAACATACTTTGTTTTATTAGGTGGGTGCATCTAATATCTCCTTTATATCTAATAAGCCTTACTACTACTGGCACAAATCTTTGCATTGATTGTACGGCTATAAAATCATTCTGTCAAGGCAATGATATTATTTTATCATTAAGAATGGTATCTTTCTTTTGATATCTAATGAATAAAATGTTAAATTTAATTGCACAATAAAAGATAAGCCTTGAAATCCCGTATCGTATAGGATAAAATCTATAACAACAAGTTACCAGAAAAAGGAGTATCATTGATTATGAAAAAGTTGATTGCCCTTTCCCTTTCTACCGCTTTATTGGCTGTGGCTTTGGTTGGCTGTGGCGGAAATAATAATACCACAAGCACAAGCAGTGCAGCCTCTAGTGTTGCCAGCAGCACCGCTTCTTCTTCGGTTGAAACAAGCGATGCTTACAACATGTCTGACATTATTGCTGCTGTAGAAGCTGTAAACCCCATTGAAACCTCTCGGGCTGTAGATGATAATTTTATCTCCTTGGACATGTTGCTAACCACTGACAACATTGAAAAATACGAAGGCAAAGTTTCCAACGACCAGGCAGATAGTGCTTTGATTGTGGTTGTAAAAGCGGTTCCCGGCAAGGCAGATGCTGTAAAGAGTGAGATGGAAGCTTACAAAACCAGCATTTCTACCGGTGGCTTGTATGCCGAATTTGCAGACAAAGAAGCAGCCGCTAAAGATGCGCGTATTGTTGCAAAAGGCGATTATGTAGTTATGGTAATTGCCAACACCAAGGGTGCTGACTATACCGATATTGACAAAGCTTTGGATGAAGCATTAAAATAAAACATATATTGTTTTGGGCCGGTACCCTACGGTACCGGCTTTTTGTGTAAAGGAGTGTCGCAAACTTGCTTTTTAGTACTATATTATTTTTATTCCGCTTTTTGCCCATTTCGTTGGGGCTTTACTATCTAGTGCCCTATAAGTTCAAAAATCTGGCATTGTTTTTATGCAGCCTCGTCTTTTACTCTTGGGGTGAAGTTCGATTTTTCCCCATTATGGTTGTGTTAATTTTAATCAACTATTTTTCCGGCCTTGCCATTGAACGATTTGACCACTCGCCCTCTATGCGAAAATTCTTTTTGATTTTTTCCGTTGTGGGCAGTTTGTCTATGTTGGTATTCTTTAAATATACCAACTTTATCATTAGCAGCTTAAATAGTTTTCTGGGGCTGTCGCTTGGCATGGTGGAAGCAGCTACGGTACTGCCTTTGGGTATCAGCTTTTACACCTTCCAAACCATGAGTTATTCCATTGACGTATACCGCCGGGATGTAAAAGCCGAGCATAACATCATCGATTTTGGTGCGTATGTGGTTATGTTCCCGCAATTGATTGCCGGCCCCATTGTTAAATATCGTGATGTTGCAGAACAACTGCATGTTTTTAAAGATCGATACACCTTAAAACAAATTGAAGAAGGCATTTGCTTGTTTGTATTCGGTCTTGCTAAAAAGGTGCTTATTGCCGATACCATTAGTCATTTATGGTACGACATTATCGGCACTTACAGCGGCACAACCATGACACAGGCCGGTGTTGGCCTTGCCAATGCAAGCACTCCCTTAGTATGGCTCGGTTTGCTTGCCTATTCGTTGCAGCTTTACTTTGATTTTTCCGGTTATTCTTTGATGGGCATTGGTATGGGTAAAATGCTTGGCTTTGACTTCCCCATGAACTTTAATATGCCCTATATTTCCCGCAGTATTACTGACTTTTGGCGCCGTTGGCACATGACTTTGTCCGGCTGGTTCCGTGAATATGTTTACATCCCCTTAGGCGGCAACCGTCGTGGTTTAAAACGCCAGATTTTCAACATGTTTGTTGTATGGACTTTGACCGGCATCTGGCATGGTGCTGACTGGAACTTTGTTCTGTGGGGTGTTTACTACTTTGTTCTGCTGACCATCGAAAAGGTATTTTTGCTGGATAAGCTAAAGGCAGGAAAGGTATGGCCCCATATTTACACCCTTTTGCTGGTTGCTGTTGGCTGGGCGCTGTTTGTTGGTAACGAGCAGGGCGTTGGTTTAAGCTTGCTGTTCCAAAAATTGTTTATTCCCTCCGGCGGTGTTTCCTGCCTGTACTTCTTGCGGAACTACGCCGTAATCTTAATTGTTGCAATTTTGTGCTGCACCCCGTTGCCAATTAAGTTCTATGAGTGGCTCAAAAAGCACACCGCATTAAAAATTGTGGTTGTATTTGCACTGCTTTTCATGTCAATTGCATACATTGTGGCCTCTACCAATAGTCCGTTCTTGTATTTCCGCTTCTGATGGGAGATAATGTTATGAAAGAAAAGGTAAAAGCCCTAAAGCAATATCCGCTTTTGGTGCTGTTTTTTCTGTTTATTTTTGGTTTTATGATTTTAGATGGCTCGTGGCCTAAACGCAGTTATTCTGATTTAGAGCGCCGCACTTTGAGCCAATTTCCAAAATTCAGCTTATCGCAGCTGGTAAAAAACCAGTGGACCAGCGACTACGATTCTTATACCAAAGACCAGGTTGCTTTTCGTGATTTTTGGATGAAAAGTCAAAGCTTGAGCGAAAGCTTGTTGTTTCAAAAGGTTGAGATTGGCGGTGCTTTAATCGGCAATAACAACGCTTTGTTCACCAAGATGTTTGGTTTAACCGACCTGGAAACCAAGCTATTAAACAAAAACACCACACTGGTAAAGAATTTTGTCGAAAAGTATCCCGGCAATGTAACCTTACTGCTTGCACCTTCTGCCAGCTTAATTTACAGCGACGTTTTGCCCACTGATACCCCCATGCTGGACGAAAACAGCTATCTGGATAACTTATTCGCTACCGTTGGCACTGACCATGTTTTGGATTTACGTTCCACCTTTAACACAAATAAAGACCAGTATTTGTACTATAACACGGACCATCACTGGACAACCCATGGCGCTTATCTGGCTTATCTGGAGTTCTGCAAACAAAAAGGTCTAACCCCCATGCAGGTAAGCGAGTCTGACTTTACCAATGTATCGGATTTTATCGGTACTACCTATTCCAAAGCCCTGTATTGGAAAACCAAGCCCGATACCCTTTCTTATCTGGACTTGCCCAACCGTATGACCGTTTGGAACATTGATGCAAACCTGAACCTGACCGAAAACTTCACTTCCGGTTTGTATGACACCGAAAAGCTGAACACCTCAGACAAGTATGCCATGTTCTTATATGGCAATAATGGATATTCCACCATTGAAGGCAATGGCGAAGGTAGCATTTTGGTGGTAAAAGACAGCTATGCCAACAGCTTTGTTCCCTTTTTGTGCGAAAATTATGCCCGTATTGGTGTAATTGACCCCCGCGGCTATAAGCTAAGCATTGCACAATTGGCCGAGCAAGAAGGCTATGATGACATCTTACTGCTGTTCAACTTCCAAACCTTTAAATCTAGCAACGATTTGAATGGTCTTGTAATGAACTGATTTTTTACCCGACAAGTGGTATGCTTGTCGGGTTTTCTTTTCGAAAGTCGAACTCGTAATATTTTTACTTAATTTTTACAGTGTTTCTAATGCAATGATCGGAAAAATGTTTTATACTTAGATAAGATGTTTTATCTGCGCCTATTGCAGAGCTAAACTTGCTGAGCAAAGGAGATATTGGGTAGTTATGATTTATATTCTTGAAGATGATAACAGCATTCGAGAGCTTGTAACCTATACACTGAACCGATCCGGTCATGAGGCAAAAGGATTTTCTTTGCCTTCGCAATTTTGGGCTGAGCTTGAAAATGAACAACCGGATTTGCTGCTATTGGATATCATGCTGCCCGAAGAGGATGGCATCCAAATTTTAAAGCGTCTACGTTCTTCTTCTGCAACCAGTCATCTGCCGGTTATTATGTTAACTGCAAAAGGCAGTGAATACGACCGAGTGACTGGCTTAGACAATGGCGCAGACGACTATATTCCCAAGCCTTTTGGTATGATGGAATTGGTGGCTCGTGTAAACGCATTGCTGCGCCGAACAAAACCGCAGGTTTCGCCCGAAGAGTTTCAGGTGGGTGAACTACTGCTTTACCCTGCCCGTCATCAAGTTATTTCCGGCGGCAACGAGGTATCTTTGACCCATAAAGAATTTGAATTGCTTAGCGTTTTAATGCAGCAACCCGGCATTGTATTTACCCGTGAGAAGCTGCTGAATCAAATTTGGGGCTATACCTTTGAGGCCGAAAGCCGCACCGTAGATGTTCATATTCGAACCTTACGCCAAAAATTAGGCGATTGTGGCAGTTATATCGAAACGGTACGTGGCACCGGCTACCGTATTCGGGAGAATGGCGTATGACCAAACGTATTTTTAACGCCATTTTAGCGGTTACATTAACCTCTTTGGCGGTATGCATGGGATTTTTTATTGCAATTTTGTTGCCCTATTTTGAAAACCAGCTTACCACCGAACTAGTCACCGAACTAAACTATCTTTCGCAGGGTGTTTCGGTGCAGGGTATGGACTTTCTTACCTCTACAGATCCCGGCCAAAACCGCATTACCTTAATCGCAGCTGACGGCAATGTTCTGTTTGATAGCGATGCCGATGTTTCCACCCTGGAAAATCATTCCGATCGCATCGAATTTCAGCAAGCTTTGCAGGGAAAATTGGGCGAAAGCTCCCGCTATTCTTCCAGCTTGCAAGAAAAAACTTTATATCGGGCCACACTCTTGCCGGATGGCAATGTGCTGCGTATTGCATGTACTCAATATTCGGGAATTGGACTCTTTTTTCTGCTGATTTACCCAATTTTAGTGATTCTTATTTTTGGCGCCATTCTATCCGCCATTATTGCCTATCGGGTTTCCATTCGTTTAACGCGGCCATTAAACGAAATCGATTTGGAGCATCCTCAAATTTCCGAAGAGTACGAGGAACTGGAACCCCTATTGCGGCGATTGAATCACCAAAATCGGCAAATTAAGGCCCAGTTAATGGAACTTGGGCAACAACAAGAGCGTTTTTCTTCCATTACCGAAAATATGAAAGAAGGCTTTTTGGTACTGGATCAGGACGGCAAGGTGCTTTCGCATAACACCAGCGCAGGACAGTTGCTGCACGCGGATGCCCCTTTAACGGACCGTTACATGACCCAAAGCCCCATTCCCGAACTGAATAACGCCATTCAAGATGCTCTGGAAGGACACCACAACGAGGCGTTGATTCCATTGTACGGCAAGATGTGCCAGCTGTTTGCAAATCCGGTTTACCAACAAGATACCCTTGCCGGTACGGTTATTGTATTGTTGGATGTTACCGAAAAGCAGGAGCGAGAAACCTTGCGCCGTGAATTTAGCGCAAACGTATCCCATGAATTAAAAACACCGCTTACCTCCATTTCCGGCATTGCAGAAATTATGAAAAGCGGCTTGGTTGATGCCCAAGATGTTCCCCACTTTGCAAGCAAGATTTACGATGAATCCCAACGGTTGATTCATTTGGTGGGCGATATCATCAAGCTTTCTCAGCTGGACGAAAATTCAATTCCCTATACGGCAATACCGGTAGATCTTACTTTGCTTGCCAAAAATACAGCCGTTATTTTGGAAACAGCTGCCGCAAAACAACAAGTTACCCTTACGGTTTCCGGTGAGCCGGTTGTCATTACCGGTGTACAGCCGGTATTGGAAGAACTGCTGTTCAATCTGTGTGACAATGCCATTAAATACAATCGTATTGGCGGTTCTGTCTGGGTAACCATCAAACATTCGCCCAGTGGCCCCGTTTTGGAGGTAAAAGACAACGGAATTGGAATCCCCCCCGAGGATCACGACCGTGTTTTTGAACGCTTTTATCGGGTTGACAAAAGCCATTCGAAAGAAATTGGCGGAACCGGTTTGGGACTTTCGATTGTAAAACACAGTGCTGCTTACCATCATGCTCGCATTGAGCTGGAAAGCACCCCCGGCAAAGGCACTTGTATTCGGCTGATTTTCCCACCTTCTTGCATTGTAAAAGAATAACAAAAAAGACCGTGTATTCTTTATTGGAATACACGGTCTTTTTTATGTCTTATCACATGAATTTTCCTTTGCTTGGTATACTACCCGAAACTCTTCACACACCACACCCATCGATTCGGCAAAGGTCTTGCCCATTTCTTGCAAGCATTTTGAGAAATAGTTGCGGTGTACTTCTTGCCAAAACTGTAAGGTTCTATCGCCTTCGCCCTCTTTCCATGCGTGTTCTTCTGTAACTGTATCAAAAGGCGTTATATAAACCTTGGTTGTTTGAATGATGCATCTTGCCTGGTTTTGGCTGTCCAGAATAATATGAT
>CALWNI010000071.1 GCA_944382775.1 uncultured Allofournierella sp.
ATGGGGTTCAAGAGGCCGTGAGTTCGACTCTCGCCACTCGGACCAAAAAGAGTTCTGATTTTCGATTCGATGGATTGAAAAGCAGAACTCTTTTTTATCATGTGAAGTGGACTTATTGATACATTGTAAGCAGAAAGCCATCGGTCAAAGATCGATGGCTTTTTATTGTTTTCGGTTTAGATAACCATTATTCACCAGACCAGATAGGATACTTATCTTTGTCTTGTTCTGTAATGGGGCGTAAAATATGGCAAGGATTGCCAGCTGCAACCACATTATCCGGAATGTTTTTTGTTACCACACTTCCTGCACCAATTACAACATTGTTCCCAATGGAAACGCCGGGCAAAATGCTAACATTGGCGCCAATCCAAACATTGTTACCTACCTGAATCGGCTTAGCAATTTCGAGGCCTTGTGCTCTTTGCTCGCCATCAATTGGATGACCTGCGGTAGAGCATACGCAATTGGGGGCAATAAAAACATTATCGCCAAAGCAGACAGGGGCTGCATCTAAGATAACGCAGTTGTAATTGGTATAAAAATTTTTTCCAACCGTAATATTGCTGCCGTAATCACAATAAAAAGGCGAAGTTATCACGATATCACCTGCAATCTTACCGAAAATCTGATGTAACAGTTCGTTTCGCTTTTGTGCATCAGAGGGTTTGCAATGGTTCAGTTCGTGGCATAGGTCAGCACATTTTATCCGTGCATTGATTAGCTCCTGGTCATAATTGGCATCATACAAAAATCCTTGCTGTGCTTTTTGCCATTCTGTCATCGAAAAATACAGCTCCTTATTCTGATTGGTTATTCCATTCTTTCTTTAAAATTGCAAATTGAAAGGTGTTTTCGTATAAAGGTGTACCGTCCAGGTTATTTACAAAAGAAATGAACTCTTTAAAAAGACCTTCTTGCCTCATGCCTAACTTTTTACAAAGATGCTGAGAAGGGAAGTTGTTATCTTCTACATAAGCATAGATGCGCCGTGCGTTCATTTGATTAAAAAGAAAATCAAAATAAGCACGGGCGGCCTCGTAGGCATAGCCCTTGCCACAATATTGGGGTAAAAAGTTCCAACATACACTAAAAGTATCATTTTCCCATATACCAAAGAGTGTACCAATAAATTCGTTGGTATCTTTTAAGCATACGGCTAAGTCAGAACCATCGGTTTGCAGCTGTTTTTTTAAAACTTCCTGCTTGGCTTGTTCCGGTGTTTCGAGTTTTTCACTTACAAAGCAGTGAACGATTGGATGGGCAACCAATTGAAAGTATGGTTCGGTATCTTGCAGGCAAAATGGCCGAATTGCCAAACGGTCGGTATAAAAGGGAATGGATTTCATTATGTAAATACTCCTAAAACTAATTGATAAAACTATTGTAACATAGAGAAATTTACTTGTATATGGCATAGTGTAGATAGAACCGCTACGCCTTGTTTTTGTATATGCCATAGAAAAATGAAACCATGCTCTTTATTGATTTACTGTATAAAATACGATAAAATAAATACAATTTGGAAATGTATTTACAAATTTACATGGATGTTTTCAGGAAAAGCAAATGATAATAATAGTAAGTAGTATAGGAGGAAGCATTGTATGATGTTAGAAACAGAACGATTGATTCTGCGCCCTTGGAAAGAAAGCGATGCAGATTGTCTTTTTTTATATGCCCAAGACCCCGATGTTGGGCCTGCTGCAGGTTGGCAACCGCATAAAAATGCAGCAGAAAGCTTGGAGATAATCCGCAAAGTACTTTGTGGAAAAGAATGCTATGCAATTTGCGAAAAAGGAAGCGATTGTCCAATCGGTGCAATTGAGTTACGATTAAACGGATATACCGATATGACGGATCGTTCGGATGAATGTGAACTTGGCTATTGGCTTGGAAAACCCTTTTGGGGCAAAGGATATATGCCGGAAGCAGCCGCAGAACTAATGCGCCATGGGTTTGAAGATTTAAATATGACAACCATATGGTGCGGTTATTATGATGGAAACGAGAAATCCAAGCGTGTGCAAGAAAAGCTGGGTTTTCGATATCATCATACCTGCAACGAGGTTCCGGTGCCGCGAATGAATGAAATTCGAATCGGGCACACAAATTATATGACCAAAGAGCAATGGCTCAACAGGTAACAAATAAGGAGAAAATCTATGAGGCAGATGTTTAATCGTTCCGATGCGGCAGAGAAAAAGCCTCATCTTTATACAGTAATTAAAAATTATTGTGAAGATAACACAAGTTTCAACGGGCTTTTTTTGATTGATATGCCAACCGGATTTGGTAAAACCCACTCTGTCCTAGATTATATTTTTACGGCCGCATGCTCGGAAGCATTTCAAGACCGAAAAATATTTTTTGTTACAACACTAAAAAAGAATTTGCCTATTTTAGAGCTTCAACAGCGGTTTGAAAAGGCAGGAGAGTCTGAACGATTTCACAAGAAATTTTTGTTTTTGGACTCTAACGCTGACTGTGTGGTAACAAACTTTTCGCAAGATTTGGCAATTACAATTCCGGCGGAAATTCGCCACACCGAGGAATACAAAGCCTTTGCACAAGATGTAATTTTTCTGCAAAAACAGCAAAAAAGCACCATTGATGAATTACGAAGCTTTGTACCAAGTATACGCGACAATCTTCGGTGTACATCCGAACCAAATTTCCGCCGGTTGATTCAAAGTATGCTGGCAAAACAGTTTAAAACATCTACCGAACGGCTTAACGCAATTAAGAAAAATCCGCAGTGGCAGTGGTTGGGCAAATTGTATCCTGCAGTTTTTACCAAAGAGCGGCAGATTATCTTTATGAGTATGGACAAATTCCTTTCGCAGAATTCCACCATTATCGAGCCGTCTTGTATGGTGTACAACTCGCCAATTATTAAAAATGCTCTTGTTTTTATTGATGAATTTGATGCAACTAAAGATACTATACTAAACAATATTATTCAAAGTGGATTGCGAGATAAAATTGATTATCTTGACCTGTTTCGGGAGATTTATGCCGCATTGCAAACCAGTAAATTTCCCAGCCGCTTAACGGTTGCATCACAACAGCGGCAGAACAGCGCATACAAAGACCAGCACTTACAATCGGTTATCGATGGGTTAAAAGAAAAAGCAGAGGAGATTTATCAAGAATACTCGTTGCAGTTTTCCTATAAAACCGATACCGAGCTTGTGGACACTTCAAAAAACTTTTTGTTTCAAGATCACCAATTCCATTCTATTTTAGATGGAAACAAATCCTATATTGTTACCGCTTGCGATAGCAAACGAAGGGTTAACACCATTCAGTTTTCAACAGAACGCCCGGCGGCAGAGCGCAATAATATTCAGTTTTTGCTGGGAAAACTTCGAGGGTTTATTAAGTTTTTTCAAGGTGCAGTAAACATACTGGCAATCAATTATTATCAATATAAAATGGAGCATCGGCAAGATGGTCAAGATGATTTTTCATCGGAATTTGCCATTCGCACGGTACTGGCAGAATTTTCGCTAAGCGATTTTTATAAAGATTATATCACTTCGCAGATTCTAACCTCTTCCCACAAAAATGCAGGAAACATTGCCGGCTCAGAATATGATTTGCAATTTTATGAAAACGGATTTCGTTACTATGCGTTTTTGGATGAGCCAAGTCATGATATGCGTTCTCGTATTATGATGTATGGGTTTCAAAATACGCCGGAAAAACTTTTGCTTCGTTTTTGTGAAAAGGCAAAGGTGATTGGAATTTCTGCAACGGCAACACTGCCCAGCGTATTGGGGAATTATGATTTGGCTTATCTGAAAAGTAAGATGAACCAAGCCTACACCGAACTGTCTGTGCAAGATAAAGCGATTCTGGCGCAGGAATTTCAACAGGCAACCAGTGGATACAACAAAATTAACATTCACACAAAGGTAATATCCGGTGTGATAAATGGTGATTACAACGAAGCTGCATGGAATACGGTATTTCGCAACCATCAGTTTTCTAAAAAGATTTTTATTATGCTGGAACAGTTTCTTGCACAAGAGCCGAATAGCTATAACAAGGAGCGGTATCTGCGAATTGCCAAGGTATACAAAGAATTTATTGCAAATTCCGACATTCAATCGTTTTTGTGCGTGCTAACAAAGCACCCCAAAAAAGGCGATGTGTATCTGAATCTGGATGTATTGTATCAGATTTTTGCTTTGATTCATAAAGAGCATTCTGTTACATATTCACCCCAAAGAATGGTTTGTCAGTTGGATGGCGAAGATTACGACTTGAAAAAAGATGTCATACAGCAGCGACTGGAACAGGGTGAAAAGTTGTTTGTGATTTCGGTTTACCAAACCATTGGCGCAGGTCAAAATCTGCAATATAAAATCCCGCACAGCCTTGTCAATCAAGTGTGCACAACCAATGGTTTTCCGGCACGCGGAGAAAAGGATTTTGATGCAATCTATCTGGATAAACCAACGAATATGATTGTAAATCTTACCGATAATCTCAGCGAAGAGGAGTTTATCAAGTATCTTTTTCAAATTGAATTTCTGCAAGAAGTGGCAGAACTTTCAATGAAGGATGCGTTTTCTCATATAAAAAGGGCGTTTATTACGTATTATTCAGGGCATAGTCAGGCAAATCGTTGGGCGGCAAATATTTATAACTGCCATAGCAGTGTTTTACTTTCAACCAGAACGATTATTCAGGCAATAGGACGTATTTGCAGAACGAATCAGAAAAGGCGGAATGTATATGTTTTTGCCGATAGCCGTTTGTCAGAATGTTTGGATGCATCTGTAGCAAAAGGCCGTTTAATGAACTGGGAATTTCTTGCGCTGTTGAAGCAATTACGGCAATCTACAGAACAAACTATTGTATATAAAAATTGGGAAGATGCGGCATCGTTGTTATCAGTGCGAGTCAATAAGCATATCAACAATTTTTTGGCAGAAACATGGGCCGATGAACGGATTCGCAAATGGAAAGAATTACGAAACCTAACCCTAAAATATCCTACCTTGCCGGAAGAATCGGTATTTAAAAATTTTATGGCAAAGAATTTTTATGTGGAATCTCCCATAGTAACAAAACAATATTGGTATCATCAAAACCGAGATTTTAACAACATTCAGGTTAGTTTTACAAAGGCAAAAGAGTATCCCTTTGAAGTTTCTGAATTGGCTGCACGCTTACCGCAGTTGATGAAAATTCCCGGAATATTAGAGTTGTTTCAACAGCACAGGTATGCCACAAGTTTTGCGCCCAACAAATATATGATGTCGCCGGCGTTGTTTCATAATGTATATAAAGGGGCATTGGGCGAGGTAGTCGGAAAGTTTATTCTGGAACAAGTGGTTCATATTCCGCTAGAAGAAATCACAGATCCACAACAATTTGAATTGTTTGACTATAAAATACAAAATACATCCGTTTTTATTGACTTTAAGCACTGGATGGAATCCACAGACTTTGATGCAACAGAAATGAATCATAAAATTGTTCAAAAAGCCAAACGGTGCAATGCTTCCTGTGTAGTTATTATCAATATTTTGTCTGATCACGTTTATGATGCAACAGACATTCAAGTGGACCAAGTGCGAATTATAAAAATACCGACTTTGGTCAAGATAAAGGAAAACGGTCAATATGCGGTAACAAATCATAAATTATTGAAAGAACTCGTAGCGCAACCCATTCTGCAAGAAAAATAAAACAATGGTTGTAGTTAGCGGAAAAATTCGTTATAATTTTGTTGATTTGTGAATAGGAAGGTAGAGGTGTCGATGGAAATTCGCCTGCAAAATCTTACAAAAAAATTTCCGAATCGGAACAAAAAGATATCCAATGACGTGATTGCAGTTGATCATGTTACATTTACAATTCCGGATGGAAAACTCATCGGACTATTAGGGCCTTCGGGGTGTGGAAAAAGTACCACACTGAATATGATTTGTGGATTAGAAACCCCAACAGATGGCACCATCTTTTTTGGGGAACAAGATGTAACCAATCTGGCACCGGAACACCGCGGTGTTGGCATGGTGTTTCAAAATTATGCACTATACCCCCATTTAACGGTGAGAAAAAATATTTTGTTCCCGTTAGAAAACTTAAAAGGAAAAAACAAGCTTTCAAAAGATGAGATGATGCGCCGTGTAAATCAGGCTGCCGCATTGGTTCAATTAGAAGAGCTAATGGATCGTAAGCCTGCTGAACTTTCGGGTGGTCAGCAACAGCGTGTTGCCATTGCCCGCGCATTGGTAAAAATGCCGCATGTGCTTCTTTTGGACGAGCCTCTTTCTAATTTGGATGCACGGTTACGCCTTCAAACACGGGAAGAAATTAAAAAAATTCAACGCTCCACCAATATTACTACCGTATTTGTTACACACGACCAGGAAGAAGCAATGAGCATTTCGGATTTTATCGTTGTCATGAAATCCGGCGTGGTGCAGCAAATTGGAAAACCACAAGAGGTTTACGATGATCCTGCAAATCTGTTTGTGGCAAAATTTTTAGGTACACCGCCAATCAATGTATTTTCCGGCAAAATTGAAAATGGAATGTTGGTAATTGACGGAGCATCGGTGCTACCGTTAGAAGCGGTATTGAAGCCTTTGAACCAACCTGATACAAGCAAGGGAATTGATAAAAGCAAAGCTGAACAACGGGTTGTAATTGCGATACGCCCGGAAGGGTTTGTGCCCTGCAACGATGGTCCTCTTTGTTGTGACTTGCAAGGTGTGGAGGTAATGGGGCGTGATATCAGCATTGTGGCGCAACATGCAGCTTGCGAAGCGGTACTGCGTGCGATTATAACTGCCGATACCAAAGTGGACAGCGCAAACGATACCATTCGTTTTGCATTGAAACCGGAAAAAGTATTCCTCTTTGATTACGAAACAGGGGAACGTATTAGGGGGCTTGTATGAATCGGCATCAAACAAAAGCTTGGCTGTATCTGCTTCCCTCTATCTTATTTTTAGGGCTGTTTATGGTGTATCCGCTCTTTGATGTATTGGTTTATTCCATGGAAGAGGGTTATAATTTTGCTTCACAGACTTATTTTGGGGTAGGGCTCTATAACTATTCCTATGTACTGCATGACCCTTATTTTTTACAGGCACTCAAAAATACCTTTATCCTGGTTATTATTACGGTGCCTATTTCCACAGGGCTTGCGCTGCTTATTTCGTTGGGGCTAAGCTCGATAAAATTTTTAAAAGATCTGTACCAAACCATTTATTTTCTGCCTTATGTAACCAACACCCTGGCGGTTGGTTTGGTATTTATGATTTTGTTTCAAAAAACAGAGTATACCGACGGATTGGTCAATCTGGTTCTTAGTTGGTTCGGTAGTTCGCCTGTTGACTTTATCAATGGCCCTTACTGGGCGAAAATGTTTGTTCTGTGTTTTTACACAATCTGGGTGGTAATGCCGTTTAAGATTTTGATTTTAACCGGTGCATTGGCATCGGTAAATCCGGACTACTACAAAGCGGCAAAGGTGGACGGCACATCGGCATTTCGCACTTTTGTTCGTATCACATTGCCGATGATTTCGCCAATGATGTTTTATCTGATTATTACTGGTTTTATTGGGGCATTTAAGGCGTATAGCGATGCGGTGGCATTGTTTGGAACCGATTTGAACGCAGCCGGAATGAATACCATTGTTGGATATATTTACGACATGTTATATGGCAACAGTGGTGGGTTTCCGTCCTATGCTTCGGCGGCAGCAATTCTTTTGTTTGCGATTATTCTTACCATTACCTGCATGAATATGATGGTAGGCAAAAAGCATATTCACTATTAAAGGAGGAGAATCTTATGCTTGCGGATTCGAAAAAGCAAGAGCGATGGGCACAGCAGAAAAAATCCATTTTATCCGCTGTGTCGTATACGCTGCTAACGCTGTGGGCCATGATTGTGCTGCTTCCTTTTTATTGGATGTTGCTTACCTCGGTAAAAAGTTATGCATCGTATAACGCCGAGCATACGCCCACATTTTTCACCTTAACACCCACCCTTCAAAATTATGAAGATGCGTTTACGGCGGTACCGCTAACACAATATTTAATAAATACCTTGATTTTTACGGTAGCAACCACAGCAATTATGCTGTTCGTTATTGTTTTTTCTGCCTATGCTTTTGCAAGGCTGAATTTTAAAGGAAAAAACCTGGTTTTTACCCTGTATTTGTCCTTGATGATGATTCCCAGTGAACTAGTGATTATTACAAACTTTGCTACTATTACAGGGCTTGATTTGCGTAATACCTTTCTAGGGTTAATCTTGCCATCGGTAACATCGGTGTTCTATATTTATCTGCTGAAAGAAACCTTTGAACAGGTACCCGATGAGCTGTATCGTGCTGCTCGTGTAGATGGCACTTCCGATTTAAAGTATCTGTGGAAGGTGATGATTCCGATTTGCCGCCCCACATTGATCACCATTCTTATTCTAAAGGTAATTGAATGTTGGAATTCCTATGTATGGCCTCGGCTTATTACCGATGACCCTGCTTACTATTTGGTGTCCAACGGAATCCAGGAAATTCGGGAAAACGGTTTCGGTAGAGAAAACATTCCGGCAATGATGGCTGCTGTAGTGGTTATTTCGATACCGTTGATTGTGCTGTTTCTTATGTTTCGTAAAAAGATTATGGCGGGTGTATCTCGAGGAGGAATTAAGGGATGACAAGGTTTTTCGCAACCCAAAAGAAGCCTTGTAACAAGGGTACATTCGTTTCTTATTTTCGATACATTTCAGTGGCAATAGTGCTGGTATTCATTGCGATTTCCTTGTTTGGGTGCCACGGTTCCAGAGAAACGGCGAGTTTTACAGTGCCCACATCGTTTGATGAAAGCAAACAGTATGAAATTACCTTTTGGGCAAAAAATGATACCAATAAACGCCAAACCGATATTTACAAAAAGGCCATTGAAGACTTTCAAGCACTGTATCCCAACATTACGGTCAATTTGCGGTTGTATACGGATTACGGAAAAATCTACAATGATGTGATTACCAACCTTTCTACCGGCACTACGCCCAATGTCTGCATTACCTATCCAGACCATATTGCAACCTATTTAACAGGTGATAATGTGGTGGTTCCGTTGGATGAGTTAATGACAGATGAGCGGTATGGATTGAGCGGCAGTGAGGTACGCTTTGACTCGCCCCAAAAAGAAGAGTTGATTCCTAGTTTTTTGGAAGAGTGTCGGATTGCAGGCAGTTATTACGCTGTTCCTTATATGCGCTCTACCGAGGTATGCTATATCAATAAAACCTATGTGGAAAAACTGGGTTACACGTTGCCGGAAACCTTAACATGGGATTTTATCTGGGAAGTTGCAGAGCGTGCCACAGAAAAGGACGCAAACGGGAACTTTTTAGTAAACGGGCAAAAGGTGATGATTCCGTTTCTTTACAAATCAACGGATAATATGATGATTCAAATGCTGTATCAACGTGGTGCAGAATATTCCAGCCCGTCCGGCACAATAGGAATATTCAATGATACAACAAAAGAGTTTCTTTATACCATTGCTGATCATGTGAAAAGCGGTGCCTTTTCCACATTTAAAATTTCCAGTTATCCGGCCAATTTCTTAAATGCAGGGCAATGCATTTTTGCCATTGACTCCACAGCCGGTTCCACATGGATGGGAACCAATGCACCGCTTTTGGATATCAGCCAAGAGGCTTTGGCGGATTTTGAAACGGTTGTAATGCCGCTTCCGCAATTTGAACCAGACAATCCTCAAATGATTTCACAGGGGCCGTCTGTTTGTATTTTTAATAAATCCGACGAGGGTGAAGTTTTAGCCTCGTGGCTTTTTACTCAGTATCTGTTAACAAATGATGTTCAAATTGCGTATGCAACAACCGAGGGCTATGTTCCGGTTACATCCAAAGCACAGGATTCCCAAGAATACCAAGATTATTTATCCAGGGCAGGAGAAGACAACGACACCCATTATGCAATCAAAATTCAGGCATCCAAAATTTTGCTGGATCATATGAACGATACGTTTATAACACCGGTCTTTAATGGTTCAACCTCTTTGCGGGATGCTGCGGGGCAGATGATTGAAAATGTTGCAAAATCGGTTCGCCGCAAAGAAACCATTGATGATGCCTATATGGAAAAGCTGTTTGATGAAGTTACCGCATTGTATCATTTGGATACAGCAACTTCTATGACACAGGGCAAGCTGGATTTAGGGCCCTTACCCCAAACTGCAAAAATTCTCTTGGCTTCGCTGATAGCAGCATGGGGTGTAATTTTGAGTTTGATTTTCCGCAAATACCGAAAATATCCAAAAAAGCATTGATTTATCTTGTTTTTTCGGTATAATAAATTCAAACTTGTTTTAATTTATTTCAATAAAACTGATGTGAGGAAGAATATGAAAAAATTAGCGATTTTAGCACTTAGCGTAATTATGGCGTTTACGGTATCTGGTTGTGGCAAATCATCCAATACGGTTACTGTTTCTCATAAAACAGATCATTCAAGTTCGGTTGCGGCATCCGAATCCCAGGCACCTGAAACTGTTTTGTCGTATGAAGAATATATGGCGGCCCAAATTGATACACAGGTAACCATTGAAACCTATGTTCAGGCAAAGCAAAGTTGGTGGGATAATAAGGCCACTGTTTATGCGCAGGATCAAGATGGGGCCTATTTTATTTATAATATGGAATGTTCCAAAAAGGACTATGAGAGATTGCAGCCCGGAACCAAAATTCGTGTTACGGGTTATAAATCAGAATGGGCTGGCGAAATAGAAATTATGGATGCCACATTTAAAATGGTAGCCGGTGATACATTTGTGGCAGAGCCTACGGATGTTACTGAGCTGTTAGGGTCTAAAGAGTTAATAAATCATCAGAACCAATATGTAACCTTTAAAGGCATGACCGTAGAACCTGCCGGACAGGATGAAGATGGAAATGATGTGGCATTCCTTTATAACTGGGATGGCTCCGGTACAGAAGGTGATGACCTGTATTTTAATGCGTCCTACAACGGAACAACTTATACTTTTACCATTGAATCTTATTTGTGCGATAGCACCACGGATGTATATGCTGCGGTAAAGGCATTGGAAATTGGTCAAACCATTGATATGGAAGGCTTCCTTTACTGGTATGAGGGTGTAAATCCCCATATTACTTCTGTAACAGTGGTCAGGTAATAAAGGGCCTGTAATTTGAAATAATAACCAATGAAAAAGAAGAACACAAAAAATGTACATAGATATTTTTTGTGTTCTTCTTATTTTGTTATTTACAAGGATGGGATAGCAGTGAAATGGATACTAAGCGTTCTATGTTGTATTGGCTTATTGATTGGTTCCGTATGTTTGATAAAAAATTATATGAATACCGAAACGATAGGAATGATTTCTTGGTCAGATGAGGTGTTTGAGCAGAATGAGCGCAGTACCTTGCTTGAAACATTAGAGGAGCTTGAGGTATCTTCACTGTACCAACATTTTTCTAAGGATATACCTTTGGAAGAAGTAAAAGCGTTTATCGATGAAATGGAACAACGAGAAATCGATGTGTATCTCATCACAGGAGATCCGGAATGGGGTACAGACCCAAGCGGAGAACAAATGATAGAGCAAATTGCATATGCTGCCGATTTAAAACAGCAACTAGGCAACCCGGAATGTTTTCGGGGCGTTCTTATGGATACCGAGCCATATTTAACCGAACAGTGGGATACCGATGCACAACACACCATGGAAGCTTTTGTTTCGGGTATGAAAAAGACCTACCAATATGCAAAACAGCAGCACATAACATTGATTGGCTGCATACCATATTTTTATGATCAAAAGGGCTTTGAAAAAGAAGTAAAAGAATTGATTGCAGAAGGTATGGATGCCGTAGCGGTTATGAACTATTTTAAAAAAGATGAATTAGGGCAGATTAAAACCGAAGCGGACTATGCAAAACAAGCAAATAAACCGCTGCTTGTTTTGTATGAATTTCAACAGCCCGGAAAGTATGATTTAAGCGAACGAAATACCTATTATCACGACGGAATAGATGCCGCGAAAGAAAGCTTTTACTTTTTAAAAAAAGAGCTTGGCATGCACAAAATGGAAATGGTGTTTCATGAGTATAATTCCGTTAGGGAGATGTTAGAAAATGAATGAGGTTCTTAGGCAAGAGAAAAAGTTGTTGATAACGCTTGACCAGATGTATCAAATTTCCGCAAATGTAGAGAAATTTTTAATGCCAGACCCACACAATTTTGCAGATGGATATCTAATCCGTTCGCTGTATTTTGACACCATTGATGAACGGGATTATATGGAAAAAGAGGAAGGCGTTGAGATTCGCCGTAAAATCAGATTAAGAACTTATGGGCCGGACTATTCCTTTGGTGTACTGGAAATGAAGCAAAAGCAAGGTCCTATGCAGAAAAAGCGGTCGTTAAAGCTTTCAAAACAAGATTCTGAACAGTTAATCAAAGGAAATTACAGTGTACTTTTAAATTATAACGAGCCGTTTGCGGCAGAATGCTATGCGTATATGAACTTACATGCCTATCTGCCAAAGTCGATTGTAGAATATAGACGCAAAGCATATATAGCCAAGGAAAACAAAATCCGCATTACGTTTGATCACCATATTGTGGCAACCGAAAGTAACTTTAATTTGTTTGATGCAAAGTTACAGCAAAATCCAGTTTTAAATCCGCAGCTGTGTGTATTAGAAGTAAAATATAACGGTTTTTTACTTTCTTATATCAAAGATTTGCTGTGGGATGTCAACAAAAGTGAAACATCGGTTAGTAAATACAGTTTAAGCAGAAGTACAACAATGCACTATAATTTTTAAGGGTGGTTTTATGAAAGAATATTTAAGTTATATTTTACAAGAGAGCGGCACCTTAACAACCGAAGATATTATAATTCGTATTTTAGCAGCTACGGCACTTAGTATTGCAGTGTATCTGTCTTATTGGTACACCCATGCAGGAACAACTTACAGCAAAAAGTTCAATGTGTCGTTGGTAACCTTAACGATTTTAACTGGAACAGTTATGACCGTTATCGGCAATAACATTGCTCTTTCTTTGGGCATGGTTGGTGCTTTGTCTATTGTGCGTTTTCGTACAGCAATTAAGGATTCGCGTGACACTACTTATATTTTCTGGGCAATCATTATTGGCATCTGTTGTGGAGTAGGCGACTATCTAGTGGCTTCGGTAGGTTCTGTTGTTGTATTTCTCGTTCTTTTGGTATTGGGACGAGTTCGCAATGAAAATCGAATTTTGCTTATCATTCGCAGTGCACGCAATCAGTGTACCAATGCAGAAGGCATTGTGTTTGAATACTTTAAGGGAAAAGCATTGCTAAAAGTAAAAAATACAACACCGAATATGATTGAATTGATTTATGAAATGCCCCGCAAAGTGTATGCGTTAACCTATAAAAAGGAAACCGATATTGTTGACCGTTTATATTCGCTGGAGGGTATGGAATATGTGAATATTGTTGCCCAAAGTGATGAAATTACGGGATAATAATGAATATGAAAAGTAAAAATTTTTATATTTTAACGATCTTTTTTATCATTGTATGTACGGTTTTCTTTTGTGTGTGGGATTCAGGCGAAGATATTATTCGCACGTTACATCATGAACAGCCTTTACCGGTTACCCCAAAACCGGCGGATGATTCTGCTACTCAACTGCCTATCATTAATATCGATACGCAGGGACAGGAACTATTTTGGCTATCATCGCAAGGATTAAAGTACAACATGGCAAATGAGCCAGTGGGTGAGGTGATGTATTCTGCGACAGACCCGGATATTGATGTATCATGCATGGTAACAATTTGGCAAAATGATGCAGATTGGAATATACGTTCACAAACACCAAATGTACAACAACAGGCAAAAATTCATATACGGGGTAATTCATCCAAGTGGTTTGATAAGAAATCTTTTTTAGTAAAATTTATGGATGATAAAGGCGAAAAAGAAAATGTTTCGGTTATGGGAATGCCCGCTTATAATGAATGGGTTTTGTATGGCCCATGTTTGGACCGAACCCTGATTCGCAATTATATCTGCTACAATGTGTCTGGCCAGATTTTGCCAGACACTCCCGATGTACGTTTTTGTGACCTTTATTTCAATGGAGAATACAAGGGTGTTTATCTGGCGATCGAGTCCATTGATGTGGGAGAAGAACGGCTAAATTTGAGCAAAACAGGCAATAATGTGGGAACTACCAGTTGGCTTATTCGCTTAGACCGTGAAAAAAAGGCAGATGTGAAACTGGATGATTTTTCGTATTATACATATCAGCTTGGAATTTCTGCATTCGATGTACTGTATCCAGGTTCGGAAAGCCTTACCCAAGAAAAATTAAACTATGTTACATCGGATTTAAGTAAAATTGAATATGTACTTCATTCTTTGGATGCAACCGACACCCTAAACGGTTATCAAAAATATATCAATCGAGATGCCTTTGTAAAATACTTTATTATCAATGAGTTTTTTGCAAATGTGGATGCCGGAAGATATTCCACCTATTATTACAAAGATTTACGCGGAAAAGTTACGCCGGTTGTATGGGATTTTAACAATTCATGTGACAACCAAATTTTTGAATTAGTGGGCGAATCCGGTTTTACGCTTACCGATGCTCCCTGGTTTGAGGAGTTACTCAAAGACAAGGCGTTTGTAAAGCAGATAATTTATGAATATCGAATGCTGCGAAACTCTGTTTTAAGCAACGAAAATTTGCAAACGATGATTGATGATACTGTTCTTTGGTTGGGGGATAATATCGAGCACAACTATCAAGTGTATTCATATCTATTTGATGTATCCCAAATCAATGAATATAACTATCTAATTCCAGCCGAACGCAATTATTCTGATTATGCATCGTCGGTAGCGCAATTAAAAAATTGGATTTATGAACGTGGTGAATGGTTGGATCATCACATTGATTCGTTGCTGCAATATTGTCAAGATTCCAAAAATATCGAAAACATCATTGATTAGGGATACGAGAATGAAAAAGTATTTAATCGCTATTTTCTTTTTATTAAGTATACTCTGTATTGGCTTTTATTTGGTGTTTATGCAAGGGGTTTACATAAGGATAACGAGCAACCAAGAGATTTTCCCTGTTTTTTACACAGAAAAAAATAAGATATTCCGCACAGCAAATCAACAGGCCATTACAATAAAAAGTGTTGATATTTCCGCCACATTACCAGGGGTTCATGCATCAGACTATAAAGCAACCAAACAAGACTATCTGCGCTGGTTTGAACAGATTGCTCAGATGGGGGGCAATACGCTACGGGTATCAAGTTTGATGAACGCTGAATTTTATGACGCATTGTACCAATATAATACCCAAAATGAACAGCCCTTGTATCTTTTACAAGGATTTCAAATTGAAGATAAAGAAAATAAGAATAGTAAAGATGCGTACTCTGATAATTTTTACAATAGTTTATTAAAACAGGGGACCTGTGCCGTAGATATCATTCATGGTCGTAGAATTGTATATGCTTCGGTGGATCATTTAAATGGAACGGGAAATTATTTTTCGGATGTTTCCCCGTGGGTAATTGGGTATATTATCGGTGAAGATTGGAATGCTGAAAAAATTGCTTATACCAATCATGTAAATGGCTATGACACACAGTACAATGGCAAATATATTCAGGTTTCTTCGCAAGCTACTGTTTTTGAAACATTATTGGCCAAGGTAATGGATCATATTATTTCGTATGAAACCGAAAAGTATGGGCAACAACGATTAATTGCTTTTGCAAATTCTCCAACTACCGACTTTTTAGAATATGAATCCATCTACGCAATGCAGCTTCAAAAATCGGTAACGCTTAATCCAGAGCATATTTTACCTACCGACGCTTTTGGTGCAGGTCAGTTTGTGTTTTATATTCTGCGTGAAACAATGCCCACTGCTTTATCGGGATTAGAACAATCATTAGCACAACAAATTTTGCCATTGATGTCAAATACACAAAATACATCAATGGAAGAACAGTATATTGAATTGACCTGCAAGTATCATTCAATGCCGGTATTGTTTGGTTATGGAGTGTCTACTGCCAGAATTCCGCTTAGTGAAGATAAAACGCCATTAACCGAAGAGCAGCAGGGCGAAACAATTGTAAAATATTATCGCACAGCATTACAGTACGGGGCAGCCGGTTTATCCATTTCATCGTGGCAAGATAGCTGGGAACGGCGTTCGTGGAATACATCCTACACTACTGTATTGACCATGAATTATTTATGGCACGACCGGCAGAGTGTGTCACAAAACATGGGTATTTTGGCATTCGATACTGTTCAGGAAGGCAGTTGCATCGTAGATGGTGATTCTAGTGAATGGAGTCAAGAACAGCCGGTTTTACAGCAAGAAGGCTATGCGCTTTATGTAAAACAAGATACCGAAAATCTGTATCTTATGATCAAAGGGAATCAACTGGAGCAAACACAACTCTACATTCCGCTTGATATCAGCAAGGATGTTGGAAGCACCGAAGCACAGGGAGAAATTAATGCGCGTTTTCAAGATGCGGCGGATTATGTAGTGGTATTAAACGGCACCCAACAAACCGGCGTGTGGGTCCAGGATCGTTACGATGCTTTGCGAGCCAATTTTTTAAAGGATATTACAAATGTTGATCCATTTGTTTCGTATCCTGAAAAAGACAGCAATCACTTTGTGCTATATAAAACGGCATTAAGCAATACAACTTTGTTGGATTCAAATGAACTAAGTGTTCTATGGCGGCAAAATTTACTGGATGAAAATGTTCCAATTCAAGTATCTGAAGAAGAGTTTCAAAAAGTTTTTGAAAAATCTGCAATGCAAATATGGGATGCGGGGTTACTGGTGCATGGGAATGCAAACCCCACTAGCAAAGATTACAATTCGTTAGCGGATTTTTGTTTTGGCAATGGCTGCGTTGAAATTCGTATTCCTTGGAATATGCTGAATGTGGGCGACCCTACCCAGATGCAAATTATTGAGGATATCTATCCCAATTACGGAATCCAGTTTCAAAAAGTCTCACACTTTTCTATTGGTATTGGAACAGGGCAAGATAGCATTACCATGCAACGTGTTTCTTTTGAAAAATTCCCTATAAAAGCAAGCTATACAGAACGCCTGAAAAAGTCCTATGCAATTATACAAAAAGAATGGGGGCAATGAGTTCGTTGCTAATCAATATTGATTTTATAATCTATTTTTATATAGCAATCTGCATTGCTCTTTTAGTGTTTAATGTGGGATATATTATCCTGGCAAAAGAAGAACCTCACACATTAAAAAAGCGCACTCGGTTTTGGCAACAAGAAATCCGAACAATAATGGAGCGATATCACGAAACCGAAACAATTCCGCCAGAACATACCGCACTATTGAAAAAACGCTTAACCAATGTAAAATGGTTGCTTTGTTATAGCAATGCACTGCAAGAAATTCCGCAAAGTGATGCAAAATATCAATATATCCAAGCATGTTATGATATCATTCAGCAAGTTGGGCTGGTATACATTTCTCGCCCTGCAATGGAACGCGCCTTTTTTAGTTATGTGGTATCGTTGTATCCGCCGGCACAGAACAGAAGTCGAAAGATACTGGAACTTTTGTTGAGTTTTATGGATAACTCTACGGTGTATTGCAGGGAAAACATTCTGCAGGCCATTTATGCAATAGGCAATCCCATTGCATTGGAACATGTATTTACCTACATGGGAGAAAATGCGCTGTATCATAATCCCAAGTTAATTTCAGACGGATTGATAAAGTTTACGGGTAATAAATTAGAATTGGCACATCATTTATGGGCGCAGCAAGCCCATTGGCCCGAGTGGGTTCAAATTGCAATTATTCAGTTTGCCAGTTTATTGGATAATAGTTTTCAAAAAGAATTTTTGGCAGCATTGCAAAGCCGCGAAACATCCAATGAGGTAAAGTTTGTATTGATTCGCTATTTTCAAAAATACCCTTACGAAAAAGCAAAAGAGTTTTTAATTTCCAGCGTTATGGATGCCGACCATTCCGGCAATGGAATTGCAATACCGGCTTGTTCCGCTCTTGCCGCCTATCATGATGCAAGCACAATCAAGGCTTTAAAAACAGCATTGTACAGCAGAAACTGGTATGTAAGAAAAAATGCCGCTACTGCTTTGGTTGATTTGGGGATTGATGAAATGAATTTGGAAGAAATTCGCAATTCAAATGATCAATACGCCATTGAAATGTTGGAGTATGTGCTGAAATTAAAGAAAGGAGATACCATTTCATGACATCGCTTATTGTATCAATTTTGCATGTTATCAATATCTTCTTTCTCATATATTTATTGGTATATGCAAGCTATTTGTTTTTTTCCGTTGTGGTTGGGGCATGGAATTTGTATAAAACCCACCAAATGCGGCAAATCAAAAATGAATTAAAGCATCAGTTTTATTTTCCGGTATCCATTTTAGTACCGGCGTACAATGAAGAAGTTACAATTGTCGATAGTGTTTGCTCGCTATTAAATTTAGACTATCGTCTTTATGAAATTATTGTGGTGGACGATGGTTCTACTGACAATACAACAAAGGCATTGTGCGAGCATTTTAATATGCGTAAAACCAACCGACCCATTCATAAAAAAATTGCCTGCCAACCGGAAGAAGCAATTTACGAGGCGGTTGACACCAAAGTAAAGCTTACTCTTATCCGTAAGAAAAACGGTGGGAAAGGTGATGCTTTAAACATGGGAATTAACGCATCGGAATTTCCGTATTTTATTTGTATGGATGCGGATTCTATGCTGCAAAAAGACTCCTTGGAACGCATTGTACAGCCGGTTATGGAAGATGACAACATTGTTGCAGTTGGCGGAATGATTCGCGTGGCACAGTGTGTTGAGTTGGAAGACGGTGAGGTGATGTCCTATCACCTGCCGTGGAATCTGCTTACCGCTATGCAGGTAATGGAATACGACCGTTCCTTTTTAGCATCTAGAATCTTGTTAGACCAATTTAACAGCAATCTGATTATTTCTGGAGCCTTTGGTCTATTTAAAAAAGATGTGGCCATTGCTGCCGGTGGATATGACCATGACACCTTGGGCGAGGATATGGAACTTGTAATCAAGATGCATGTGTTTTGCCGCAATAACATGGAAAAATATGCCATACGTTACGAACCCGGTGCCATTTGCTGGAGTCAAGTTCCGTCATCGCTGTTGGATATGAAAAAACAGCGCAGGCGATGGCACTTGGGCTTGTTTCAATGTTTAATGAAATATCGCTATATCTTTTTCCGTCCACGCTATGGGGTAATGGGGTCGCTATCCTATCTATACTATCTGCTGTACGAATTGTTTTCGCCGCAAATTGAACTGATCGGTTTAGCTGTAACCATTTTATCTGGTTTTTGCGGCCTGCTTAATTGGGATTTTATGATTCGGTTTTATCTGCTGTATACCATGTATTCGGCAATTTTAACCATTACCGCCTTTTTCCAGCGAATCTATACTCAAAATTTAAAAATATCAACCATGGATATTGTGAAATCCTGTATAATCTGTATGATCGAAAATGTGTTTTTTCGATTTTTTCTGGACTTTGTGCGGGCAACCTCGTTTGTGGGATATCGCAAACGTAAAAAACAGTGGGGTAATATTACCCGAACAAAAATCAATCGTGAATAACAGTATAAAAACGAGTCTTGCTATTGTGGTAAGGCTCGTTTTTATTAAATTTAGAAAAGCAGATATACAATAAAGCTGGAAATTGCTCGTAAATTAACTGTGACTTGCTTTCGGTGATAGTAGCTTGTTGTAATAAAAATTATAGAGAATTATTGCATACACTGCTATAATAAAAGTATTATAGTAAGCGGTCAATCTTCTACCGACTACAAAAGTAAAGCAACCTGTGAGAAAATAGGACAAAGAAGCTGAGGC
>CALWNI010000072.1 GCA_944382775.1 uncultured Allofournierella sp.
GCCTCAGCTTCTTTGTCCTATTTTCTCACAGGTTGCTTTACTTTTGTAGTCGGTAGAAGATTGACCGCTTACTATAAAACACGTTGCCTTGCGTTTAAATCTTTGGAAATTATAAGATGATATAAAAAATAGCTAAACTATGCAACTGTATGCTGATGCTAGCTGTAATTTTTTAAACCTTGAGTTCTCTCGTCTCTCGGGATTTTAAGAATAAAAAAAGAGTAGTATCCCATTACGGGATACTACTCTTTTTTGAATAATTTTAACCGATTATTGGACAACTATTTTTTGATAACACAAAAGTGTTACTAAAAGTAATTATACAACTGAAACACGGTGGTAGGTCTTCTTTCCCTTTTTAATAACAACACCATTTACTAGCATATCGGCAGAAACAGTCATGGTTGGATCAGATACCTTTTCACCATCCAATAAAATTCCACCTTGCTGAATCAGTTGACGAGCTTCTCGTTTGCTAGGAACCAGTTTTGCTGCCATCATTAAATCTAAAATTCCAATAGATCCATCGATCAGTTGGTCTTTGTTTAAGATTGTACTGGGCATGTTTTCCATATCAGCAGCGCCGCTAAACAAACCACGGGCGGTTTCCTGAGCTTTTTTCGCTTTCTCTTCGCAATGAACCAGCTTAGTCAATTCAAATGCTAGAATTTCTTTTGCGGTATTCAGTTGACTTCCCTGCCAATCTGCCATTGCATCAATTTCTTCCAAAGACAAATCAGTGAGCATGCGCAAGCATTTGATAACATCGGCGTCATCAATATTGCGCCAGTACTGATAGAATTCATACGGACTGGTCTTTTCAGGATCCAACCATACAGCACCTTTTTGGGTTTTACCCATCTTTTTGCCTTCAGAAGTTAGCAAAAGCGTAATGGTCATAGCATAAGCATCTTTTGCAAGCTTACGACGAATTAATTCAGTACCGCCTAACATATTAGACCACTGATCATCACCGCCACATTGCAAAACACAACCGAGTTCTTGGAACATATGATAAAAATCATATGATTGCATAATCATGTAGTTAAATTCTAAGAACGAGAGACCTTTTTCCATTCTTTGCTTATAGCATTCTGCACGCAGCATATTGTTTACAGAAAAGCAAGCTCCAACTTCACGCAATAATTCCACATAGTTTAGCTTTAAAAGCCAATCAGCATTATTAACCATTAAGGCTTTTCCGTCAGAAAAATCAATAAATTTGCTCATTTGCTTTTTGAAGCAATCGCAGTTATGTTGAATGGTTTCGGTTGTCATCATGCTACGCATATCGGTTCGACCGGAAGGGTCACCAATCATAGCGGTACCTCCACCGATTAGTGCAATGGGGCGGTTACCAGCTTTTTGCATGCGGCGCATTAGATTTAATGCCATAAAATGACCAACATGCAAAGAGTCAGCAGTAGGATCAAAGCCAATATAAAATGTAGCTTTACCATTATTGATTAAATCTTTAATTTCGGTTTCATCAGTTACCTGAGCAATAAGGCCACGAGCAACCAATTCATCATAAAGTGTCATAATTTTCTTCTCCTCCATTTTTGGCAAAGATAAAAAGCCCTCTGCCAAATTAAATTTGGCAGAGGGCGAAAAAATCGCGGTACCACCTCTGTTCGCCCTACTTCTCACGATAGCGGGCCTTACGGAGTGTAAAAACAAACACACTCTCTACGCTATAACGTGCGTAACACGGCGAAGCCTACTTTTCCAAAATCGGTGTTCAACTTGCTGCTCAAGGATGTATTCGCTTTTTGCTGCAGAGCTCTTTACACCAACCAGAGCCTCTCTGAACTACAGTTCTAAAAAGTTACTTGTTCCTATCAATGCATTTATAGTTTGCAGTATATCGTATTTTATAAGCGGTGTCAAGAGATTTACAAAGAAAGCATTTCTCTTGCATTGGCTAAGCTTAAATCAGTAATATGATCACCTGAAATAATACGTGCCAACTCTTGTACACGACCTGCTTGATCCAAAGGATGAATTTGAGTATACGTTCTTTGACCATCTATATTTTTTTGAATTAAAAGATGGCTAGTTGCCAATGCTGCAATTTGAGCAGTATGCGTAATACATAAAACCTGGCGTCCTTTGGATGTTTGTCTAAGCTTTTCGCCAATTCGACTTGCTGCCAAGCCAGATACACCCGCATCAATTTCATCATAAATAACAGTAGGGATTAGATCTTTCTCAGCCAAGGCACTTTTAAGTGCCAGCATGATACGAGAAAGTTCACCACCAGAAGCAATTTTGGCAAGTGGTTTTGGAGCCTCACCTGGGTTGGTAGAAATATAAAACTCCAGAGTATCTTGACCAGCGCCAGCCAAAGGACCACGGCTATGCTGAAGAGCAAAGCGAACACCAGGCATATTTAAAAAAGTACAAGCTTCTACAAGCTGCTGCTCCATTCGCTCAAAAGCACTTAACCGCGTTTTTGTTAGTTCTTCAGCAAGTTTTTTGGCTTCTTGATAAAGCTCTTGTTTTTGGCGATTAAGTTGTTCTAATGTTTCATCTGCACGTTCAATATGCTCTAGCTCTTCACGAGCTTTTTCGGCAAAAGCAAGTAGATCATCAACAGTGACGCAGTTATATTTTTGCTTTAAACGATAGATCAAATCCAATCTTGTTTCCAGTTGATCCAATTCAGCTGCGTCAAATCCATACTCGTCAAAACGTCCAGCTAAGTCTACCGCAAGTTCTCTTGCAGTGTAGTACAAATCGGCTAGTTTTTCATGAATTGGCTGTAGTGTTTCATCCAATACAGAAGCGTGCTCCAATGCACTACTTGCAGAACCAAGCATATCTGCAGCACCGCCATATTCATCATTTCCTGCAAGAGAGTTATGCGCAATAGAAATTTGTTCTAAAATTGTTTGTGCATGAGTAACAATTTGCCGTCGTGCACTTAATCGCTCTTCTTCTCCGGTTTGTAAAGCAGCATTGTCGATTTCTTCCAATTGAAAACGCAAGGTATCCATTTTTCGCTGCTTCTCTGCTTCATCCAAAGATAATGCATCTGCCTGTCGCTTTACAGCAACTAATTCTTTATAAACTTTTCGGTATGCGGTATATTCGGTTTGGTTTTGAGCAAACGCGTCAATAATACCAAGATGTTTCGAAGGATCGGTTAAACTTTGACTATCATGTTGACCGTGAATGTTGATAAGCCCATTCGACAATTCTTTTAGAATTGCAACAGTGGCAGGCATGCCATTGATGCGACAGCTGCTTTTTCCTTCCGAAGAAATTTCCCGGTAAATTAAAACTTCGTCACCTGCATCATAACCTGCTTGTTCAAGCTGCATTTTTACTTGCTTTGGAATTTGATCAAATGTAGCCCAAATACATGCTTTCGATGCACCAGTTCGCACTAAATCTCGGCTGATCCGATTGCCTAAAATAGCACTAATTGAATCAATCAGAATAGATTTACCAGCACCGGTTTCGCCAGTTAAGACATTTAAACCTGCTGTAAATTGTACTTGAACTTTTTCAATTACAGCAACATTTTCAATTCGAAGTGTGGTTAACATAAAATGTACGACACCTTCTTTATATTACTTGTTTATAATATATTCTTTTAACGTATCGGAAAGGTCGTGAGCATCTTGTTCAGTGCGCATTAAAATTAAAAAAGTATCATCGCCTGAAAGTGTTCCAACTACCTCATGATTCCATTGCATTGAATCAAAAAGTTCACATGCTGCATTTGCCATACCGGAAAAACATTTTACCAATACAGTGTGGCCGGCATAATCTATTTTTAAAACAGATTCACGGAAAATCATCTCAAAGCGATTAGGTGAATGTCGTTGTGGATTTCCTGCAGAGGTTGCAGAGATATATCGATACTGGCCTGCACCAGCAGAAACTTTTACAAGATGCAGTTCACGAATATCTCTGGAAACAGTAGCTTGTGTTACAGAAAATCCAACTTCATTTAAGCGTTGCAGCAAGTCTTCTTGTCGATCAATGGGGTATTGTTCGATTAGTTCTAGAATTTTTTTATGTCGTGCGGTTTTCAAAAGGTTACCTCCCCCTTAGCTTTTTATCAATGGCATCGAATTGATCGGCAGGATTAAAAGTGATTAAATTAATACTTTGTTTTAACAGCTCGATTTGAACACTAGCACCATCAGAAAGACGCTGCTCTTCTTCACCGTCTGTACTAATAAAGATATCATTTCTTTGATTCGAGTTAACTTCAATCCGGATTTTTCGATCAGCAGCAAATACCATTGCTGGCTGGTTAAGACTATGGGCGCAAATCATGCTGACCACAATTCCTTGAATATGAGTATCTAAAATAGGGCCGCCTGCCGATAAAGAATATGCAGTTGAACCAGTAGGGGTGGCAATAATAACACCGTCACCAGAGCATCGATTTACTAAAATCTCATCACAATAAATATTAAAGTCAATCGTTTGTAATCGAGAACCTTTATAAATGACTACATCATTTAATGCAGTTTTTGCAGCTGTAAAATTTTCATTTACAATTGCAGTTAATAAAGAGCGATTATCATATTGAAATTCTTTATGGGCTAATTTGGATAGCTTATACTCCATTTCATCTATTTCACAGGTAGCAAGAAAACCGGTTCTTCCCAAGTTAATTCCAAGAATTGGCTTGTTAAATTTAAGACATTGTTTAGCAGTGTGCAAAAGAGTACCATCTCCGCCAATTGTAATTACTGCATCGCATTCACAAAAAGCATCTTCTGCAGATAGGTACTGAATACCGCTCGCCTTACAAAAATCCTGTACAGAACAATCTAAAATGGCATTTGCGCCTGCTTGTTGCAAAAGTTTAATTGCCTGCTTTGTAACAGAAAGAGCCAGAGGTTTTGTTGTATTCGGAACAAGGTAAACAATCATGGAATATATCTTCCTCCCTTAGTTCAAGGTCGACGATTAAGTATCCAAATTCTGATGTGCGGAGTTTACAATTGTTTCAATTAAATTAGGATCAATGGGCTCAGGAACTTGAGTTTTCTCAACAAATAAAAGGAATTCGATGTTCCCTTCAGGGCCTTTAATGGGAGAAAAATCCAGACCCTTTACAGAAAAACCATTGTCAAATGCATATTGTGCAGCTTGTACAATAACTTCCTTATGTGTAGAAGCTTCGCGCACAACACCTTTTTTCCCTACTTTTTCTTTCCCTGCCTCAAATTGAGGTTTTACCAAGCAAATTCCGGTGGCATTTTCTGTAGTAATGCGTTGTGCAACCGGAAAAATATGTTTTAATGAAATAAAAGATACATCTACACTAAAAAATGCAATGGGCTCTTCTAGCATATCCATTGTTACATGACGGATATTCGTACGCTCTAAATTTACAACACGAGAATCTGTTCGTAATTTCCATGCTAATTGGCCATATCCTACGTCAACGGCATATACTTTTGTAGCGCCATTTTGAAGCATACAATCAGTAAATCCACCAGTAGAAGCACCAATATCCATACAAACTTTTCCATTGGGAGTAAGTGGGAACACTTTCATTGCTTTTTCTAGCTTTAAACCACCACGACTAACGTAGCCAATATCATGACCACGCACTTCAACTTTTGCAGTGGGATCAATCATTTCCCCAGCTTTATCTGCTTTTTGCTCATTTACAAAAACGATGCCAGACATGATGAGTGCCTTTGCGCGTTCTCGACTTTGCACTAAACCATTTTGGCATAAATATTGATCTAAACGGATTTTCAAATAATTACTCTCCTTTAATTATAGACACCAAGCCCTCTGCATTTAAGCCAAGAACACTGCGGATTTCAGAAACAGTAGCATGAGGAATTTTTTGTTGGTGAGTAACAGCTTTATGAATAAAATGACCACACCAATTACGCTGATAAAGTTCAGCGCTTAGAGCCTCTCCAATACCACCATCTTGGATACATTCTTCAGCGAATAGAATTCTTTTATATGTCTTCAAAGAATCAATAAATTGTTCTGGTAAAGGATTGATTTGCACTAGTTTATATACATCAATGGATATTCCCTGTTGCGCTAAAAGTATCTGTGCTTGTAAAGCCTCATCGGTTGTAGTGCCATAAGTAACCAATGCGATGTCCGTAGAATTAGTAGCAGAATAAATATCATACGTATTTTTGCTACAACCCAATTGAGAAAGACGCTCTGGTTCGGCACCTCTGGAGTATCGAATTGCACGAGGGCCTACACAATTATCTAAAATATACTCCAACCAATACTTTAATTCTTCGTAATTACAGGGAGAATAGGTTGTAATACCAATTTGACGCAGATAAGCAGGGTCATAAATACCCTGGTGCGTTTCGCCATCTCCTGGAACTAACCCAGCCCGATCTATGGCAAATACAACATTTAAATTCATTAATTTAACATCATGAATTAATTGATCGTAGGCACGTTGTAAAAATGTAGAATAAATGCCAACAATAGGGCTTAAACCTTGAGAAGCTAACCCAGCAGCAAAAGTTACGGCATGCTGCTCTGCCATTCCTACATCAAAAAAACGATTTGGATAACTGCGATAAAAATATTGAAGACCAGTGCCATATTTCATTGCTGCGGTAATTGCACATACATTCGGTCTGGTTTTAGCTAACTCTACCAAATGTGTTCCAAAACAAGTAGAAAAAGATGCAGCTGGTGCAATATCCGGATCGGTAATTTGAAGTGGATCGAAAGAAGATACACCATGAAATTCCCCTGGATTTTCTTCCGCAGGTTTAAATCCTTTTCCTTTTATTGTTACAGCATGAATAAAAACAGGGGCTGTTTGTTTATGAAGATTTTGGAATAACTCACTTAAATTTAACACATCATGGCCATCTACGGGACCAAGATACTGAAATCCCATTTCTTCAAACATTGTGGAATGGTATAATCCGCGTCGAAGAATTGCTTTGCATCCCTGAAGTAAATGTACAACAGGGGTTCCTAAAAGAGGAATTGCTGTAAGGGCACTTTCGGTATGTGCTTTTGCACGCGTATATTCGGGATTTGTACGTAAAATAGTTAAATAACGAGATAGTGAACCAACGTTTTTGGAAATTGACATCTTATTATCATTTAAAATGACAATAAGATTATTCAATGTGTCGATGTTGTTCATTCCCTCGTAAACCATACCGCCAGTAAAAGCACCGTCACCAATAATTGCAATTACTTTACCTGGTTCATTCTTTATTTTTTTTGCACGTGCCATTCCAATGGCCACAGATAAAGCGGTGTTTCCGTGACCTGCAATAAAAGCATCATGGATACTTTCACTGGGTGCAGGAAATCCTGAAAGACCATTTAGCTTACGTAAAGTTGGAAACTGCTCCCTGCGTCCGGTAAGTAACTTATGGGTATAACATTGATGACCTACATCAAAAACAAATTTATCTGTAGGAGTATCAAAGGCACGATGAAGCGCAACAGTCAATTCAATGGTACCGAGATTTGACGATAAATGCCCACCTGTTTTTGAAACACTTTCAATTAGAAAAGACCTAATTTCTTTGCATAGTGGTTCTAATTGAGATTCTTTTAGCTGTTTCAGTTCATGAGGGCTATTGATTTTTTCAAGCATTGAATATGCCATAATTTACGTCCTCGTTTTTAATGATTTACATAATAGGAATTAAAAAGCCAATACAAATTCCTAAAACAGCTCCACCTAACACTTCAAATGGAGTATGCCCTACCATTTCTTTTAATTTTTTATCTGCCAAAATAGGGGCATGTTTTGACTCTTCGTCTAGCCAGTCAGTAAGAAGCTGATTTAAAATTTTGGCTTGTTCTCCGGCTTCTCGGCGCACACCCATTGCATCATACATAACAATTGAAGCCAAAATAACCGCTAAAGCAAATACCGGAGAAGAAGTTCCAGCCAAGCGACCAGAGGCAACAGCTAAGGAACATACCGTAGCAGAATGAGCACTAGGCATTCCGCCTGCTCCCCACATACGCTCTAGCTGAAATTTTCCCATTAAAATATAGTTAATAAGAGTTTTTAATACTTGGGCACTAAACCATGCGGTTATCGCAACAGCTAAGAGATAGTTCCAACTATAAACTTCTTTTACCAATGCCAACATCTCTTGTTAATGCTCCTTTGTTTAATTCCGTCGTATCAATAGCTGTTCAGCAAGCTGAACTAAAAATTCTGCTTTACAACCATATGCTTCATGTAATTCAGAGCAAATCTCATGATTTAGTTTTTTAGCTAAATCCATTGCACCTTGTGGACCGTATAATGTAGCAAATGTAACCTTTCCGTTTTCGATATCACTTCCAATAGGCTTGCCAAGCTCCTCTTCTGTGGATGTTACATCTAAAACGTCATCAATAATTTGAAAAACTAGTCCTAAGCCAAAAGCGTAGCGCTCTAATATAGAATGGTCACGTTCAGAACCATTGGCAGCACAAACGCCCATTTGTACAGCAGCATTGATTAAAGCACCTGTTTTATTACGATGAATTTTTCGTAAAATCTCTTCCGTAGCAGGTATGTTTTCATATGCAAGGTCCAGTTCTTGTCCTAAAATCATGCCGTGACTTCCACCGCCCTTTGCAAGTTCTACGGTAGCACGAACTTTAGCGGAATCAGAAGCATTAGATGAAGCGATTACTTCGAAACACTCAGTTAATAGAACATCACCTGCCAATAGAGCAGTTGCTTCATCGTAAGCCTTGTGGCATGAAGGTTTTCCTCGACGAAAATCATCGTTATCCATGCAAGGCAAATCATCATGAATCAAAGAGAAACAATGGAGCATTTCAACAGCACAAGCGAAATCAACTGCATCTGAAGGTGTTCCGCCAAGCAATTCGCAACAAGCCAACGTTAAAATTGCTCGAACTCGTTTTCCACCGGCTAACAAGCTATATCTTGCGGCTTGACTAACACGGGAAGAAGTTGGAAGGTATCGTTCGCATATATCCGAAAGATTTTTTTCAAAGAGTGAAAGATATGCACGGTATTGTTGTTCATAGGTCATGCCAAAATATCCTCCTCATCTTTTTTTACTTCAGAATCAATCCCTTGCAAGGTTTTGGGTTGCATTAAGTTTGCATCAATTGTTTCAATTTCTAGCTTTGCTTTTTGCAAAGTGGTAGTACAGTAGTCAATAAGAGAAGCAGTATCACTGTAAAGTTTGATCGCTTTATCCAAAGGAGTAGCAGGATCTGCCAACTGTGTTAATAATGTTTGAAGATTTTCCATTCCTTCTTCAAAATTCTTTGGCTTTTTCATTTATATGCTCCTTGTGTTCTTCAACATAATTTACGGTACAAGATAATTTTTTGTTGTGTCCGTACAGAAAAAATGTATCATTCGGCAGTAAAGAATCCGGAGTGATAGCGTTTCCTTTTTCATTTCTTATCAGCCCGTAACCACGCGCTAAAACGGCATATGGATTTAGTGAATCAGCCAATTGCGCTGCATGTTGAAGTTGTTGTGTTTTATAGAGATAGCATGTTTCGGCCAAATGCATTGCATCAACACGTAGTGTTTCTAATTTTGATGAATTTATTTCATAAAGGCGTTGTGGATGATTTGTTTGATGTTGAAGCTTGCATTGTTCCAGACTATTATAACACATTTCGAGCTTTTTCTTCACAGTATCAGAAATATCCATGGAAATTGCTTGTAATGTTTGCAATTCTTGTTCTTTATCTGGGGTGGCCAGTTCTGCTGCAGCAGAAGGTGTGGGTGCACGCAAATCGGCAACAAAGTCTAAAATGGAAAAATCAATTTCATGCCCAACGGCAGAAATAATTGGAGTTTTACAAGCAAATGCGGCGCGTGCAATCATTTCATCGTTAAAAACCCAAAGATCTTCCCTGCTTCCACCACCTCTGGCTACGATAATAACATCGGCCTGATTGGAAGAATCTAAGCAAGCAATGGCTTTAGCAATTTCTTTGGCTGCCAATGTTCCCTGCACATTAACAGGTGCAAGAAGCAACTTTACAAGTGGCCAACGACGCTGAAGCACATTCTTTATATCCTGTAGCGCAGCTCCGGTTGCACTGGTAACAACACCGATTGTTTTAGGATGTGATGGAATGGCCTGCTTGTGTTCCGGAAGAAACAAACCTTCTTGTTCCAGTTTGGCTTTTAATTGTTCAAAAGCCAATTGTGCAGCACCCAAACCATCCGGAAACATGTCAAAAACGTAAATTTGAAATGAGCCTGTAGCCTCATACAAGCTAACCTTGCATCGAACAATCACACGCATGCCATCTTGGGGGGTAAAAGCGATGCGATTAGTGTCTTGCCGAAACATAACGGCTTTTACGGTTGCTCGTTCATCACGCAAAGAAAAGTAATAATGTCCACTTTTATAGTGATGAACAAAATTGGAGATTTCTCCTTTTAGAGCAATACCATACAAGTTTGAATCACTATCTAAAAGAGATTTTACATAGCGATTCAAATCACAAATGGTAATTACGTCAGCCATTGAATGCCTCCTCAGCAGCAATGCGAGCAATACCAATTGCATTATCACTTGAAAATTTTGCAGGTGCAAAATAAACATTGGATAGTTTTTGGGTTACATATTGACGGATGATATCACTACTCATTACTCCGCCTGCAAATACAATTGGTAAATTGGGATGCTGTACTTGTGCGATTTTAATCATTTTTATTGCAGTTTCAGCAATATACAGTAAACAATACCGACACACATATTCGGCACTTTTTCCTTGCTCAAGTAAACGGATACACTGATTTTCCAAACCAGATAAATTGCAATTGGTGCCAGATATACTTACTTTAGGCTTCATAGGTTCCGAACATTTAGCGGCAAATTCACTTACAGTAGGTCCCGCCGGGAACTGAAATCCCAGCTTTACGCCAATTCGATCAACTGCTTGTCCGGCATAGAGATCATTACTTGTTCCAACACAAGTGATTTCTTTATAACCATTGCAAAGAAGAAGGTCAGTTGTTCCGCCAGAAACATGAAAAACCAAACAAGGCTCATGAAAAAAAGCCTCTTGCTTGGTTGCAAGCAAAGCTGCTGCAATATGACCTTGTTGATGCGAACTTTTCAAAACAGGAATATTTTTGGCAGTTCCAAACGCAACAGCCAAATTGATACCAGCCAAAAAACAAGGCATGTATGACCCATTAATTGGTCTTGGACGTGCGGACACGCCAACGGCAGCAATTTTGGATAAATCTACCTCAGAGGCTAATTCAGAAAGCAATTCAGGTAATGCTACTGTGTGGTGAAACAGGGCATCACTTTGCCGAAGGCCTAACTGACCTGGCTTAACAGGTAAAAAACGCTTTTTATCGCAAACAACCTCCTTGGCTGTTGCATCATAAACGGCCAAAGAGGTTGCATAGTTACTGGTGTCAATTCCCAGTGTAAACATAAATTATTCCTGCACGACAGAATTTTCATCTGTCAACCCAAGTTCGCGCACCACCGAGCCTAAAAGGCCATTTACAAACTGGTAATCATCATCGCCGCCAAACTTTTTGGCTAACTCTACCGCTTCATTAATTGTAACACCAGGCAGCTTTTCTTCGCCGTATAAAATTTCACTCAACGCCAAGCGCAAAATAGTCAAACTTACGCGAGGAATTCGGTCAATCGTCCATCCTTTTAAATGATCGCGAATAATATCGTTTACTTCTGCGCTATGCTCATAGTAACTTTCGATTAATTTTTGACCAAAAGTATCAACGGTGTTTTCGCCTACTTCGTTATGAATCTCAATTACTTCATCCGGCATTGCATTATCAAAAGTAGAGGCAAAAGCCGCAAAAAAAGCATTTTCTCGTGCAGTTCTACGTTTTAATTTATCCATAGGTATCCTTTCACAACCAATGACCCTCCTGCATACGCGGGAGGGTCTGTTTATTTTACTCTTCCACTGAGGTTTCTGTTACAGAATGTACCCCTGCTACCACAATATTTACCCGGGAAACAGTGATGCTGGTCATGTTTTGAACGGCAGCTTTTACATTCTCTTGCACTTTTTCGCATACAAAAGGAATTTTGCTTCCATAACATACCGTGATGCTAACGGTGATCTCTGCTACATCTTCCAATAGCTCTACCACTACTGGCTTTTGCAAAGATACCTTACCGAGCAGTCCCTTTACACCGGTTGTACCAGAACAGACGTCTGTTACTCCGTCGATTTCCATTGCAGCTAGTTTAGCAATCTTTGCAATTACTTCGGTAGAAATTTGTAAGCTGCCGTGTACTACATTGGAATTTGTAACTTCCATATCTGGTCCTCCCAAAGGTAAATTATTAAATGATATTTGATATGTTGATATTATACCACCTTTTTTTTCGTTCTACAAGGTTATTTTACTTCCACAATGGTAATATTCTGAGCACTGACATTGCATTTACTTAAAACAACATCACGAATCTGTGCTACTTCGGTTTTATCCAAGCCGTCATTGCTGGTCATAACCGTAATATTAACTTTATCTTCATCGATGAAAGCAACACAATCGATAAATCCTTTTGCTTTTACAATGCTTTCAATATCACTTTCGGTAGTGATGTTGTCGATGGTTTTGCTGAGTGTTTGGGTGAGCTGCTCCTTCTCTTCGGAACTTAACTCTGTATTCTTTAACGTTTTTTGAAGTTTATCCAGTGCTTCGTCACGTGTTTTTGTACGGGATAAACGAGCCTGCTCGAAAAATTCATTGCCTGTTGTTTCAGATACACTTACCAATTGTGCTTCACCATAATTTTTGTCTACGGTTTCTTCTTGTGAAACTTCAGCATTTACGGTAAGGGCATCCGTTACAATGTTGTTATCGGATGTATCCATAACAGCATTTGCTTGTGTAGCATCCACTACAAAATCGGTGCTTTTTGCATATTCCCAGTTTAAATAGACTGCGGCGCCCAAAGCCACTACCAGGGTGAGAAGTGTCATTTTTTGGTTTGCTTTTTTCATATTCATGTTGTTGGTTCCTCCATTAACTCATTTTAGCAATGCTAATGCGGTTTGTAGATACTCCAGTTAGGACAGATACTGTTTCTATGATTTGAGAACATACCTTGATGTTATCGGCACCTTTGCATACAATAGCCACGCCTCGAATTTCTGGTTCCCATACCATTTCGATTAAAGCATTTTGTCCTTGTGCTTGATTCAAAATAATATGTTCGGTTTCTTCTTCTTTTTGGTTTAAAGCATAAACTGTTTGTGTGCTGGATTCTAAAGTGACGGCAACTTGTACCTCTCCTGCTCCATCAATGGAGCTGATTAACTGGGTCAAACTGTGTTCCAAATGTTCGGTATATTCTTCAGCGGAAATAGATTGTGTTGCAGACTCAACCGCCGGGATATCTTTTTGATTGCTTTGGAGTGAGTTTCCGGAAAAAATCAAAAAAATACCTAGTATACCAATAAACATTAAAATGCTTCGTTTATTCCAGTTTTTTCTTTGCGTTAAATTTTTAAAAAAATCATTTGTCATTGGATAGATCCTCGTTTTTTATCAAAACCTGCTCCATATTTTCCAATGCATCCGATATAATTTGATAAGCCTGTTCAGGGTTTTCGGAATGAATGGTGATTTCAGTTGGATTATTTGTGGCAATTTCAACAGTTCCTTTAATACCTGCATCAATAAGTTTTTGGTTTAATGTATTTTGCAGGGCCGTTTTTTCAAGAGATGCCTGGTATTTAGAATAATCGATAGGCTGATTTATTTGATTGTTTTGTAAATATTGCAAACCTCCCCAGTCTAATTTTTGTATTGGGTAAAAGATGGATATTAAAATATATAAAGCAAGTACTGTTTTTATGCTTTTAGCATATTCTTTTTTTGGTAAAACCAATTCTAGAGCTCCCACTAAGATGCACGATACACAAATTGTTAAAGCCCAGGAGTACATTTCGTTATCCTCCTCCTGTTAAAATCATTAAAGCGGTGCACAATACAATTAGCATGAAGTAAACAACTAAGAATGAGATGCATAACTCAATTGATTGCCCTATTCCGTCTAGTGTTTTTGAAATTCGATTTAAGCTAAATGCTTTAGCGGTAGCATGTCCTAAAGAAAATGCTATATAAAATCCAATGCTTTGTATCAAAATAGGGATAAAAGAGATGGTAATAACAGCAATTGCAGCAAATCCGAGGCTGCCCTTTAAAATTTTTAAACCACATAAAACGCTTTCCATGGCTTCGGATGCGATGCTTCCAACGATTGGAATGCCACTTTTGAGAATAAATCGCCCAGTTTTGGTGGCTAAGTTATCGGTGTTGTAAGCCAATGCACTTTGCAATCCTAGTACAGAAGTAAATAAAATTGAAAGAATACCCATAATCCATTTGACTGTTTTATTTAATAATTTACATCCGTCTGACAGCCCCTGAACCGTACATATTCCACTGGCAGCAGTTAATGTGATTAAAACCTGTACAATAGGCATAGCAATTGTTCGAATGGCTTGAGACACAAATGCTGTCATCGTTAGAAACATGCCACTGTATACAGTTGCCTGTGTAATCTGTCCACATGTGATCATTACTCCGGAAAAAACAGGAATAAAACTGATTAGATAGGTTTGCCAATCGTTAATTTGTGTAACAATAGCAGAAACAAGCTCTAATACAGGTGATAAAACTAGACCTAGTATGCCTAAAACACAAATTGTCTCAATGCTATCTTCCCCCGGTAAAAATGTCATTACTGCCGAACTTAGCAATATTCCACTAAGCAGATAACAGAACAATCGCAATGGTTTTTGTAGTTGCTCTTTTGCGCTTTTGATAAGAGGAGATAACAAATCGTTCAGTGAAAAATGTTGAAACTCTTCTGCGGTAATACCGGGTTCCTCTAGTATGATTTGTGCTTCCGAAGGAATATCGTCTTGTGCAAACACCATAAAAGGACATAGGATAAGCAGCGATATAATGCAAAACAATTGTTTCATTGTAAAAACGTCACCAGCGATTCTAAAATAGTTTGAAATAAAGGCAGTGCGCAAGCAAGCAATAGGCATCTGCTTGCCAGTTCAATTTTATTTGCTAACGCATTCATACCAGAGTCTTTGCATAAATCTTGTGCGGTTTGCGCAACAATTGCAATTCCACCTGCTTTTAAAATAATCTTAAAGCTATCCTGGTTAATATAGGCAGAATATTGAATAATCCATGCAATGATAGGTTCTAAAAGATTCAAAACATAAAAAAGTAAACCGATGGAACAAGCCAATAAACAAAGAATGGCATAAGAGGGCAAAAACTCTTTAACTAAGCTAATTAAAATCATAGAGACTATGGCAAAAGCAATAATTTGAAAAATTTCCATATTAAAATCACTTTAAAGGTTGAACAAAGATTTAATATTGATGAATAAATCACTGATTTGCTGGACAAGCATAGAAAGAACAACAATCAAACCTGCTAATGTGGTCATCATGGCTTGATCTTCCCTACCCGAACGGATGAGCAATTGATTTAAAACCGCAACGATAATTCCAATGGCGGCTATTTTAAACACCAAATCGATATCCATAATTTAAATCCTCCTTTACAATAAAAAGAGCCCAACTAACAATCCGATATATAAGCCTGCTTTGGGATAAAGTTTAACTGCCGTCTGATATTCTGTTTCAAGCAGAGTTTGATTTGAGCGGCATTGCGCCAGATAATACTCCATTTGTTCACACAATGCATCACTTGTGGTTTGTCCGATATTTTGAAAAAATTCTAAAAATAAAAGTTGTTGCTGTGGCTTTATATAATCCGGAAATTGAAAAAGCTGAAAGGATGTTTGTTGTTTTAACCTTAAGTGTTGAAAATCATTTTGGCTTTGAAGTTCTGTAAATATTTGAGAAAGTGAAAGCGATCGATAACGGATGGATTCTTCCGTTTGGGATAAAAACTTATGCAATTCTTTCCAAAATAGCATTTGAGATTTGATTTTAGAAGTTTTTTCAAAACCAATAAAAAATCCGCAACTGGATAGTAAGATAACGCCTAATGTTTTAGAAAGCATTATTATAGCCATAGTAATTCCTTGATTTGACCGGCTTGCTGAGCAGATTTTAGAAAAATACAGCAAGAAAATAATTGTTTTAATTCCAAACGACTTTTATTAAACCGTAGTTCAATATCTTCCAAGTTGTATGCGTGAACAGAGCACAAAAACTCAACCCCAGAATGGCGACCTTGTTCCAAGCAAATTAGTTCATTTTGAGAACCCAACTCGTCACAAACGATAACTTGTGGTCCCAAGCTGCGAATAGCGATTTGCATTCCGTATACTTTTTCGCAACCCGTTAAAATATCACAATGAAGTGGCGTGTGACAAGGTACTCCCCAAGAACCACAAGGTAATAGCTCGCTGCGCTCATCGATTACAACCGTTTTCAATCCACGATTACTAAGTTCTTTTAAAATGGAGCGCAAAAAAGTAGTTTTCCCACTTCCTGGAGCCCCCGCAATAATCATTCCGCGAAAGCCTGTATCTAAATGAGAAGATAGTTCTTGTGGTAATGGCTGAAAAATAGCACGTGCAATACGAATATTTAAAGAAGTAATAGTTTGGATTCCTAAAAGATTTTCTTTGGTTTTGTGAAATGATCCTGCTACACCAACGCGATGTCCGCCGGGAAGCGTAAAAAAGCCTTGAATGAGTTGTTTTTCATAGATGTAAACCGAGCGTTCGCATAATCCATAAAAACATTCTTGCAATTGCTCATGATTGGTATATAAATGAGCTTGTTGTGTTTTCGAAATAAGATTTTCAGCTAAAACTTGACCGTTTGGGGTAGAAAATACAATAGGTCGTCCACTTCGAATCCGAATTTCATGCACTTGCTGTGCCATAAATGTGGGCAGCTGCATCAGTGCTGAACGAAATGGTTGTGGTAAGCGTTCGATTGCGTTATAGTACTCGTCCATTTTATTTCACACTCCTTTTATCAAAAGAATATGTGCAAGAATCTCCAAATAGAACAAAACGGCACCAAAGCTGTTGGTATACGCCTTGGTGCCGTTTTTATTATTGAATCATATTTAAGAAGGTTGTTTCATCGATAACGGGAATTCCGAGTTGTTGGGCTTTGGTTAACTTAGAGCCGGCGGCTTCTCCTGCTAAAACGTAGGAGGTCTTTTTGGAAACAGAACCACTGGCTTTTCCGCCATTTTGTGTAATCAGTGCCTCGGCTTCTGAACGAGAGAGTGTAGGAAGCGTTCCGGTAACAACAATGGTGAGCCCTTCTAGCTTGTTTGTCTTTTCGTCACCATGCCACTCCATGTTAACGCCGCATTTTTCTAAATGTTCAATTAGGTCTTTTGTTCCCTCTCTTTCAAAAAACGAAATAACACTTTGTGCCATAACAGAGCCAAAACCATCGATTTGGCTAATTTCTTCAATGGTGGTGTTTTTAATTGCGTCCATTGTACGGAATTTTTCTGCAATAAGGGATGCAGCTTTTTCGCCAATGTTTCGGATACCCAGTCCAAAAAGTAGTTTATCGAGATTGTTGCCTTTTGATTGTTCAATGGAATTCAGTAGATTTTGTGCGCTTTTGTCTTTGAACTTGTCCAATTGCAACAACTGTTCTTTTGTAAGCGTATAAATATCAGCAGCGGAATGCACATACCCATGCTGAATTAATTGAGCAGCAACTGCTTTACCCAATCCATCGATATTCATAGCGTTTCTGCTTGCAAAATGAATGATGTTGCGCAAAGCCTGTGCAGGACATTCCGGATTGACACAGCGAAGTGCAGCTTCGTCCTCTAAGTGCACCGCGGCAGAACCACAAGAGGGACAATACTGGGGCATTGCATAGGGTTCGGAACCTTCTTTGTGCTCCAGAACAGAAACAACCTCGGGAATAATATCCCCTGCTTTTCGCACAAGAATGGTATCTCCTAGTCGAATATCTAGCTGTGAAATAAAGTCTTGGTTGTGAAGAATGGCGCGAGAAACGGTTGTACCAGCCAATTGGATGGGCTTAAATACAGCAGTAGGGGTTAAAACACCGGTACGGCCAACGGTAACATCAATTTCTAACAGTTCGGTTGCTTTTTCTTCCGGTGGGTATTTAAATGCAATTGCCCAACGAGGAAATTTATTAGTGCTTCCTAATTGGTTGCGCTGTGAAAAATCATTTACTTTAATAACAGCACCATCAATATCAAAGGGCAAGATTCCGCGCAGTTCCCCAATGGCCTTGATTTCTTCGATAGCATCTTCCATGGAGTTAAAGACTTGGTAACGAGGCGAAACAAGAAAACCCAGCTCCTTGATATAATCCAAACTTTCTTTATGTGTGGTAATGGTTTTACCACGAAGTTGCTGGATGTTAAAAACAAAGATAGAGAGACCTCGACTGGCTGTAATTTTGCTGTCTTTTTGGCGCAGAGAACCGGCAGCTGCATTTCGGGGATTTTTAAATGGCTGCTTATCGTTCAATTCCTGCTCTTCCACCAACTGTTCAAAAGCTGATTTTGGCATATACACTTCGCCACGCACTTCTAAAAATTCAGGCGCATTGGATAGTTTGTGAGGAATATCTTTGATTGTGGCTAAATTTTCGGTAACATCTTCGCCGATGAGGCCATCACCGCGCGTAGAACCACGAACAAAAACACCATTTTCATATTCCAAGCTAACCGATAGACCGTCAATTTTGGCCTCTACAACATATTGAGGAGTAATGCCCTCGTTACGAACACGACGATCAAAATCAAACAATTCTTGGAAAGAAAAAGCGTCTTGCAAGCTTTCCATTTTTACACTGTGCTGAACTTTGCTAAATTTGCCGGAAGGCGTTCCCCCAACTTTTTGTGTAGGTGAATCAGAAGTGATGAGTTCCGGATATAAGGCTTCCAGTTCTTTTAACTCCCGTGTAAGGGCATCGTATTCAAAGTCTTCTAATTCAGGAGCATCTTTATCGTAGTATAGTTGGTTGTTGTATTCAATAATTTGGCGTAATTCTTTAATACGCTGTACTGCTTGTTCCAGTTGCAAAAACAATCACCTCAAAATACATAAGCTAATAGTTTATTATATCATACTATGGTGTGAAAAATATAGTATGTTTTAATAGGCGTTACTATATACAACAGGAACTTCTCCTACAATAATGATTTGTGCAATCGATATATCACTTTCGATCCGAATGGGGTTAGAAACTCCGGCTAGTACAGCACCTACATCGACTTGTAAATGCAGGAAAACTTCAAATTTTGTTTGATTAACACCACAAGAAGAAAATTGACTTTGAAGTTCACTGGATACCAAAGAAAGTGGAATAATTTTAATCGGAATTAGTGGACCTAAGCCGTTGAAGAGCGACCAACCGCTTATTGAACCAGCCGGTATTGTAAGGGTTAGTGCGGTTGTGTTTTTTAGCTCTGTATTTAGTTTGTCAATTATTGTGTCTTCCAAAGAATTAATTCGAAACATATCCCCAACAATACTTTGGATTTTACCGGTATCATCTTGTTGGATTTTGTAAAGATTTTGGTATTGTTCGGCATGTTCATTTAGAATATCGTTGCAAGTTTTTTGTATGGTTGATACCGCAAGAGCTTTGCATTGGTATTCTGCAACATTAAGAGCAAGGGGCAAAAGTTTTGATTCAATTTTAAATAGTATATACAAAGAGAATGAAATGATAAGTAGGAGAGAAATAAAAACTGTCTTAGCTTTTTTCTGCTTTGGCTTTTGAGTGATAAGTTGCGCACGTTTCATAGGATGCCCACTTTCTTTAAAGTTCAATCTTTTGTATCAATCATATTCAAATAGAGAAAAAAATGTGCAAAAAAAGCCAATCCTCTTTCAATAAAAAGGATTGGCTTTTTAAAATTAAATTTGATTAAATCGAAATGGTATTGGCAACATCCAACATCATAGTATCGATTGTTTTCTTCATAGAAAGAGCTACATTGATATCGTAATCAACAATTTTATCAGCAGAAACCGCAACCACACGGTTGAAGATGCCTTTTTCCAGCAATGTAACAGCATGGTAACCCATTTGGGATGCAGTTACGCGGTCGCGTAAGGTGGGAGAACCACCGCGTTGTACGTGACCAAGCACAGTAGCACGGGAGTCAATACCGGTGCGAGCTTGAATTTCATCGGCTAGCTCATGAGCATGGCCAACACCTTCCGCAACAATAACGATGAAATGCTTTTTGCCGGTCTTTTGTGTTTTTTGCATGCGGGATAGGATGTCATGCTCCAAATCATAAGGACGCTCTGGAATCAAAATAGCCAATGCACCGGTAGCAATACCAACGTTCAAAGCGATATAACCAGCATTTCTGCCCATTACCTCAACAACACTGCAGCGGTCATGACTTTGGGTGGTATCACGCAGTTTGTCAATCATTTCTACCGCGGTATTCATTGCGGTATCGTAGCCGATTGTGTATTCGCTGCAAGCAATATCGTTGTCAATGGTACCGGGAATACCAATACAAGGAATTCCTAAGTTAGCAAGAGCTCTTGCACCACGGAAAGAACCGTCGCCACCAATTACAACCAACGCATCAATGCCAAGTTCTTTGCACTTTTCAGCGCCTTTCTTCTGACCTTCTTCGGTTACAAATTCCAAGCATCTTGCGGTATACAAAACAGTACCGCCGCGATGAATGATTTCAGAAACACTACGAAGGTTCATCTCGTATACTTCCCCATTGAGCAAACCATTGTAGCCACGCTGAATGCCGATAACTTTAATACCTTTGCTTAGTGCAGTACGAACAACTGCGCGAACTGCTGCGTTCATGCCGGGTGCATCACCGCCACTGGTTAATACACCGATGGTTTTGATTTCCTTGTACATAGTAAGCTCCTCCTAAAATCAAGTACAATACTGTAACTTTGACATAATTATAACATGTAAAAAACAAGAATGCAACGCAACATGTACCTTCTAAGCCGTAAAATTTGAAAAATTGTGTTTTATTTCACAACCACATTGCGTTCACCTAAGATTCGCTTTAGTTCACTATATAGAAGATCGTTTTCAACAGTCCAAAGATTTTGAGGTGCTACCGTTAGTTGCTTTTTATCTTCGAAATACATATAAACCGGAAACTTACCTTCAAATATGGTAAGCAAATTAACGGTTTTATGAAATTCAGAAGATTCTTTGCTGGGCAATTTTAGATAAAGTCCCCTACTTCGCTGTGTTTGTGGTTTTTTAGGCGGTATAGGTGTATCAGCAACAAGAGGTTTATCGGTATACTGTTCAATAGGAACAATATTTTCTGCAACGATCTTGGTTGCTTCGTCATCTTTTACAGATACACGTCCAATTACCACAACTACCTGATTTTCTTTGAGCGATTCTCTGCAATTGAGCAAAATTTTAGGAAATATTAAAATTTCCATCGTTCCGCTTAAATCTTCTACGTTAGTGAAAGCCATCATTGTGTTTGAGCGAGTGGTCATAAATTTACTTTTTATAACCGTGCAAACAATTTTGATGACTTTATTATCGTAAGCTTTTGCATTATCTCCCGTCAATTCACTAATCTTGCAAGCAGATATATTTTTGATGATTTCACGGTAAGCATCAAGAGGATGCCCGGATAGATACAGACCACTTACCTCTTTTTCCATTTGTAACAGTTCTGCTACAGGGAATTCCGGAAGAGCAGGAATATGATAATCATTTTGCTCTGAATCACTGCCCATCTGGCTAAACAAATCCAATTGACCTTCAATGTTTTTCTTGCTATCGGTTTCCACACTTTTTAAAATACCCTCGATGTTTTGGAGCATTGCTTTTCTTGTGGCACCGGTTTCGTCAAATGCACCGCATTTGATTAGGCTTTCGATTGCACGGCGATTGATCTCGTTTCCATACATTCTCTTACAAAAATCGTACAAGGATTGAAATGGCTTTTGCTGACGCTCTTTTACAACTGCAGCAATTAGGTTTCGACCAACATTTTTAACAGCATTTAGCCCGAATCGAATGTTGCGTTCGTCAACAGTGAAACCACCCGCACTGATGTTGATATTAGGTGGCAACACTTTAATACCCAAACGCTGACACTCTCCAGAATACTCAATTACCTTATCGGTATTATCCAAAACGCTGGTCAAAAGTGCGGCCATAAATTCACTGGGATAATGGCACTTTAAATATGCAGTTTGGTATGCAACATAAGCATAGCAAGCAGCATGCGATTTGTTGAAAGCATAGGAGGCAAAACTGGACATATCGTCAAAAATAGCATTGGCACTTTTTTCATCAATGCCGTTTGCAATACATCCAACACACTCGGCGCCAGGTTCCTTTGAGCCATAGACAAAATGTTGACGCTCGCGCTCCATTACATCATGCTTTTTCTTACTCATGGCACGCCGAACCAAGTCCGCTTGTCCCAGTGAAAACCCTGCCAGTTCACGGCAAATCTGCATAACTTGTTCCTGATAAACAATACACCCATTGGTAACGTCTAAGATATGTGCCAATTGTGGAACAGCATAGCGAACTTTATCTGGCTCATGGCGGTTTCTTAAATAGGTCGGAATTGAATCCATGGGACCCGGCCGATACAGAGAGATTAAGGCAATGATGTCTTCCAGGTTTTGCGGTTGAAGCCCTAACAGTACCTGTTTCATGCCGCTGCTTTCCAATTGGAAAACACCTTCGGTTTCGCTTTGTCCAAGCATTTTGTAGGTAGCCGCGTCGTCGTAAAGCATAGAATCGACGGAGAAATTAGGGTTCTTTTTTTGAATCATGGTTTCAGCATCGCGAATTACCGTAAGAGTACGCAATCCCAAAAAGTCCATTTTTAAGAGACCCAACTCCTCAATGGTTGTCATGGTAAATTGAGTAACAGGGATACCATCATTAGAAGCCAGCGGAACGTATTCATCGGTAGCTTCTGGAGTAATTACAACACCTGCTGCATGCGTGGAGGCGTGTCGTGGCATGCCTTCAATTTTAATTGCGGTATCCACCAGTTCTTTTACTTGTTCATCGCTATCATATAGATTTTTTAATTCCGGTGATACCTCTAATGCACGATGCAGTGTCATTTTTAGTTCCATGGGAACTAATTTGGCTACAGTGTCCACAGCTGCATATGGCATGCCGAGAACTCGACCAACATCACGCAATGCTGCACGGGCAGCCATAGTACCAAATGTGATAATCTGCGCAACATGGTTATGCCCGTACTTATTATTTACATAATCAATTACTTCTTGACGGCGTTCATAGCAGAAATCAACGTCAAAGTCAGGCATGCTAACACGTTCCGGGTTAAGAAAACGCTCAAACAGTAGGTTATAGCGAATGGGGTCGATATTAGTAATGCCAACGCAATATGCCGCAATACTACCGGCACCGCTTCCTCGTCCGGGACCAACGGGAATGCCATTGGTCTTTGCGTAGTTTATAAAATCATAAACGATAAGATAATAGTTGGTATAACCCATTCGTTTAATAACATCAATTTCGTAGGCCAGGCGCTCTTGCATTTCCTGCGTAACAGAAGAGCCGTAACGTTTTTGCAAGCCTTCATAACACAATTTCTCAAAGTATTGCTGATTATCCATACCGTTAGGCGCAACAAAGTACGGTAATTTTGTAACACCAAATTCAAAGTCAAAATTACACATATCGGCAATTTTATTGGTGTTTTCACAGGCATCTGGGGCAATTGCAAACAGGTCATACATTTCTTCTGTACTTTTCAGGTAGAATTCATCCGTTTCGAATTCCAACTTATCGTCATCTTGAATGGTTTTTCCTGTTTGTATGCAGATTAGGATGCTTTGCATTTTACTATCTTCTTTGGTGAGATAGTGGGAATCGTTGGTGGCAACCAAAGGAATTCCTGTTTCTCGGGATAAGCGGATCAACAAGGGCAATACTTTTTGTTGCGCTTCAATGCCATGGTCTTGAATTTCAATATAATAATTTCCACGACCGAACAATGAATCATAATATAAAGCAACTTGTTTTGCTTTTTCATAATCCCCTGCCAAAAGTGCTTGAGGAACCTCGCCTGCTAAACAGGCAGAAAGAGCAATTAGCCCTTCATGGTGCTGTTCCAGCAATTCTTTATCGATACGCGGCTTTGAATAAAAACCTTCAATGAATCCTGCGGATACCAACTTAATAAGATTTTTGTATCCTGTTTCATTTTTGCACAACAAAATTAAGTGGTGCGAACCATCAATTCGACTTACCTTGTCAAAACGGGTACGGTTTGCAACATATACTTCGCAACCAATAATAGGCTTTACCCCGGCTTTTTTGGCTGCCTTATAAAATTCAACACACCCATACATTACGCCGTGATCTGTAATGGCAACTGCAGTTTGTCCAAGCTCTTTTACACGATCAAAAATTTTATCAATTCTGCAAGCACCGTCCAACAAACTATATTCGGTATGCACATGAAGGTGGGTGAAGTTTTTTGTTGTATCAGCCATTCATTCTCCTTTGTTGCAACTCTTTTGCTGCCTGCTCCAGCTTTTTCAAACGATGAGAAATGCCTGATTTGCTAATGGGTTCCGGACTTTTTTGCGCCAACTGTGCCAGAGAAAGTTCCGGCCACTCTAAACGGAGTTCAGCAGCTTTACGAAGAGGCTCGCTCAGTGCGTCAAACGCATTGTTTTCTTTTAAGTAATTAATTGCACGAATTACTTGTACGTTTGCAGTTACTGTTTTGTCCATATTGGCAGTTTCGCAATTGGTTAATCGGTTTGTTTTGTTTCGCAGTTCCTTAATTGCTTTTTGGTCCATAATTTGCATTGCTGCGTTTCCTGCACCCATAAAGGTAAGCAAATCCTCAATTTTTTCACTTGCTTTAATGTAAATTACATTGACACCTTTTCGTAAAGTACGATGAGGGCGAAATTCATGTTCCGCTAAAATGCCTTCTAAATCACGAGCCAAATTATGCCGTGCAGTTAAAAACTCTAAATTGTATTCTTTTTGAGGATCGGTCATAGTCCCACAGCATAAATATGCCGCAGATAAAAATGCACCTACACATTGTCCACAAGTAAAAAGAGTGGGATCAATTCGCAAACTGATTTGTTCCGGAGTGCAATGAAATAATTCAAATACCTTTTGAATATTTTCCGGTTCAGAAATTCGATATTCATACGAGACACCATTGGTTCGTTCTTTTGTGATAATCTCCCCCGGAATGCCGCATAATTGAAAAACACGTCTTGCAAATTGTGCTACACCCAGCAATTCGGTTTGTAAGCTAATCCCGTTTTCATCGAATTGGCGACAAAAACAGGCAATGCCATAGCTAGCAGCTAATGCACAGCAACGTTTTGATAGCTTTTTTTGTACAATTTCATTTTTTACATCTTGCGAAAAACTCATAGTTTGTTAACCTTTCTTTTTTAGAAGACACGCTTCTCATCACGATGATATAGTACCGGAATGTATCCTAGTGTTTGGCAAAATTCTGCAATTTTCCGAGCAAACGTAATAGAACGATGTTTGCCTCCGGTGCATCCTATCGCAATGGTTAGTTGGCTTTTTCCCTCCTGTACATATAAAGGCAGTGAAAATTCCAACAGATTAGAAATATGCTGCAAAAGTTTTTGGGATTGCTCGAATTGCATAACATAGTCCACCACTTCACTATCTAAGCCGGTCTTATCTTTTAAATCTGGAATATAAAATGGGTTAGGCAAACATCGAACATCAAAAACAATATCAGCTTCTTTGGGAAGTCCGTATTTGAACCCAAATGACATAATAGTGAGGACCATTGCTTGTTGATTTTGCTGTAAAAAAAGCTTGCAGATGCGCTCTTTATTTTGCGATGCCGATAAAAGTGATGTATCAATAACAAAATTTGCTCGTTCGAATAACGGATACAAAATTTCTCGTTCCGCTTTAATTGCTTCGGCCATCGAGTAGTTTTCTTGTACACAAAGCGGATGAATGCGCCTGGTTTCTTTGTAACGGCGAGCTAAAACATCATCAGATGCATCCAAAAATAAAATTTGATATGGAATATCCCTTTGATCTATGCTGGTCAGAACATTCTTGACATCTGCGGTATTACGACATCCGCGGATATCAACAACGACTGCAACCTTATCCAGTATTGTTTCACCTTGTAGCGCAAAATCAAGTAAGCGAGGCATCAAACCGGCAGGAATATTATCAATGCAAAAATATCCAATGTCCTCCAGCGCATTTACTGCAAGCGATTTTCCTGCACCGGATACGCCTGTAACTATAAGTAGTTCCATACCTATTCTTCCCCTTGCTTTTTGAATCCTTACATAATTGAACTATTTGACCGGCTGCTACACTTGAAGCAGCCGGTCAAACAATTGATTATTCTACAACGCGGATTTCTTTTTCCAGTTTAAATCCGGTTTCTTTTTCTACAATCTCGCTAACTTGGCGTGCTAACTCCAGTACATCTTGGCAAGTGGCATTGCCCATATTTACAATAAAGCCGCAGTGTTTGTTACTGATTGCAGCACCACCTACTTGAAAACCTCGCAGTCCGCATTGATCGATTAATCCACCGGCAAATGCACCAACAGGTCGTTTAAAGGCACTTCCTGCACTAGGGTATTCTAATGGTTGCTTTTCTCTTCTGCGATCCATCAACTCTTCCATAGTAGCTTGAATGATTCCGCATTCGCCTGCTTTTAACTGTAAGGTAGCGCGTAAAACACACCATCCGGTACGCTCGAAAATGCTGGTTCGATAACCTAATTCCAATTCATCAAGGCTTAGGGTGCGGATAGTGCCTGTATCATCTAAGCACTCAACTTGCAGCAATACGTCTTTCATTTCGCCGCCATAAGCACCGGCATTCATATATACAGCACCGCCTAAGCTGCCGGGAATGCCGTAAGCAAACTCTAAACCCGTTAGACTATGCTCAGCTGCTGTTTGGCAAATGGATTTTAAAGAACAACCGGCATCTGCCACAATACAGGTGTTTGTAACTGAGATTTGATTGCTCATTTCAGTTGTGCAAATTACCACACCGCGAAATCCTGCATCACTAAATAAAAGATTGGAGCCATTACCCAAAAAGTAGTATCGAATTGCGTTGCTTTTACAAATTTGAACTGCGCGAACCAACTGTTCAATATTTGCAGGGGTGCAAAACAAATCCGCCGGGCCTCCAATTTCAAAGCTAGTATGTTTTGCAAGAGG
>CALWNI010000073.1 GCA_944382775.1 uncultured Allofournierella sp.
GCCTCTGTAGCTCAGTCGGTAGAGCAGGGGACTGAAAATCCCCGTGTCATTGGTTCGATTCCGATCGGAGGCACCATAATTATGCGGCTTTAGCTCATCTGGTAGAGCGCCACCTTGCCAAGGTGGAGGTAGCGAGTTCGAGCCTCGTAAGCCGCTCCAACGTGGAAGTTTAGCTCAGCTGGGAGAGCATCTGCCTTACAAGCAGAGGGTCACAGGTTCGAGCCCTGTAACTTCCACCAACAACCGCTTTTCTACATGGTGCTGTGGCCAAGCGGTAAGGCGAAGGTCTGCAAAACCTTTATTCACCAGTTCAAATCTGGTCAGCACCTCCATGAAAGCATCCACACATATGTGTGGATGCTTTTTGTTTTATAGTTTGATGATATATGATATAATTACAAAAATAGATTTTAATTTAGGAGGATATGGATGTGGAAAGAAGAGATAAGATAAATTATTATTTAGATTTAGCAGAAATAGTATTACAACGGGGTACCTGCTTGCGAAGAAACTATGGTGCGGTTATTGTAAAAAATGATGAGGTTATTTCAACAGGATATGTAGGTGCACCAAGAGGTCGGAAAAATTGTACGGATTTAAAGGTATGTATTCGGCAGCAACTTAAAATTCCAAGAGGAGAACGCTATGAAGTTTGCCGCAGCGTACATGCGGAAGCAAATGCAATTATTAGTGCACCACGAGATAAAATGATTGGTAGTGAAATTTATTTGGTGGGAATTGATATGTCTACTGGAACATATGTAGAGAATGCTAACAGTTGTTCTATGTGTAAGCGCATGATCATTAATGCGGGTATTTCGCGAGTTTATATACGAGATACAAAAGATGCATATCGGATAATTAATGTAGATGATTGGATTATAAACGATGAATCATTAAATGGTATTTTTGGTTATTAATAAAGAGGGATTACACTTGAAAGAAGGAAAATTAAAAACAGTTTTTGTATGTTCAAATTGCGGGGAATTTACACCACGCTGGATGGGGCGTTGTCCATCTTGTGGCGAATGGAATACAATGACAGAAGATGTTGTGATGACGGATTCGAAATCAATATCTTCTAATCGATTAACCCAAGGAATAAAATCTGTTGCGATTACTAAGCTAGTAGCGGATAAATTATCGGATATTAGTACAGATGAAGAAAAAAGTAGAATTGTTACTGGAATCAGTGAATTAGACCGTGTACTTGGCGGAGGCATTGTTGTTGGTAGTGTAGTCTTGTTAGGAGGAGAACCAGGGGCGGGAAAATCCACATTATTGTTGCAATTATGTGGAGCGATATCTGGCAAACATCAAGTTCTTTACGTAACTGGAGAAGAATCTACAAGGCAAATCAAATTAAGAGCGAATCGACTAAAGGTCAATCAACAAAATATTAGTTTAGTTGCAGAAACTGAGATTGAAGATATCTGTGGATTAATTGAACAAATGAAACCTGACTTAGTGGTTATTGATTCAATTCAAACAATGCATTGTGGAGATATATCTTCTTCAGCTGGAAGCGTTTCACAAGTAAAAGAATGTTCGGCACGATTATTGGCTGTAGCTAAAGGATGCGAAATTCCAACTTTTATTGTTGGGCATGTAAACAAAGATGGCGCAATTGCTGGTCCCAAGGTAATGGAACATATTGTAGATACTGTGCTTTATTTTGAAGGAGATAAAACACTTCCATACCGAGTGTTGAGAGGTGTAAAAAATAGATATGGCTCTACAAATGAAATTGGTATGTTCGATATGACCGGAACTGGTTTAACAGAAATTGAAAATCCATCACAAATGCTATTGGACGGCAGACCACTTGGGATTAGTGGAAATTGTGTCGCTTGTACGATGGAAGGGACAAGACCAATCTTAAGTGAAATTCAAGCGCTCGTTACAAAAAGTGGATTTGGAACACCAAGACGTGCAGCAAGTGGATTTGATTTTAATCGAACTAATTTATTGTTGGCAGTATTAGAAAAAAGAGCTGGTTATTTTTTTGGCAATCTTGACGTTTATATTAATATTGTAGGTGGATTGGATCTAGATGAAACAGCTTGTGATTTAGCAGTTTGTTTGGCAATGGTATCATCGTTAATGGATAAACCCATAGGTGATAAAACCATAGCCATTGGTGAAGTTGGATTGGCAGGAGAAATTCGAAATGTAACATTTTTAGAGAACCGATTAAGAGAAGCAAAACGAATTGGGTTCACGCGTGTTATTGTGCCACAACATGGTTTAAAACAACTAGATAGTTCCGAGTTTAATGATATAGAATTAATTGGTGTCAATTATATTCGTGAAGCAATCAATTTGATTAAGTAGATCTAAACAAGTAAGACATATATTGATGCATTCAATTTATTTGTCTTACTTGTTTATTTTAACGTTAAAATTATTAGAATCTGTAGAGAAGAGAACTCGGAAAACCCAAATATATTATTTCGCTAAATGAAAATTTAGCGAAATACAGGAGAGCGAAAAAGGGTCTTTTCTTCATTTATGTGTGCTTTGTCAATTTTTATTGATTCTGCAATAAATCAATTAGATTGATTTATTATTGATTTATTTATGATTATTTTTAATTTTTGCAAACAATTATAAAATTTGGAGTGTATGCTTATGAGTACATATATTAATCCATTAAATCCTGGCAAACATTCGCCTTATGATGATATTCCACAAGATGTTCGAGATTTTTTAAATTATCTTGGCGCTATTTTAAACCGATCGCCTCGAACAGTTAATGCATACTATATTGATATGCGGACCTTTTTCCGTTTTTTAATGCGCTATCGTGGTCTTTGTGATCAGGTCCATTTTGATGAAATCAATATTACTGGTATTGATACCCAGTTTATTGCATCCATTACAAAAAGTGAAATTTATGAATATTTGTTCTTTTTAAAAAATGAACGTCAAAATGAGCCAGCAGCGCGTGCAAGAAAACTTAGTACAGTAAAAAGTTTTTTTCGATATATGACAGTTAAATCAAATCGTCTGGAACATGATCCTTCAAAAGATGTGTCAATTCCAACTACAAAGCGTGCTCTTCCGAAATATCTCTCTTTGGAAGAAAGTATCGATTTGTTAAAAAATATTCAAACTGATTTTTACGAGAGAGATTATTGCATTATTACATTATTCTTGAATTGTGGAATGCGTTTGGTCGAGTTAGTCGGTATTAATTTGACGGATTTTAAAGAAGATACGATCCGTATTATTGGTAAAGGAAATAAAGAACGCTTGGTTTATTTAAACCAAGCGTGTATACATGCTTTACAGCAATATTGTGATGCGCGTGCAAAACTATCCAATCTAAAAGATCCGCAAGCTTTATTTGTTTCCCAAAAGACAGGCCGACGTATTGGAACTAGACGCGTAGAACAAATTGTAGAACAGTGTTTGAAAACAGCTAATTTATCTGGAAAAGGATATTCTCCTCATAAACTAAGACATACAGCTGCCACACTAATGTATCGCCATGGAAATGTGGATATGTTAGAGCTAAAAGAAATTTTAGGACACGAGCATGTTTCTACAACAGAAATTTATACACATATCAATGCAGAAAAATTGCGAAAAGCTGCAAGTTCAACTCCCCTGTCTACTATGGAGTTTAGCCATAAACCGGCAGAAAGTTGGCGTAGCCAATCTATAGAAAACGTGGAAGAAATTCAAGATGCTGAATTAACAGAGGCAACTATACCAGAAGATTTGATTTTGGTTGATGACTCAAAATAATGGTGAAAAAATAAAAGCTGATAAGATAGAAATTGTACAGGGGCAGCTACAAAATAAACATAGTTTGATATACCGATATAACATTTTTTTAAAATACTCGGATAGTTTATTGTGTGGTATACGAAAACATCCATTAAACAAATTCTTTGATACATTCCAGGACATTAAACTGATTGAAAATACAAGAATAACACCCATTATTTCAGGAATCAAAAAGAAAAGAATTTGCAGAAAAAGCCCTTTTGCAAAACCAAATTCTAAATAAATTAAAGAGAAAAAACAGCCTGTGCCAATTCCTTTTAAAAAGCAAATACCTGGAATAAAGAGAATACCTAACACACATAATCCGGATAAAACGATCAATGTTAATTGAAAGAACAAAGACAAAAATCCCGTAGAAAAAACAATTAGGTATTGTTTTTCTGTAAAACGAGCAACGGTAGATGTTGTGTAGTGTTTTAGATAATTTAGTATTTGTGAATTACAAAATTGACATACGAATGTACCTGTAAAAATGCCCAAAACATATAGAAAAGAAATTAACTTTAAAACGAAAAAATTATATCTTGTGCCCTGATACTGAACTGAGTTTCTATTGCGCTTGGACATAATTACACTATTGATATTTGTTAAAGAAGTAGTTGATTTAAAAGGAGTACTTGCGGAAGAAGTAGTGTTTAATTGTACATTATTACGATACGTCCACATGATTTTAACCTCATTCGTTATTAAAATTATGGTTTAATGTAAATGTCTTTTCCTTGCGGCATGTTCATTAAAAAGAATTCCACAGAACCCACCAATACAACCGGACAATGTATAGCAGACAAGTTTGATACAAGCGAATGCAGTATAATCAAATTGTTTGTTTAACAATGCAGCTAGTAAATATAAAGTAAAATAAAAAATTCCAAAACATAGCCCACAAAACAATCCATTTTTATTTAACTTTTGCGCCAGAATGTATCCACTTACAAAGCTTCCAATGCATACAGCTGCAGTAGAAAGAGGAACTGCTACCCAAGGAGAGAGCCTGGTTATTGTGAATAGCCACGCACAAAATAATAAAAATAAAAATGTAATGATAATACCGATGATAGCTGCGTACAAAATATAACCAATGCTAGAATAACTCGATTTTGTTTTTTGATAATGTGTTGTTTTAGGCATAAAAAAGCACCTCCATGCTGTAATGTTATGCATGGAGGTGCTTTTTTATGATTGTATTTATTTTTGCAGATTGGAATCCATGTTTAATTTTTCAATGGATTGAATAGCTGCGCGACGAAAACGGATTTTTGTACGGTCGCTACCTGTTTCCATAACGAAAGTATCTTCTTTAATAGCGATAACACGGCCAATAATACCGCCGATAGTTGTAACTTCATCGCCGATTTCTAAAGAATTGCGCATTTCAGTTTCTTTTTGCTGTTGCTTTTTTTGCGGACGATAGATAAAAAGCCACATAAACAAAACCATAACACCAATCATAACCAAAGGACTGATGGTGGTAGCTAATGTGTTAGCGTCTGTAGCAGTGGCTAGAAGATGTAGTTGCATGTGTTAATAATCCCCTCTCGCATAAATCAAGTAGTATTTTTAGTATAACGGATTTTAAGTGAATATGCAAGTCTATTAAATGCGCTGATCTAACAGAGTAACATATTTATCATGGAATTCCGTAAAGGTACCGGAATCCAAAGATTCACGAATCCGTTCCATTAACCGATTATAGAAATAAAGATTGTGCATAACGCCCAGACGCATTCCGAGAATCTCATCAGCTTTAAATAGATGTCTTAAATAAGAGCGACTAAAATTACGACATACTGGACAATCACATTCTGGATCAATGGGGCGCTCATCTTTTGCGTATTTTAAGTTCTTGATATTGATTACACCGCTCCATGTGTTTAGATGTCCATGGCGCGCATTTCGACTTGGCATAACGCAATCAAATAAATCTACACCACGATAAACTGCTTCGATGATATTACCGGGAGTACCAACCCCCATCAGATATCGAATTTTATCTTTAGGCATATGAGGTTCTACCGCGCTAATTACTCGATACATGTCTTCTGCTGGTTCTCCAACAGCTAAACCACCAATAGCATAGCCGTCTAAATCCAAATCAGCAATTTGTTTCATGTGTTCGATTCGCAAATCTTCGTAAGTACAGCCTTGGTTAATACCAAAAAGCAACTGATCAGGGTTCACAGCAAGGCCTTCGTGCTTTAAACGATCCATTTCGGTTTTGCAACGCTTTAACCATCGTACTGTGCGGTCGCAACTGGCTTTTGAATAATCGTGTTCAGCTGGATTTTCTACACACTCATCAAAAGCCATTGCAATAGTAGAACCAAGATTAGCTTGAATTTGCATACTCTCTTCGGGGCCCATAAAAATCTTATGACCGTCCAAGTGAGAATGAAAGGTTACACCTTCTTCGCTAATTTTACGCAACTTGGAAAGACTGAAAACCTGGAATCCGCCGCTATCTGTCAGAATAGGTCCATCCCAACGAGTGAATTTATGCAATCCTCCCATTTCGGCCACAAGTTTATCGCCAGGACGTAAATGCAAATGATAGGTATTACATAACATTACTTGGCAACGAATTTCTTTTAGATCATGTGCTGAAAGACCGCCTTTAATCGCTGCGGCAGTAGCAACATTCATAAAGGCAGGTGTTTGTACAGTACCGTGCACAGTTTCAAACTCACCACGACGGGCATTGTGTTCCGTTTTTATTAAACGATAAGGCATAAAATAGATTCCTTTCCGAATAAACTATATAATTAGAGAATTAGCATAGCATCACCAAAACTGAAAAAACGATACCCTTCGTTTACAGCAGTTTTATATGCAGTCATAGTGCGTTCGTATCCATAGAAAGCACTTACAAGCATAATTAATGTGCTTTCAGGAAGATGAAAATTAGTAATCAGACCATCTAAACAGTGAAATTCACAGCCAGGATACAAGAAGATACTAGTATCACCGCTACAGGCTCGAATTTCACCATATTTAGCGGCTACGGATTCAAGAGTTCGGCAACTTGTGGTTCCAACTGCAATTACACGATGGCCAGATGCCTTGGTTTCGTTAATTTTTTGAGCAGTTTCTTCACTTATACTATACCATTCAGAGTGCATTAAATGATTGGTAATATCATCTTCTTTTACTGGACGAAATGTGCCCAATCCAACATGCAGCGTAACCTCTGCTAACCCTATCCCCTTTTCTTGCAACTTGTTTAGTAATTCAGGAGTAAAGTGCAACCCGGCTGTAGGTGCAGCAGCACTACCCAACTCTTTGGCATAAACAGTTTGATATTGGCTTTGATCTTCCAATTGTGTTGTAATATAAGGTGGTAAAGGCATACGACCAAAAGCATCTAGCTTTTCATATAGTGTTTGTGTATCATAAGTGAATTCTACAAACTTATTGCCGTCTTCCTTTGTTTCTAAAATAGTTGCGATGAGAGATCCATCACCAAATAAAATACGCATGCCAGGCTTTAATCGCTTACCTGGCTTAGCCAAACATTCCCAAATATCATTCTTTTCTTGTCTAAGCAAAAGAAGTTCACATACAGCTCCAGTATGTTCTTTTTCACCAATAAGACGAGCAGGTAAAACTTTAGAGTTATTAACAACTAAAAGATCCCCTGCATCTAATAAATCAACAAGATCAGAAAAGGTTTTGTGATGAATTTCATTATTGCTACGATTTAAACACATTAAACGTGCAGCATCACGCGGACTGCATGGTTCTTGGGCAATTTGTTCTTGTGGCAAATCAAACCAGAAATCTTTTTTTTGCATAAAAATGTTGCCTCTCTTTATAATTGACATTACTACATGGCAATGTTATATTTAATGAGATAAAAAGCAGTTTTATACACTAAAGGTTTAAAGAAATATTAGTATATAAATACAACTTATCTAATTTATTATATTGCATATAGTGTGGATTTTCAAGGCAGTTTTATATATTCATACAACATCAATGCTAAAGGTATAGCTGTTTAAGATAAAAACCTGTGAAGAAAGGATACGAGCAAATATGAAAAAATATAAAGTTGGTATTGTTGGTGCAACCGGAATGGTTGGGCAAAGGTTTGTTTCATTGCTTGAGAATCATCCATGGTTTGAGTTAGTAGTTGTTGCAGCATCTCCTCGTTCTTCTGGAAAAAGATACGAAGAAGTTGTTGCAAATCGTTGGGCAATGTCTACTCCCATCCCCGAGCAAGCAAAAAAGTTGATTGTCTTGGATGCAACCAATGTTGAAGAGATAACCAAAAGCGTTGACTTTGTTTTTTGCGCAGTAGATATGAAGAAAGATGAAATCAAAAATTTAGAAGAAGCATATGCAAAAGCCGAATGTCCCGTGGTTTCCAATAACAGTGCACATCGATTAACAGAAGATGTTCCTATGGTTGTTCCAGAAATTAATGCGGAACATTTACAAATTATTGAGAAACAACGCAAACGCTTAGGAACAAAACGAGGATTTGTTGCAGTAAAATCAAACTGTTCCCTACAAAGTTATGTTCCGGCATTGCACCCCCTACGCGAAGAGTTTGGATTAAAAGATGTTTTAGTATGTACATATCAAGCGATTTCTGGAGCGGGCAAAACATTTACCACTTGGCCTGAGATGGTTGATAATTGTATCCCCTATATTGGAGGAGAAGAAGAAAAAAGTGAACAAGAGCCTTTGAAGCTTTGGGGTCAGATTGAGGGGGATGTCATTGTTCATGCGAATACTCCTTCTATTACTGCGCAATGTTTGCGTGTTCCGGTTTCAGATGGACACATGGCAGCTGTTTTTGCACGTTTTGAAAAAAAACCAAAGAAAGAGGAAATTTTATCGCTTTGGGAAAATTATGTTGGCGAGGCACAACGGTTAAATTTGCCCAGTGCCCCAAAACAATTTTTACACTATTTTGAAGAGAACGATCGGCCGCAAACGAAATTAGATCGTAATCTGGAAAACGGAATGGCGATTTCGGTAGGACGTTTACGTGAAGATACGCAATATGATTTCAAATTTGTCTGTTTGTCGCACAACACATTGCGCGGTGCAGCAGGTGGAAGTGTGCTTTTAGCAGAACTTCTGGCAGCAAAGGGATATTTTGATTAAATATCACAAAGGAGAATATGACCATGAAACAACTGATTTTTACTGGTAGCGCAGTTGCGCTTGTTACCCCAATGAAATCGGATGGAACTGTAGATTTTGAAGAGTTAAATAAATTAGCGGAATTTCATGTGGAAAGTGGAACAGACGCAATTGTTGTTTGCGGTACTACCGGTGAATCTGCAACATTAGATGATGAAGAGCATATCGAATGTATCCGGCAAGTGGTGAAAACGGTTTGCGGTCGAGTTCCTGTAATCGCAGGAACTGGTTCAAACAATACGACTCATGCAATTATGATGTCAAAAAAAGCGGCAGAAAGTGGCGCAGATGCACTTTTATTGGTTACTCCCTACTACAACAAAACAAGCCAAGATGGTCTGGTCAAAAGTTTTAATGCTATTGTAGATGCAGCAGGCATTCCGGCCATTATTTATAATGTTCCCTCTCGTACCGGTGTTAACATTCTTCCTCAAACGGCAAAAGAGTTGGCAAAGAACCCTTTGATTTGCGGTATTAAAGAAGCCAGCGGAAATATTAGTCAAGTAGCAGAAATTGCTGCAATGTGTGGAGATGAATTGCCTATTTATTCTGGAAATGATGATCAGGTTGTTCCGATGCTTTCTCTAGGGGCAAAAGGCGCTATTTCGGTGGTAGCAAATGTAGCACCTTCTCAAATGCATCAGCTTTGTCAATTATGGTTTGATGGAAAAACGCAAGATAGCTGTGCACTGCAACTGCAGTTATTAGAGTTAAGCAATGCAATGTTTTGCGATGTAAATCCCATTCCTGTAAAAGCTGCAATGAATATGCTTGGTTGGAAAGTTGGTGAATGTCGTTTACCGTTAGTTTGCACCAATGATAATAATCTTAACAAAATTGAAGCGGCATTGAAAAATGCAAATCTGATTTGAGTGCAACTACCCGGTACATCATTATGTACCGGGTAGTTCTGTGAAAAGGAGAGTTAAAATGACAAATATAATTATTCAAGGAATCAATGGACGAATGGGGAAAGTTCTATGCGAATTAATTGCAAATCGAGATGATTGTAAAGTTGTTGGAGGGGTTGACATTTCTTCTTACAGCGGAGCAATTCCAGTAGCGGCTAGTTTAGAAGAATTAGCTGTAAAAGCAGATGTTGTAATTGACTTCTCTACTCCCAATGCAACAAAATCAGCATTAAAATATTGTGAAAAACACAATATGGGATGTGTTGTATGTACTACTGGATTGGATGAAGAATGTGAGGAATTAATTCATCAGGTAAGCAACTCGGTTCCTGTTTTCAAAAGTGCGAATATGTCGATGGGAATTAACCTTTTGGCAGAACTTGCACAGAAAGCAGTACAAGCTTTAGGCTTAGACTACGATATTGAAATTGTGGAAAAGCATCATCACAATAAACTGGATGCTCCTAGTGGAACGGCATTATTATTAGCAGATGAAATTAATAAAGCGGTAGATGAACCGTATCATTATGTATATGATCGTCACTCGGTTCGCCAAAAGCGTAATCCACATGAAATTGGATTGCATGCAATTCGTGGTGGAAGCATTGTGGGAGACCATGAAATTTTATTTTGTGGACCGGATGAAGTGATTACATTATCACATAGTGCGGGATCTCGTACAGTATTTGCGAATGGTGCAGTGAATGCAGCTGTGTTTTTGAGTAACAAACAAAATGGTTTGTATAACATGAAAGATTTAATGAAATCTCTGCTGTGATATGAATAAAAAACATATATTCTTGCTTGGCGCAAGTATTCTAATTAGCGGTTTTGTATTTTGTGGTTTTCTGCAAGTAAAATTGCATAACAATAAAAATAGTTTTCGCGATAATGAGATATCAATTCCCTCCCCTACTCCATTGCCAACGCCAAAATCAGTATCGATACAATTTTCTGCAACGGGAGATAACTTAATTCATAATGGAATATATGAACAAGCAAAACAAAGAGCAGAATTGGCTGGAAATGATGGATATGATTTTTCATATTGTTATGAACCATTAAAGTCATTTTACAAAAAATTTGATATTAACTGGATTAATCAAGAAACTTTGATAACGGATACGATAGAACCAAGCACATACCCTTGTTTTTCTACTCCTGGTGATATGGGACGAATACTCTATGATTTGGGCTTTCGGGTGTTTAACCTTTCTAATAATCATACTTATGATAAAGGAGCAGCAGGACTTAAAGCAACGTTAGATTTTTGGCACAATATGCCGGATGATACAATCATTTGTGGACTTTACAAGGGTGAAGAAAATTATGATGAAATTATAATACAAGAGAAAAATGGGGTAAAAATTTCATATCTGTCTTATACAGAACATACAAATGGAATCAAAACGCCGACAGATGCAGTAGCCAATGTTATTTATACCAATGAATTAGATACAATGGAAAAACAGATTAAATTAGCGCGTCAGAATTCAGATGTTGTCATTGTAAGCGTGCATTGGGGTGTTGAAGGAAGTCATGAGGTTACTCAAAATCAGATTAATCTAGCGAATAGGATTGCAAACTGGGGAGCTGATGTGATTATCGGAACACATCCTCATGTGATTCAAAATGCAAGTTGGATTGAAACAGAAGATGGAAGAAAAACACTGGTAGCATATTCTTTAGGCAATTTTTTAAATGCGCAATCCACAGCGGATACGATGATTGGTGCCATTTTAACATTTACAATTGAGAAAAGTGAAAGTGAGAATGGAGCATATGTTACTAGAATTAAAAATCCAAAATTAATTCCAACAGTAAACCACTATGAAAAAAACTATGCAAATATAAGAATATATCTCATGGATGATTATACGGACGAACTTGCCCAGACACATGGTGTAAAAATAAATTTTCCAGGATTTGATCTAGAGTATATTAAAAAAGTAGTAACAACCACTATTAGTTCTGAATTTTTACAATAGTATTTATATTAATAAAAGAGAGGTGTATCACTTAATAATGATACGCCTCTCTTTTATTAATGCAACAATTATGTGTTTTGAGCCAACTCTAAAAGATAAAACGTAAGCGGTCAATAAAGGCCCGTCCCTAACAAAAAAGAGCCCCGGAAACGGGGCTCAAATCATTTCATGC
>CALWNI010000074.1 GCA_944382775.1 uncultured Allofournierella sp.
ATCTGACAGCTTCATTATTATAACTCCATATTCTCTATTTGTCAACATGTTTTTCAAAAAAAATTTATTAAATTAAAAACATATTTTTTATTCAAAAAATTAGCGCTTTCTCCCCCCACATCAACCAGAGAAAGCGCTGTATTTAGCCTTCTTCTTTTAGCATACATTCAAAGTCTTTTATCGGCATTGGTTTTGAAAGATAATATCCCTGAATATAATCGCAGTTGCAATTACACAGAAATTGATATTGTAATTCTGTTTCTACTCCTTCTGCAATTGCCTTCATTCCCAAACTGTGTGCCAAAAAAATAGTATGCTGAACAATGTTGTTTCCTTTTGTTGTTCCAATGGTATCCGTAAAACTTTTATCAATTTTTATACTGTCAAAATTCATTAAGTTTAACGATTTTAAAGAGGAGTATCCCGCCCCATAATCATCCAGCAATACACCAAATCCAATGCTGCGCATTTGTTCCACCAGTTGAGCTAAAATTTCTTCTCGCTCAATCATGCTGCTTTCGGTAATTTCTAAATTCAAGTACTTTGCTGGAACATTATACTTTTTTATTGTATCAACCAAATACTGTATAACATCTCTATTTTCTAAATATGCGCGTGACATATTTACTGATATAGGAACCGGCTTCCATCCTTTTTTAATCCAGCGGCTCAAATTACTGCATACATACTCAAACATATACCGGTCAATGTTTAAAATTTTTCCGCTTTTTTCGCATACAGGAATAAACTGTGCCGGCATTCCAAGTGTCCCATCTGGTTTATTCCAGCGAATCAAAGCCTCTGCACCGATAAGCTGTTTTGTGTGTGCATTATATTTCGGTTGAAACCATGCACAAAATTCTTTTTTTGCAATTGCTTTTTCAATGGTTTGTTCCAGCTCTTTTTCCGCAATCGAAATTTTTCGCATGCTTTCATGAAAATACAAATATTTTTTCTGTTGCTTTTTGCAAATGGTTCGGGCCGCATTTGCACAATCACACATTTTTTCCACTGCATGATTCATTTCTTCAATCAAATAAATCCCAGAAGAAATTGCCACATAAATTTTTGTATGTGTTTCAATTTTCTGGTTTATCTCTTGAATCATCAATTCCATCCATTGGTTTAATTGATCAATGGTATCATAAAAGCGCAAAAGCATAAACTCATCGGCTCTCATATGTACTACAAAACCATTATTTTTACTATGTTCTTGCAATACATAAAACATACTTTTTAAAATTTTATCTCCTGTCTGCACTCCATATATTTCATTTATCTCCTGAAACATATTAATGTCAATTGCAATTAGTGCTGCATTATTTTTATCCCGATTCAATTCAGAATGTAATTGTTCTTTTAAATAAAAGCCATTATATCCACCTGTTAATAAATCTTTATAACACGCTTGTAATAAATGCTCTTTATACTTCTTTTGGCGATAATATAAGATAAAGCAGATACTGACTAACAATATTATTGCAATACTAAGTAGTACCGTCATAATAAACACTTATCCTTTGCTATACATTTACAGTACACCCTAAATTGCTATTTTCTAATTGTTACAATTCATTTCACACCACATAATTTCAATTATGTGGTCATAACAAGCAGTGTCATATGATTTGCTTGTTTTCTCAAAATATTTTTAATAAAAAATGGCATGACAAACAGACTGGCAAAGCAAATTTTCTTTTCCAGTCTGTTTTGTGCTGCCCAAAAATAAAAAAGACCCATTTTTTGGTTTTAAACTTATAAAAATTGAGTTCATTTTTATAAAGGTACTTTTTTACGATAAATATTAAGATAAAATTCAATAAATTTTGTCTTGTATATTTTTATAAATGACCACATAATTGAAATTATGTGGTATAATATTCCTACATTACACCCCCTATAAGCACCACATAATTGAAATTATGTGATAATCAACCCCAAGCGTTCAATATGCTGTGCATGTATTGCACCGCTTTCTACCATATAAATTCTTGTGGTTGTCACACTTGTATGTCCCAATAAATCAGCTAAACGAGAAATATCTTTTTCTACAGAATAATATGTGCGTGCAAATAAATGTCTTAAATTATGCGGAAATACTTTCTGTGGTGAAACTTTTGCTCTTTTGCAAATACTTTTCATATCTCTCCAGATATTACTGCGATCCAATGGTTTTCCGGTTTTCGTAATAAAAATCGGTCCTGAACTTATTTTATTTTTATGTAAATATTTTCTTAATCGGGCACATAACTTATCCGGTAAAAACACCATTCTGCGCTTGCCTTTGCATACCACTTCGGCTCTTCCTGTTTCAACTGTTTTTACAGTAATAAACTTAAGTTCTGAAACACGAATTCCCGTAGAGCAAATCGTTTGCAAAACCAAAGCCAATCGTTGATTTTTTATTCCTTGTGCCGCTTTCACCAATCTTTGATATTCTTGTTTTGTCAGCTCTTTTTCTTCTTGGCAAAATAAAACTTGTTGTATTTTAAGGGGTTTTATCCTTAAATCATTCCAATTTTGAAAAGATAAAAATCCATTCAAAGCTGCAATCATAGAATTTACTGTACTCGGAGCAAATTGTTCACAAAGATAACTTTTCCATGTTAGCAAAACTTCTTTTTCACAAATTCCATTTGGCAAAAATGCTAATAAAGCCATTAAATCTCTGGCATACTTCTTTTGTGTATGCATTGCTTTTTCTTGCTGACACAAATATTGTATATATCGATTAATATCACTTTTTCTCAAAATACGTTTAATCGAATTTTTCAAAAAAATCACTCCTTTTGTAATGCATAACCATTCTGTCTATGCTCTCTATATCCTATATTTTAACGGAGCTTTTTTAATATTTTATTTTAATGTAATATTTTCCAAATTTAAAACTACTAAACTAAATTTAATTAGGGTGTTTTCATGTCTGAAGATAAGCGAATTATTAAAACAAAACAAAACCTAAAGCAAAGCCTTATCCATCTTCTTTCCCAGCATTTGTTTGAAGAAATAACCATAAAACAAATCTGCGAAATATCACAAACAAGCCGTGTTACATTTTATTCTCATTATTCCGATAAATATAAATTGGCTGATAATATTATCTGCAATATGCTTGAAATGGCTCATATTCGCTATGAAAAGCTTCAAGCATCTTGTTGTGCTCCCCATTCTATTCTCAACGACCTATGCAATTTGCTCGATAGTATTTTGCAAACATATCATAGTCAGCACAATTTCTTTCAGTATGTATCTTCTGATAAAAATCCTTATTTATATGCTTCATTTTCAAAATATCTTTTAAATTATGTTTTTACAGAATTAGAGAAAACAACAACTCACATCCGCTTCAAATATCCTTTACGCATCAGCTGCAGCTTTCTCACCTTTGGTCTTCTTGGCTTTATTTCCGAGTGTGAACTACAACAATATTCTCCGG